>NZ_JBEXMH010000052.1:0-73344 GCF_040610415.1 Amycolatopsis sp. NPDC004079 | reverse complement strand
GCCGCCGGCCCTCTCGCCGCAGCATCACGACGCCGTTCGCGATCAGCGCCCACGGCAGCGCCAGCGCGCCGAGCCCGCCGACGATCATCACCACCTAGATTCCCGCAAGGAGCCCTTCACGGACCGCTCAAGGCCAAAGCCGCGTCGATGCGCGATCCCCTGCCCCGCTGCGGAATCCGCCCGGCCAAGCCAGCGCATCCCCTGCGGGGCAAGAACTTTCAGTCGCCGTTGTTGCGGTGCCGGTCCGCGGTCGCGCGGCCGTTGATCGGCTTCGGCTCGTCGTTCGGGCCGAGGCGTTTCACCAGCGCCGCCGCGCTCGCCGTCCCTGCCTGGTGCTCGGCGAGGGCGCGGGCGAGCAGTTCCGCGAGTCCGGCGTCCGGCGGCGGTTCGTCCTCCGCGATGGCTCGCGCGTAGCTCTCCGGGAACGGCTGCTCCGCCGGGGTCC
The DNA here is from genome assembly GCF_040610415.1 of Amycolatopsis sp. NPDC004079. Classification (NCBI taxonomy): domain Bacteria; kingdom Bacillati; phylum Actinomycetota; class Actinomycetes; order Pseudonocardiales; family Pseudonocardiaceae; genus Amycolatopsis; species Amycolatopsis sp. NPDC004079. The sequence continues at coordinate 72,899 of NZ_JBEXMH010000052.1, read as the reverse complement.
ACGCGTCGATGTCGGACAGCGGGTCCAGCGCGGGCGGCATCCGCAGCCGGGGCAGCCAGGGCTCCTCGACCGGCTCGGGTTCCTCCGGACGTGGCGCGGGTGCCAGCTCCGTTTTGTCCCGCGAGGGGGTTTCCGGTTCCGCCGCGGCGGATTCGGGACGTCCGGGCTCGTCGGCCCGGCGGCGTCCCCCGCCTCCGCCGGTCGCGGTGATGCCCAGCCGGTCCAGCACGGACTTCGCGGCGACCGAGCCGTGTTCGGCGTCGTGCCGGGTCTTGCGTCCGCGCGAATCGCGGCGCGCGGCTTCCTCCTGCGCCCACTCGGCGCTTTCCCACAGCGGCGCGGCGCCCTCTTCCGCGGGAGCCGGGGCGAGCGGCAGCTCCGGCAGGAGGTCCGACAGATCCGGCATCCGCAGCGAGAACCGCGGCTCGTCTTTCGAGGTCTCGGCGGCCGGGGCCTGCGCTTTTTCCGCCGCGCGACGCGGGGTTTCCTCCCGTGCCCAGGGCGTTTTCGTGTCGTCCGCCGCCCGCAGCGGACGGACCGACGCCGTCTCGGCCGGCTGCGTCTCTTGCCGACGCGCGGGCGCGTCTTCCGCGACCCGCGGCTTCTCCGCCCGGCGAACCGGCGCCTCGTCCGCGTTCTCCGCGGCTCGAGTCGGCCGCTGCGGCGTCTCAGCCCGACGACCGCGCGCGTCCTCCGCGGCCCGCGTCCCGGCCGCACTTTCCGTCCGCCGGGTTCCCGCGCTCTCCGCTCCGCGCGGCGCGTCTGCCCAGCGAACCGGCATGTCCTTCGCCCGGCGGCCGTCCCCGGCCTGCGCCTGGCTGACCGGCTCCGCAGCGGCAGCCCGCACCGGAGCGTCCTCGGCCGCGCGTTTCCGCGGCGCGGGCGCTTCCGCGCCCTTCCGCCCGAACGGCCGCGCCCACCCCGGCAGCACCGGCGACTTGCGGTCCTCAGCCCGCCGCCGTCCGCCAGTCCGCGGAGCCTCCTCCGGTTCCCGGATCGCGGGCAGCACCGACGTCTGCTCGACCTCAGCCTCCGCCGCGGCGCGCCGGAACGACCACGCCGGCTTCTTCTCCGCCGCCTCGACCCGGGCCGAAGCCGGCTCCGCGGCCACCTCGACCTGCGCCGGAACGACCGGCAGCGGGGCCGCGACCGGATCCGGCCGCGGGGCGGGGACGTCGCGGATCGCGGGCATCACCGAGGTCTCCTCGGCCGCGACCCGCGGCTCGACCTCCATCGACACCGGGCGTCCGTCGCGCGGGGCGGACGCGGCGAGGACGTCGTCGAGATCCATCGACGCCACCGATTCCGCACCCAGCTCGCCCGCGATCAGCCCGCACGCCTGGCGCCGGGCCCGCGCGTGCACGTGTTCCGCGGCCCGCGCCCGGTGCAGGCAGCCGATGGCCTCTTCCGCGCTGCCGAACCGCTCCTCGATCTGTGCCAGCTCCAGCCACAACCGCGCGGTGACCGCCGCGAGCCCGTGCCGGTCGGTGGCCGCGACGGCCTCCCCCACCAGCTCGGCGGCGGCGTCACCGGCACCGGAGGGCAGGTGGATGCGAGTCGCCACCGCCAGCCGCAGCCACGCCGCGGGCGCGACGCCAGCGGCACGGACCGGTTCGCGCAGCATGGGTTCGGCGATGTCGTACGCCATGTCGGCGTCGCCGCGGTCGAGCAGCGTGCTCACCAGCTGGAGCACGAGCCGGATCCGGACGAGACCGCCGTCGTCGCCGGGGCGGTCCATCTTCTCCAGGAAGCCGAGCCCGGTGCGCGCGGCGTCCGCGGCCGCCGTGAGGTCGCCGTGCCGGCGCCGGTGCGCCGCGGTTCCGTTGCGCAGCAAGGCACGCATCAGCAACCGGTCGTCCGCGTCGAGCGAATCGTCGGCCACCAGCAGCCGGTCCGCCTCGACGAGCACCCGGTCCAGCTCCGCCTTCCGGCCGAACTGGGCGAGGCATCCGACTAGGTGGCACAACGCTTCCGCGCGCAGCGAAGGCGGCACGTCCTCGGACAGCACCGGCCGCAGCGCGGCCAGCCCCATCAGCGGGACGCCGAGGCTGCGCGCGCACACCGCGAGGTCGACGCGCAGCCGCGCAGCCGTCGTGGCGTATCCGGCGTGCTCGGCCGCACGCAAAGCCGCGACCGCGCGGCCGACCGTGGACGTCCTCTTGCCGATCCGCACGCGAGCGGACACCACGAGCGCTTCCGCCCGGATCCAGTGCCCGTCCGCGCCCGCCGTCTCCGCGAGCGCCGCCGAGCGTTCGCCGAGAACCAGCGAAAGCTCCGGTGCCCGGAATCGCAGCGATTCCGCCCGGTCGATGAGCCGACCGAGGTCGGCGAGGGTCCCGCCACTGGCAACGGCGGGCCGCCCGTCCGCGGTCGCGGACGGGCTGGGCCGGTTGTGCCTGCTGGTTTCCACTCGGGACCCCGCGCCGGTCAGTCGCGCTTCAACTTGCGGTGGGTGACCCGGTGCGGACGAGCCGCTTCGGCGCCGAGGCGCTCGACCTTGTTCTTCTCGTAGCCCTCGAAGTTGCCCTCGAACCAGAACCACTTCGCGGGGTCTTCGTCGGTGCCTTCCCAGGCGAGGATGTGCGTCGCGACCCGGTCGAGGAACCACCGGTCGTGGGAAATCACGACGGCGCAGCCCGGGAACTGCTCGAGCGCGTTCTCCAGCGAGCCGAGCGTTTCGACGTCCAGGTCGTTCGTCGGCTCGTCCAGCAGGATCAGGTTCCCGCCCTCTTTGAGCGTCAGCGCGAGGTTGAGCCGGTTGCGCTCGCCGCCGGACAGCACGCCGGCCGGCTTCTGCTGGTCCGGGCCCTTGAAGCCGAACGCGCTCACGTAAGCGCGCGAGGGCATTTCGGTCTGCCCGACGTGGATGTAGTCGAGCTTGTCCGAGACGACCTCCCACACGGTCTTCTTCGGGTCGATCCCGCCGCGGCTCTGGTCCACATAGGACAGTTTGACCGTCTCGCCGATCTTGACCGACCCGCCGTCCGGCTCCTCGAGCCCGACGATGGTCTTGAACAGCGTCGTCTTGCCGACGCCGTTCGGGCCGATCACGCCGACGATGCCGTTGCGCGGCAGGTCGAACGAGAGCCCGTCGATGAGCACCCGGTCGTCGAAGCCCTTGCGCAGCTTCTCGACCTCGACCACGACGCTGCCCAGACGCGGGCCCGGCGGGATCTGGATCTCCTCGAAGTCGAGCTTGCGGTGCTTGTCCGCCTCCGCGGCCATCTCCTCGTAGCGGTCGAGCCGCGAACGGGACTTGGTCTGGCGCGCCTTGGCGTTGGACCGCACCCACTCGAGTTCGCTCTTGAGCCGCTTGGCCAGCTTGGCGTCCTTCTTGCCCTGGACTTCGAGCCGCTCGCGCTTCTTCTCCAGGTACGTGGAGTAGTTGCCCTCGTAGCCGACGACGCGGCCGCGGTCGAGCTCCATGATCCACTCGGCGACGTTGTCCAGGAAGTACCGGTCGTGGGTGACGGCGAGGACGGCACCCTTGTAGTTGGAGAGGAACTGCTCCAGCCACAGCACGCTTTCGGCGTCCAGGTGGTTAGTGGGTTCGTCGAGCAGCAGCAGGTCGGGCGCGGACAGCAGCAGCTTGCACAGCGCGACGCGGCGGCGCTCGCCGCCGGAGAGGTGGGTGACCGGCTCGTCGGCGGGCGGGCAGCGCAGCGCGTCCATGGCCTGCTCGACGGTCGCGTCGAGCTCCCAGGCGTCGGCGTGGTCCAGCTCCTCCTGGAGCTGTCCCATCTCCTCCATCAGCGCGTCGCTGTAGTCGGTCGCCATCAGCTCGGCGATCTCGTTGTAGCGATCGAGCTTCTGCTTGGTCTCGCCGAGGCCCTCCTCGACGTTCTGCCGAACGGTCTTCTCCTCGTTCAGCTCCGGCTCCTGCATGAGGATGCCGACGGTCGCGCCCGGCTGCAGGAAGGCCTCGCCGTTGCTGGCCTGCTCGATCCCCGCCATGATCTTGAGAACGGTCGACTTGCCGGCACCGTTCGGGCCCACGACGCCGATCTTGGCTCCGGGGTAGAACGCGGTGCTCACGTCGTCGAGGATCACCTTGTCCCCGACGGTCTTGCGCACCTTCTTCATGGTGTAGATGAACTCGGCCATGCCATCGATCGTAGAGTGGCTCCTCCGGCGGCCTGACGGCGGTCACCACCGTGCTACCGAGGGTCAGGTCGAGGTCACGCGGACAGCATGATTTTCCGCCGCGTCATTCGGCCCGTTTGCCCTCGGCGAGGTTCTTCAGCATCGCGTTGTAGGCGGCCAGTTCCTCGCCGCCGGTGTTCTCCTCGCGCCGGTCGCGCCGCTTCGCCTCGCGCTCGTCCTGACGCGCCCACTGCACCAGCAGCGCGATCAGCACGAGCAGCACCGGCACCTCGCCCGACGCCCACGCGATGCCGCCGCCGAGCCGCTGGTCGGTCAGCAGGTCGCCGACCCACGGCAGCTTCAGCGACGTGTAGAACTCGCGGCCGATCACGGTCTGCATGTTCATCAGGATCACGCCGAAGAAGGCGTGGAACGGCATCGCGCCGAACATCATCCCGAGCTTGCCGACCGGCGGCAGCCGCCGCGGCGCGGGGTCGACGCCGATCACCGGCCAGTAGAAGACGTAGCCGACGAGCAGGAAGTGCGCGTTCATCGCCAGGTGCGCCCAGTGGTAGTTGAGCGCGTTGTCGAAGAGGCCGGAGAAGTACAGCCCGTAGAACGACCCGACGAACAGCAGCAGCGCGACGATCGGGTTGGTCAGGAACCGCGACACCGGCGAGTGCACGGCGGCCAGCAGCCATTCGCGCGGCCCCGGAGGAGCGTCGCGACCGGCGGGCTGGATCGCGCGCAGGGCGAGCGTGACCGGGCCGCCCAGCACCAGCAGGACCGGCGCGACCATCGACATCAGCATGTGCGTGCCCATGTGCACGCTGAACATCGCGGGCGCGTACCGGCCGATGCCCGACGACGTGGCCAGCAGGATCACCAGGCAGCCGGCGAACCACGCCACCATCCGGCCGACCGGCCAGGCGTCGCCGCGCTTGCGCAGCCGCCGCACGCCGGCGAGGTAGAGGCCGGCGAGAACGATCGCGAGGGTGCCGTAGACGAGGTCGAACCGCCAGTCGGTGAGCAGCCGCCAGAACGTCGGCGGGCCCTGGAGGTCGTAGCCGATGAGGAGTTCGACGGTGCCCGGCTGGGTGACCGCGTCCGGCGGCGGCGGTGTGCGGGCGAGGCCGGAGGCGATGCCGATGGTGACGAACATGATCAGCACCTCGACGGCCGCGAGCCGGAGCAGTTGGCTGCCGCCCTTGCCGTCGACGAGGTTCGCGACGCCTCGGCTGCGCTGCTGCTGGCCGAAGACGCCGAGCAGGAGCAGCGCGACGATCTTGGCGACGACGAGCAGGCCGTAGTCGGTGGTGAACAGGTCGCCGAGGTTGATCCGGACCAGCGCGTTGACGATGCCGGACACCGCCATCACGACCCAGCAGACCAGGGCGAGCTTGGAGAACCGCTGCGCGGCGAGGCTGAGGTTCTTGCCGCGGCGCCAGCCGAGCGCGAGCACGGCGAGCAGGCCGCCGACCCACAGCGCGGCCGCGACGAGGTGGAACAGGAGGCTGTTGGTGGCCAGGTCGTGCGAACCGCCGCTCGCCGAGTGCCCGGTGACCGCGACCGGCACGAGCCCGGCGACGGCCAGGAAGAACAGCACGGCCGTCCAGCCCCAGCTGAGCACCAGGCGGCAGCCGAGGGCGAGCAGGATCGCGATCAGCGCCGTCCACAGCCACGCCTTGGGCTGTTCGATCGCGCTGATGAGGCTCAGCAGCGTGTCCGGGGAAAGGACGTCGCCGAACGGCTTGCCCGCGCTGTCCGCGGCGGTGAAGGCGACCGACAGGATCGAGGCCGCGAACCAGACCCACGCGGCGATTCCGGCGGTGCGGACCGCGGCGTACCCTTCGGGCGCGAGCGTGCCGGATTTCTGTGGCGGTACGAGGAAAGCGGCGAGCAGCAAGGCTCCGACGCACACGACCGACGACGCCTCGGCGAGCACGCGGGCCACCGTGACGCCGTACCGCGTGACGAGTCCCGGGTCCGGCAGCCCGGCGATGACGTAGCCCGCGCCGCCGGTGAGCGCGACGAGCCCGACCGCGACGACCGCCGCGAGCACGACTCCGACCGAAAGCAGCGGGAGCACACTCGTCTTGCGTCCGCGGTCCGGGGCGGGTTTCGTCACAGGTTCCGAGCTCACGCTACGAGACTAGGCCGGTCGCGCGTGGCCCGGCACCGGGGTGGGTTTCGCCCCGGATCGCTCGCTCGCGGTGTTTGCGCTGGTCGAGCCGGGTTGCCGGGCGGAACCCGGTGCGCGGCAAGGCTTTCCTCTATGCTCCGCCGATGACCAGCAGCCGTCGCCGCCGCCCGACGCTGGACGACGTCGCGGAGGCGGTCGGGGTGTCGCGCGCCACTGTGTCCAACGCCTACAACCGGCCTGACCAGCTGTCGACGCAGTTGCGGGAGCAGATTCTGCGCGTGGCGGGTGAACTCGGTTACCCCGGCCCGAACCCGACCGCCCGCAGCCTCGCCACGAGCCGCACCGGCGCGATCGCTTTCCTGCTCGATTCGTCGCTGTCGGCGGCCTTCTCCGATCCCGCGCTGTCGATCACGCTGGACGCGCTCGCGAAAACCGTAGAACCCACCGGCAATGCACTGCTGCTCTTGCCCGGCCGCGAAGCCCAGGAGGGCCCGCCAGCGGCGCGAGTTTTGGCCGCACAAGCGGATATCGCCGTGGCGTACTCCCTCGCCGACGGCACGCCCGCGCTGGAAGCCGTGCGCGCACGGGTTTTGCCGCTGGTAGTCATCGACCAGCCGCCCCTTCCGGACACGGCCCGAGTCGGCTGCGACGACCGCGGCGGAGCGTCGTTGGCCGCACGCCATTTAGTGGAGCTAGGCCATCGGCGGTTCGGAATCCTGGCCGCACCGCGCCTTTCCGCGGTTACCAGCCCTTTCCACGGCACCCGGGAACGCCTCGCCGGTTACCTCGACACCCTGGCCGCCGCCGGAATCACCGACATCTCCATCACCGAAGCCCCGTGGCTCTCCGCCTCGACCGCCCGCGCCGCCGCCACCGACCTGCTCACCGCCTCGGTGCGGCCGACGGCGCTGTTGTGCATGTCCGACCAGCTCGCCTTCGCCGCCATCGCCGCCGCCCACCGGCTGGGCCTGCGCGTGCCCGCCGACGTGTCGATCGTCGGCTTCGACGACACCCCGCAGGCCGCATGGTCTGAACCACCTCTCACGACCGTCCGCCAGGACCTGGCGGGCAAGGGCCGCGTCGCGGGCGAACTGGTGATGTCCCTCCTCGCCGCCGCCCCCGTCCCGCCGCCGGTCGAACTCCCGGTGTCGCTGGCGGTCCGGGAAAGCACCGCGGCGATTTAGCAAGACCGCTCGGCGATCTGTGGACAACTAGGTCTCGTACGAGTGACGGGAAACTACTTGTCCACAGACGTAGGAATGCGGGCAGACAAACCGTGCGAAACCCGCCAAGGTGGAGACATGCCCGGTTTCCCGGGATACCGCCCGGCCTCTTCGCCCGGCACCGCATTCGATTGAGGGGGAGTTCCCACGATGTTCCGCCGTCTGCTGCCGTCCCTGCCTTTCCCCGGCCGCCGCACCTGGCCCGCCGCCGCCCCGTCTCGCCTGCCCGGCGTATTGCTGCTGGTCACCGCAGGTCTCCTGACCGGCTCCGGCCTAGCGCAAGCCAGTCCGGCCACTCCCCCTGCTCCCGCCTGCAACGCGGGAGAGTTCTGCCTGTGGGACAGCGAAACCTATTCCGGCGGGGCACAGAGTTATGACCTGCGCACGGCAAATCCGGGTGATTGCATTCCCCTGCCCGAGGGATTCCAAGGACATTCCTTCGTCAACCGGATGACCCGCGACGTCACGATCTACCAAGGAGCGGACTGTTCCACCGAGGGCGATTTCATCACCTATCCGGGCGGCGGCACGTACGTTCCGCAGTCCCCGTTCGCGGTGCGTGCCCTGAAAGTGTGGGAATAACCCGAGACCGGGCCAGGCGAACAAGGCGAGCTCCAGGCCGAGTCGACTCGCAGCCGAAGTTCGCCGGCCCGGGGGCCGCACCCCCGAGCGGCCCCCGGCCCGTGGGCGCGCAGCCCGGAAGACCCGCGCCCACGGGCCCCTGACCCCTCGCCCTCCCGCTCCCGGCCCCGACCTGGGAGCGGGAGGCGAGGCCTGGGTCCCCTCGTAGGCGGACCTGGGTTCCGTCGTGAGAGGCCTTGGCTTCCGTCATTGCGGGGCTGAGTCCTGTCGCAGCAGGTCAGGCTTCCGCCGTGAGATGCCTGGCTTGCTTCGCGACAGGCCTGGGTTCCTTCACGGCAGGTCAGGCTTGCTTCGCGGCGAGCCTGGGTTCCGCGGCAGGCCTCAGTTCCATCGCGGCAGACCTGGCTACCGCCATGGTTGGCCTGGGTTCCGCCGTGAGACTCCTTGGGCCCCGCCGTGGTCCGCCGCAGTCCAAGCGGATGCCCGCCGATGCCAGATTCGGAAGCCGGTCCGCCCTGCCCACGCACCCGTGCCCGCACGTCAGGCTCCGGTGGATCAGCCCGGCACGCACCGGCGGTCGCCCGGCGACGCTGCGACGGCTGGCCCGCCAGTCCACGACGACCTCTCGTCAGGTTCGGGCGCGGACCTGCCACCGATTCGATCACGCCACCGCAAAGCCGCTTGCCGAACCACACACGGTCCGCCCCGAGACCTCGCCACCCGACCGCAACCGCCGAACCGCCCAACCGGCACCGCCCCAGCCAGACGTCCTACATCACAAGATCGCCACAGTCTCCACCAGCCACGAAGACCGAACCTCCGTCCCACCCGCCGCCCCCGCCAGGAGATCCAGGTGCCCAAGCTGCACAAACCGCCGCCCACCAGCCGCCCGAGGCCGTTCCCCCGAGCAGTGCGTGCCGAAGCCGTCGCGCGCTGTGGCATTCCGCCCCCGGAGACCCGCAAATCCGACGAACCGAGGCTGAAACGATTCGACGGTGTCGAACGATCGAGAGATTGGCGATGACTAAGCTGCCCATGCTGGAGGTCAGCAGCTGTCGGCCACCCGGGCCCTCGTAGCTCAGCTGGATAGAGCAAGAGCCTTCTAATCTCTAGGTCGCAGGTTCGAGTCCTGCCGGGGGCACAAACAGCCTGGTCAGGGGAATCCCTGACCAGGCACAGCTCATACCCGGGTGGTCGAACCGTCCGGATTGGCGGGCACGCCCCGCGTCTCACCGCAAGCCCGCGTCGCCTTCTCCGGCACTCCCGTGACACGGCGTCACTACCCGCCATCACGACACCTCAACCAGGCCGAAACGCATTCGTGATCTTGCCCTCAACCAGCTCGCCCACGCCAGGAACGCCCATGCCCGACCAACCCCACCCCAGCCGCCGGTCGCGGAACGGAGCCGCCCGAGCCCTCTTCGAGGAAGCCCGCAGCGCCGGACTCGTCCAACGACACCTCCGCAAACTCCACCACCTCGCCCGGCACCCGCATCCACTGACAGCAAGCACACCGCGACCGGTCGCAACCCCAGCCGAAGCGGCACACTCGGCCACCGCACCAACGCACCAGTCGCCGCGAGGACGCCGACGAGCGCAGCAACTCGCGCTCGGCATTGACCTCGCCTGCCCGCCGACAACACCGCCGCACCGACCGTCCACAGAGGCCGCCGCCTCGGACGAAGCCGCCTAACCGCCAACCGAAACAGAACCATTCACCTCGAACCCCGGCGAGGCCTCGCCTCCTGGTGCCTCGACGAGGCATCTGCAAGCCGGGGCACCCGAGGCCAGTTCAGGACAGGCCGCACGGCGACTCCGCCTGCCGTGCGCCCGAACCCATGCCTGCGGACCGGGCGTGCGGCATGCCCGGCCAAGGCACGCGGGGCAAAGCGCGACTCGAGATCTCCGGCATACATCTTCACCAACCGAACTCCTCACCGAACCATTCGGACGGGAAGCGCCGCGCCGCCACGCGGGCCCCCACCACGTCCGCGATCGGCGAGACCCAAGCTCCGGTCAGCGCGCCCGCCACGCTGACGTGCCACACGGCGTTCGACTCCACACCGTTGCCTCCCCTGCCCACGGCGATTACCGCGGTTCCGGGAACTTGCAACGCCGCCGTGTCGCTCGCCACGACTTCGTCAGCCACCACACCTGTCATCGAACTTCCTCTTCCGACAACAACAGATTGTCGGAGCGGAGAATCCGTTACGGGCAAACTGGTCACGAAGCAATCACACTGCTCGACGTCTGCCGCCACGACGAGTTCGTGGATCGACACGTAGTCGAACCTCCCTGTCGGGCAACATGTCTGACCACAAAACCAAGCATCGCTGCCCGCCCCCTTCAGACCGAACGGCACGCTAGAGCCAATTTTCAAGCGACACAGCCATTGCAGGCGAGGCACAATGAGTCTCACGGTACGACCACGGAGGAAACAACGTGTCTGGTCAGTTCAATCCCAACCAGCTTCGCGATCTGCGGACCCAGGCTGGCCTTGTCACGGACAACGAGGCAGCCGAGGCCGCGACGACGGACGCGCCACGATCATCGTCTGACCTCGGCTCGTCGCAGGCGAAGCATGAGCCAAGCGCGCCGCGCCGTGACGTACGGGCTGGCTTCACAGACCAGACCGTCACGGTTTACCAGGCGTATTCGCGGGAAATAGCCAACGTGGCAGTCGAATCCCAGACGTTCACGGCACCGTTCAAGCGTGAGCGGATGACCTGGATCAAGCCCTCGTTCCTCTGGATGATGTACCGGTCCGGGTGGGCGACCAAGCCCGGCCAGGAACGCATCCTGGAAATCCAGATCACCCGGGACGGCTTCGAATGGGCGCTCGCCCACGCCGTCCTCAGCAGCTACGAATCCGGCACCTACGCCAGCCAGCGGCAATGGGCTGAGCGCAAGGACGCCAGCCCGGTCCGCATCCAGTGGGATCCCGACCGGTCGGCGACTCTCGCTCCGCTCAACCGGCGCGCCATCCAGATCGGGCTGTCCGGCGAGGCTGTCGACCGGTATCTCGACCAATGGATCACCAGGATCACTGACATCACCCCGCTCGCCGCGCGTGTGCACCGCTGTGTCAGCTCCGGTCGGCTCGACGCTGCCCAGGAAGAACTGCCGATCGAACGAATCTATCCCGTGCCCGCGTCTACTCTCGGTCTCATCGGGGCGAGCGAGCCTCAGCTCAGCGAGTTCTCATGAAGCTGCCGCGACAACCAGTCCGTGCCAACCGAGGCAATCGGACGAAGCACGGCCGTCTCAGCGGCGGCGGGGTCGCGATCCGACGTAGACCGCACGAGGCCGTATCCGCGATGGTCGTTCGTAGGCTTCGGCCGCGTGGGCGAGCCAGCCTGCCGTCCTGGCCACTACCACCAACCCCGTCGAAGCTTCCTCAGGCCAGCTGTGGAGCCAAGTCAGGGCACCGAGCGCGAAGTCGATATTGGGTTTGGGCAGGCCGCGCCGGGTTGCCGATTTCCTTACCGTCCGTACGAGGTTCAGGCGGTCGCTCTCCTCGTGGACGCGCTCGAGAGCGGCCAGCAGATGCGGGGCACGGGGGTCGAAGTCGGTGTACACCGGGTGCCCGAATCCTGGCAGCGCACCATCGCGCCGCGCATTTGAATCCACAGTGGACAGTCCTTCTTCCGCGACCCGGCGCAGCATCCGGTGGACGTCGCGGGCGGTCCCGCCGTGATCGACTGCTCGCATGGCCTGAATCCCGATGTCCACGGCGGCGTAGGGATCCGCGCCGGCAGTGGCCGCGATCCGGGACGCGAAGGTGGACGCTGCGAGCTCGTGATCGGCCAGCAGGCACAAGGCCAGGTCGACCGGTGCCGAAGGAAGGGCGTTGCCGCGGGCGAGCTTGTCGGTGATGGTGGCCGCGACCGAGCCTGGTGCCGGGTGCGGGTCTGCGTGCGCGGAGATCGCTGCGGCCAGGGCTGGGATGAGTCGCCTGCCGACGTCAGCGACAGCGGCCGGTCCCCGGTCAGATCGTGCCGGATCCAGCATGCCCAGGACCGATACCACCGTGCTCATCCGGTCGAGTAAGCCTGCGGTCTCGGGAAGCGCGGTGAGCACGCGGGCAGTCTCCCGCCGGTTCGCGTTCGGCCAGAAAACCGGGCCAGACGGCAAATCCGCGGTCCAGAGCAGCTCCGCGACGTTCTCGAAACCCTGGTCCAGCAGGTCCTCGATCGGGTAGCCGCGAAACGCCAGCGCGCCGGCCGGTCTGAGGTCGGTGACGGCGGTCTCGACGCGGATCTCGACCTGACCGGCTCGTTCTCGTTTCGCCGTCCGGTCGGCGAGCGCCTCGACCTGTGCTCGTTCGTACTGGGATCGACGGCCGCCACCGCCGCGCACGGGCCGCGAAGTCAGTACGCCCCGGCTCGCGTAGGCGTAGAGGGTCCGCATGGTGACGCCCAGTCGATCCGCGGCCTCGGCAGCAGTCATCCACTCACCGTCCATGTCAGGACCATAGTGAACTCAATCAACGTTGACAACATTGATTGTCGCTGGTCAGAGTCGTCACATGGCCAAAACGAACAGGGGTGTGCGACAGCCGCGTCGGGGCGGACTCGGGCCACGTTTTCTGGGCTTATGGTGTTCTACCGCGCTCTCCGACACGGGCAACGGCATTTTCCTTGTCGGAGCGACACTCCTCGCCATCCACACGTTGGAAAGCCCTTCCCTCGTAGGGCTTCTCCTCACTCTGGGCACCATTCCGTGGCTTGTCGCGGCCATCCCCGCGGGAATCGTCGTGGATAGCATGGACGGGCACCGCGTTATCCAGATCGCCAACCTCGTGCGTGCGGGAACAATGCTCGCCGTCGGCGTCGCCAGCGCTACTGGACACATTTCCGCAGTGGTTCTCGTCGTAGCTGTCTTTGTTTCGGGGGTACTCCAGACTTTCGTCGACGGTGCGGCAGAAGCACTTGTCCCCGAACTCGTCGACAGCGACCGGCTCTCGGACGCGAACGGTGCGTTGTCGGTGTCGACCCGGGTCTTCTACCAATTCCTCGGGCCCCCGATCGCAGGTCTGGCCTACGCGCTCTGGCCATCGGCACCGTCGCTGCTCTCCGGCCTGCTTTGCGGGGTCTCGACGTTGTGCGTCGCCGCGGTACGGCAGCCGTGGCCTCATCGGCGTGGCGGCCGGGGCAAGGTCGACTTCCGGAGCGGCCTGCGGGTCGTGGGCCGGAACCGGATTCTCAAAGCCGCAATCGCCATTAGTGGCGTCACCAGCATCGCCAACGGCGTCTATCTGGCTGTCTTTGCCGACTATGCCAACTCCGACACCGGTCTTGGCCTCACTCCGGCGACTTATGGAGTGCTTACCGGTCTCGTCGGCGCCGGGGCAGGAGTTGGAGCCTGCCTTACGGGCCGGGCTGAACGGTTGTTCGGAGAGGTCCTCACCATGCGGCTCACCCGGGTCGGCTGGGCTCTGCTGTTTCTCAGCCCGTTGCTGCGCTCTCCCTGGCTCATCGCGCCCGTCATGGTCGCGGGAAGTGCGTTCGGGGCGATGTGGGCCGTCCAGGCGATGAATCTGCGGCAGCGCGCCACCAGTCCTGGTCAGCGAGCCCAAGTTCTGGGCGTTTTTCGAGCTCTGACCTACGGAGCCACGCCGCTCGGGAGCCTCGCGGCCGCCACATTCCACAACACCGTCAGCAGTCAGATCCTGCTCGGTGCGGCAGCGGCTCTCACTGCCGCGACCATCAGCCTTGTCCCGAGCCGAGAAAGCCTTGCTGTGCACGGCCGCCGCGCCGCATCGTGAGATGCGGCGCGGCAGAACCCGCTCTGGTGAAAACGCTGAATCCGGGTCAGGCGCCGGAGACAGCCACCACACCGGTCATGGTGCCTACGTAGGCGTGGTCGCCGGACAGGGTGGGAGAGGCGAAGTGCGGGAGGGTGCCCAGGTTGATCTGGCTCCGCACCGTGCCGTCGGCCGGGGCCAGTGCATACAAGTCGCCCGTGTTCCAGTCCGCCACCCACACCGCGCCGCCGCCTACGGTTGGGGAACCGTTCGCGGAGACTGCGGCGCGCCAGACCACGGTGGGAGTGCCGGCCGCGTCAACGCGCACTGCGGCCGGGCCGTCGGTGCAAGGCAGGTAGGCGGTGTCTCCGCTGGTCGCGCTGCCGCCGAAGGACTGGCAGATGTCGGCCTGCGCCAGTTGTCCGCCGATGCCGCCGAGCTTGTCGTGGTTCAGCACGTATCCGGTGCCTCGTTTGCCGACCGCGATCACGTGGTCGCCGAGCAGGGTCGGGCTGGACGAGCCGAGATCGAGGTCCTGTGCGTTGTCGTCGGCCCAGGTGTCCGGGGCGAACAGGTCCACCCGCTGCAGCGCGGGCGACAGGGCCAGCACGGAATCGCTGTCGTCGTAGGTCATGGTGGATTCGCCGTTGCCCACCGAATAAAGCAGCCGCTGCCCGTCGACGACGCCGCCGCCCGGAGCCCAGATCCCGGCTTCCCTGGTGGTCGGGACGGCGTAGCTGATCGGGTCGGTACCGGCGGTGGTCACCGACGCGACCGAGCCGATGTAGTTCGCGCAGTCGCCGGCCAGTCCGCCGTAGGGCACATACACCCGGCCGTCGAAGAGGGTCAGCGCCGCGCGCTGCTGGTGGGCCAACGCGTCGCCTTTCGGCGGCTCCAGCGGCGTGCGCACCTCCACCGCACCGGTTCCCGCGTTCACCCCGACCAGCACGTGCTGCCCGCCGGTGAGTTCGGCCAGCGCGTAGACCCGCGACGTCGCCTGGTCGTACACCATGGTGCTGGTGATGCCGAGCGGGTCGATGTTCCCGCACGGCAGTTCCGACCGGCGCGCCGGTTCGCCGATATGGGCCGACCACCGGGTCGCGCCTGTGGCCGGGTCGAGCGCGTACACGGTGTTGTTCTCCGTGGCGGCCAGGATTTGCCCGCCGACCACCAGCGGCTGCCCGTACACCGCACCGTCCAAAGTAGACTGCCAGGCTGTTCCGAGCGTGCCCAGCGGCGCGAGATCAGTGGCGTCGCCGGTACGCGCGTTGTCGCGGTGATAGGTCGGCCAGTCGCTCGCGGCGGCCTGCTGGAGATGACCGGCGGCCCCTGGAGAGGCCTGCGCCGGTACCGGAGAGCCGATGATCAGCACGGCGGCTGTGCTCGCGATCGCCGCGCGAAAGCCAGATTCGTTCATCACGCACCAATTCCCGAAGAGGGGGCCGATGACTTCGCTGGAATCGCAGTATCCCGCGCGGAACTCCCCCGCGACAGCGTCGAGCGACGCGGGCCGTCCAGGCTAACCGGCAAGGCCGTTCGCCTCCGAATCGGCGTTTCACCTGCTGCCGCGCAACGAAATCTTGCCGCGCCGCACCAGTCGGACGCGGACCGTTCAGGGACCTTTGGCCGCTGGTCCGGCCGCTGCGAGCGTGCCACACTGGGCGATCCTGGCAGCGAACCGCGCATTCCGGTTAAAACCGAGATCGTTTTCGAAATGACGATCAAGAGTCTCGAAAAGAGGCGGATCAATGACAAGTCCGCGAAATCGTTCAATGACACTGGCGGCGACAGGGACCGCCCTGTTCGTATTCACCGGCGGCCTCGCGGGTGCCGCGACCTATCGGGGCGCGTGGGCGGGAGTGTTCAGCGTCAAGGCGAACTGCGACGCCTCGAGCGCGAGCCGGAACGACCCGCCGGATCTCCTGACCTATCCCTGTGAATACCACACCAGCGACCCGCGCAGCCCGAGCGGCGGCGGACAGGCCGGTTGGTATTACTTCTACCGCTACCGGACCGACTGAGCCGCGAAACCGGCGCCGTTCCGTGGCTGAATCGCCAGCGCACCCCGGAATGGGTCCTGGCCACCGAGGCGGGATTCATGGCCTTCGGTCCGGATCTCCCCGCGGTCCGCGGCGGCATATCCCCTGGCGCACCAACGAAATCCGCCGACTAGGAGGACTCCCGTGCCGACAGACCGACCGCTGAGAAACCTGGCGAGAACGATCACAGTGCTCGCCGCCGGGGCGTTGCTTCCGCTGTCCGCGCCGCACCTGCCCGCGAAACCGTTGTCCGCCAACGCAGCCTCGGCCCAAGACCAGACACAAGTCGGGCCGCCAGTCCGGCCGCACGGAACCACCACGGTCACCAACTTCACCTCGAGGAACTGGTCGGGCTACTTCACCACCAACGCGGCCCACACGACCGACTTCCGTTCCGTCCACGCGCGGTGGATCCAGCCCAAGGTCACCTGTCCGGCGAACAAGGACGCCTGGGTCGTCTCCTGGGTCGGCATGGACGGCTGGTGGAACGACGTCGTCGAGCAAGGCGGCTCTTCGGCGCGCTGCGTCAACGGCGTCCCGCAGTACGCGCTCTGGTGGGAGATGTTCCCGCACAACGACATCCAGCTCGCGAACCCGATCAGGCCGGGCGACCTGATCGACGCCAGCGTGACCTACGAAGCCGCGACCAAGAAGTTCCGCATCGTCGTCAAGGACCAGACGACCGGGCAGACGCTGATCCAGGTCCAGCCCTGCTATCCGGAGATGGGCGGATGCCCCGGGTCAACGCCGAGGCGATCACCGAGACGCCGCTCGGCGGAAACGCCGGCGACGGCGTCTTCTTCCTGCCCAACTACGGGGCCGTGAGATACGAGCAGGTGTCCGTGACCGACACCAGCGGGCACGTCGGCTCTCTCGACAACGCCCATTGGGATCTCGGGCATGTCAACCAGGTCAGCCCGACAAGCGGCGTCACCAAGCAGACCGCACTGCCGCTCGGGCCGCGCGGCGCGTCCTTCAGTACCGTGTGGGTGCACGAATAACGGCGCGTGCGGGTGGCGGGTTCCCCGCCCTCGTGCTGTCGTGGTGACCGCGTCACCGTGACACCGGAACGCGGCTCGGCAACAATCGTTTCCGCCGACGTCGGAAGAACGGAAAGTTCCCCGTTTTCCTGGATTTCTCCTGTGCGAACACGAGAAAGGTGGCGAGATGCGAAAGAACGTTGTCCTGCCCGTGGTGGCCGCGAGCGTCGCGGCGCTGACGATGAGCCTGACGTCCCAGCCCGCGACGGCGGTGCCGTTGCGCCCGTGCGGACCTCCGGCGGCGACCAAGGGCCACGGCACGAAGGGCACCCCGTTCACGCTCAAATCGATGTACGACGACGATGGCCCGCAGGAGGGCGTGGTGGTCGTCGGCGAGGAGTTCGAGATCCTGACCCAGGTTTCCGGCCAGGTGTGGGACCTCGTCTTCACCTACAACCGGAAACCCTTCTTCACCGGCAATGACACCTCGAAGCCGGGCGGGATCCGGGAGGTTCGGATGACCCGGTACCTCGGCGGGAAATCGCACGTGGCGGCACACGCGAAGAACGAGAAGACCGGGGAGGTCATCGACGGCGCCGTCGATCTGCCGGTCGCGCCTCCGGGCTGCGGCAGGGGCGGCGAAGACTGACCCAGCGAAGATCCGCGTGTGCCCTGTGCCGCGGCACAGGGCACACCGATCGTGCTGGGCGACAGCACGACAGAGCCGGACGCGCCGCCGCGAGTCGATCCAGCTTTCTGTCCTACGGCAGAAAGACCGTTGTGCGAAACGCGTCCGCCGGTGTCCACGTCATCTGTTCAAGGACTCATGATGCCCATCATCCTCCCCATTTTCACCGCACTGGCCCTGGCTTTCGCCCCTGCGACGTGGCGGGTCGTGCCCACCGCCGATCGCGCCGGGCAAGCCGAAGACTTCCTGCAGGCGACCTCCGCCGTGACAGCCGACGACGTCTGGGCGGTGGGGCACGACGCCGGCGCCCAGACCGGCGGCCTGGACCGCACCCTGGCCGAACACTGGAACGGCAGCAGCTGGCAGATCGTCGCCACCCCGAATCCGGACGGCGACTCCGATCTGCTGAGCGTCGCGGCGCTCACCCGCACCGACGTGTGGGCGGTCGGGCTGTCCCGTCCCACGCTCAACACGCTGGTCCCGCTCGTCGAGCACTTCGACGGGACTTCCTGGTCCATCGTGCCCGTGCCCAGCCCCAACCCGGACCCGCCCACCGGATCCGGCCAGTTCACCGAACTCACCGGAGTATCGGCGGTCTCGCCGTCGGACGTGTGGGCCACCGGCTGGTTCAACGACAACCGCGGCCGCATCGTGCCGCTGTTCGAGCACTGGAACGGAACCGCGTGGCGCATCGTGGCTCCTCCGGCGCAAGGTCCGACCGCGCGGCTGCTGCCCCGGGCGATTTCGGCCCGGGCCGCCGACGACGTCTGGGCAGTCGGCACCGACAACACCTCGACCGAGACCGTGCGCACCCTTTCCCTGCACTGGAACGGCAAAGTCTGGTCCGTCGTGCCCACCGTCAACCCGATCCCCGGAGCAGCCAACGCGTTGTCCGCGGTCGTGGCCATCGCGCCGAACAACGTGTGGGCGGTGGGCGACGGCGGCGCGAACAACGCCACCGACGTTCCCCTCATCGAGCATTTCGACGGGCATTCGTGGACGAACGCGGTGCCAGCCAACGCGAAACTGCCGAGCAGGCTGTTCGGCATCGTGGCCCGGTCCGCTGGCGACATCTGGGCGGTCGGCACCCGAGGCGCGCCTAACGGGTCCTGCTGCATCCGAACCCTGGCGCTTCAGACCGCCATGGCCTGAGCCGCGGCGGGGTGCCGCCGGTCGAGTCCGGCGGCGCCCCTTTGGTCAGACCAGAAGGACCCGGCGCCCGCGAGTATGTCCGGCCTGGCTGTCCGCGTGCGCCGCCGAAGCCTCGGCCAGCGGGTAGGACCTCTCGACCGGGATATGGAGTTTTCCTTGCGAGATCAGGTCTACCGTCTCGGCCAGCGCGTCCATCATGTTCCCGCCGACACCCGCGAACCGGATCCCCAGCATCGGGGCCTCCAGGTCGGCGATGGTGATCACTCGCGAAGGATCCCCGGTCAGGTCGAGCAGGCCGCGGATCACCCCGGTGCCGTTGAGATCCAGGGCGGCGTCGATCTGGCCGAGCCGGCGGACCCGGTCGACCCAGCCCTCGCCGTAGGTAGTCGCGATGGCGCCAAGGCTGCGCACATAGTCCTGGTTCGCGGCGCTGGCCGTGCCGATGACCTTGATTCCCCGGTCGCGCGCGATCTGCAATACCGCTGAGCCGACTCCGCCCGCGGCGCCGCTCACCAGCAGCGTCTGTCCAGTTTGGACACCGACGAGCCGGAGGACGCGGAGCGCGGTCTCGACCACCGATGGGTACCCGGCCGCTTCGGCGAAGGTCAAGCCCGAGGGCAGGCGCGCCCAGGACGACAGGACGGCGAACTCGGCGTAGGTGTTCGAGCCCCGGCCCAGCACCAAGTCCCCGACCGCGATGTCGGTGACGCCTTCGCCGACCTCGTCGACCACGCCGGAGGCGTCTTGGCCGACGCCGGAGGGCAGGTCGATCGGGCGGATCCGCCGGAATTGGCCCTCTCGCGTGCGCCAATCGTGCGGGTTCACGCCCGCCGCTCGCACGGCGACGCGGATCTGGCCGGGGCCGGCGTGGGGTTCGGGCACTTCTGCCAGGTCAAGGACGTCGGGGCCGCCGTATGCGGCGAAGCGCACTGCTTTCATGCCGCCAACTTAACAACAACGGTTAGTGTTTTGCAACGGTTAGTGTTACGGTCGGCGGCACCGAGCTGGCTCCTCTCCTGATGGGAGTAACCGTGTATCCACCGCGCATCGACGCTGGTGTCCAGATGAAGACCAGGGACGGCGTCGCCCTGGTCGGCGACCTGTACCGCCCGGCCGCGGACGGTCGCTGGCCCGTGTTGCTGCACCGGACGCCTTACGACCGCACGGGCGTTTTCCGGGTGTCGGGGCTCGTCGCCGATCCGGTGTGGCTAGCCCGGCAAGGCTTCGCCGTGCTGGTGCAGGACAGTCGCGGGCGGTTCGGGTCCGGCGGCGAATTCGACTTCATCACGCAGGAGTACGACGATTCCTCCGACGCGATCGATTGGGCCGCCGAACAACCCTGGAGCGACGGCAACGTCGGCATTTACGGCTCGTCCTACATGGGCATGACCGTGCTGCAGGCCGTCGCCGCGCGGAATCCGCGGCTCAAGGCGGCGGTCGGGATGATCGGGACCGCTGACATGCGGCACACCGCGCGGCCGGGCGGGCTGTTCGAGCTGGGATTCCTGACGATGTACGCCCTGGGAATGACGGAGGAAGGTCTGGACCACGCCTCGTTGAGCGCGGCCGAGCGCGAGCAGGTGCGCGAACAACTGAAGGAGGCTTTCGCCGACCGTCGTGCGGTGGTGGGCCAGTTGCCGTTGACCAGCATCGCTCCGCTCGACGACAGCCGGGTCGCGCCGTCGTGGGCGGATTGGCTGCGGTCGCCGCACGATCCGTTCTGGGACCGGCCCACGTTGCTCACCGAGCCCGAGCGGGTGGACATTCCGTTTCTGCAGATCAGCGGGTACCGGGACTTCACGAGCCCGACGCAGTTCCGGCTCGCGACCCGGCTGGCGGGCAACGAAAAAGCCGGTCTGATCGCTGGACCGTGGACTCACGCGGGCACCTACAGCGCGCTCGGCGACGTCGGCGCTCGGGTGTTGCCGAACGCGGCGGCCGGGGTGCCGACGTGGAGTCCGGTGCTCGCCGCGTTCTTCGACCGGCACCTGCGCGGCGGCGACGGCTCGGATTACCCTGCGGCTGAGCGGTATCTGTCCGATCGAGTCAGCTATTTCGTCGGCGGATCGAATACGTGGGCAAAAGCACCCGCGTGGCCGCCCGCGTCGACGGTCGGGGAATGGACGCTTTCCTCAGACGGCCTGCTGAACCGCGAGGGAGGCCACGGCGCGGACACGTTCATCGCCGATCCGCGGGACCCGTTTCCCACCCACGGCGGGGTAATCGCGTTCGAGGGCGATCCGGCCGCAGCTCCGGGCGGAATTCAGGATCAGCGTGCGGTCGACGGGCGCGAGGACGTGCTCCGCTACACGAGCGCCCCGCTGGCCGAGGACGTGACGATCGCCGGGCAAGCCGAGCTGATCGCGTACGTCACCAGCACCGCACCGGACGGCGACATCTGCGTCACGCTGGTGGACGTCGAGCCGGATGGTTTCGCGCTCAACGTCGCCGAGGGTGCGCAGCGGGCCCGGTATCGCGACGGCGGCGACACCGATTGGCTTGACGCGGAAGAACCCAGCCGCGTGACAGTTGCTCTGCACGACGTCGCGCATCGATTCGGCCGCGGACATCGCATTCGGGTGCAGATCGCCGGGTTCAGTTTTCCGCGGTTCAGCCGCAATCTGCACACTCGCACGGTGCCGGAGTTCGGCACTCTCGACGAGGCGGTCGTCGCGCGGCACACCCTGCACCACAACGAAAGTCATCCATCCGCGCTGCGCCTTCCGGTGCTCGGCGCATAAGCAACCAGGAGCTTCCTTTGTCTGAGATCGTTGTTATTGCCCGCCTCAAGGCCAAGGCGGACCGCAGTGCCGAAATGCTCGCACTGTTTTCCGAACTGGTTCCCGAAGTGCTGCGCGATGAGCCTGAGACGCTGCGGTATGCCTTTTACGTCGAGCAGGATCCGTCGCGGGTGACGGTGGTCGAGAAGTATCCCTCGCGCGCTGCCCTCGAAGCGCACAACACCGGCGTGCTGACGAAGTATCTGCCGCGACTGCTCGAACTCCTCGACGGCGCACCGGAAACAGTCGAGCTGCGACCGGCAGAGCTTGCCGTCTCAGTCAGCTCAGACGACGCCGCCCGACTGAGCCTCTAGCACCGCTCCCGGCCGAGGTACGTGAGGGGAACCCTGAGGGAATCTGATTCCCTCAGGGTTCCCCTCACGTACTTTAGGCGACCCCAGCGGCGGCGAATGCCTGCTCCAGCCGCGGCAGGTAGTCCACCAGGTCCTGGCCCCAGCACCCGGCCGTGTGCTTGCCCTGGCAGTTCGGTCCCCAGGTCTTGCCGTTGCCGTAATCCACGGCGTAGTAGGGGTGTCCGGTCTTGTCGAGCGCCGCCTTCAGGTTCTGCTGGGCGGCCTCGGTGACCGACTCGGCGAACGCCGGTTCGTCGAGCAGGACGTTGATCGGATTGCCGTTGCCGGAGCCGGTGTAGAGCGAAACGCCGACCGTGGCGAGTTTCCCGGCGTTCACGACCGGACCGTGGGCCAGCGCGGCGGACATGTCGCCCGCCTCGTTGAGCGGCCCGAACGCGGAGTCGGTCGGCACAGCCGGGCCGAACCCGCTGCCGCCGGTGGTCTCGCCGGAGCCGGACGTGCCCGACATGGCGAAACCGACGTTGGACAACGTGCCGCGGATCGCGGTACGGACCCAGTACAGGTTGAAGTCGATCGCGCCGGACAGCGAAACAGCCTGGCTGAACAACTCAGGCCGATCCTCGGCGTAATGCAGCGCGCCGAAACCGCCCATGGACAGCCCGCCGATGGCCCGGCCCGGCTTCGCGGCGACGGTGCGGAAGTTGGCGTCGATGAACGGGATTACCTGGTTGAGGTGGAAGGTTTCCCAGTTCTGCGCCCCGGCCGCGGTGTCCTGGCGGACCCAGTCGGTGTACCAGCCGCGGAGCCCGCCGTCCGGGATCACGGTGATCATCTTGTGGCTCGCCAGCATCGCGGGATACGCCAGATACGGGTTGCTCGGATCGTCGCCGACGCCGTGCAGGAAGTAGAACACCGGGTAGCGCTTGGCGGTGTCGGTGTAATAGCTGCTCGGGACGATGACGCGGATGTGGTGCTGACCCGCGACCGCCGGAGTCGTCACGGTGAGGACGAAGTTGGTCGCGGTTCCTTGCGGGGTACCGACTTGGGTGAGGCCGTAGCCGTCGGTCAAGGTTGGCACTGCAGGGGTGTCGGCGTGGGCGGGGCTGCTGAAGGCCAGCACTGCCGCGACAGCGGACACCAGGGCGCGCGTACGCGTAAACAACGGTCTCATGGTCACTTTCTCGGTAGCGGGAGTCACGGGTTCTGGGTCACGTGGAAGCCGGCGCCGTAGGTGCCGGGGTGCGCGGCGTCGCGGGCGCGCAGGTCGGCGAGGATGTTCGCCGAACTGGTGTAGGCGTACTGCGGGACGCCCAGGATGACGGCCTTGGTGATGCCCGCCCACGGTCCGGCCGCCTGGAAGTTGTTGCCCTGCCCGGGATATTCGGTGCCGGGCACGTGCCAGACCGCCGGGCCGCCGGAGTCGCCGCCCTGGTGCTTGGCCCAGGACTGGTAGACACCGTTGGCATTGCTGGTGATCCGGCCGTACCAGACGCCGAGCTGGCCGGACACCACGAGTTCGTTGTTGTTGTTCAGCGCGGCGCCGAGGAGGCGTTCGTCGGCCAGCGACGGGGTGAGCGCGTTGGGGCTCGGCTGCCCGTCGGGGACTTCCATTTCGCCGGTCTGCTTCAGGTACGGCCCCTGCGAGGAGAGCGTCACCGACGGCACCAGCTCGATGATCAGGTAGTCCTTGGTCGGGTGGCCGGTCATCGAGCCTTCCCGGCTCTTGAAGTACCGCACATAGCCGATCGGGCCGAACCCGGTGTCGGCGCGGTCGTAGACCGGCTGGATGTTCTCCGGGATGTCCCGGTCGGAGTACTTCTGCCCGGGCGGATCCTGCAGGCAGTGCCCCGCCGAGACGGCGATCCTCCGGTCGTACCTGTCGGTGCCGACCGCCCCGATCGTGCAGAAATGGTCGGGACTGTTCAGGTCGAACAGGATCTGCATCGAGTTGAAGACCCGTTTCGCCGTCCCGGCCGAGGCGCTGGCCGCGCCGGTGACCGCCAGGACGACGACCGCGATCGCGGCCAGGAAACTTCGGGTGCGCACACACGCTCCTTGATTCGTAGGGTTCACTGCCTGCTGCCGCAGAGAGCGGAGTCGATCACGTCGACCGGCGAGGGCCGGAGGCTCGTCAGCTCCCACGCGTTGGTCATCATCGAGGCGTACCGGCCGTCGTCGGTCACCGCGGTCAACGAGCTGTAGCCGGACGCCGCGAGGCCGTTGTGGAACCACGCCTCCCCGCCGCAGGACAGCGTGATCGCCTGCAGGCCGAGGCCCAGCCCGACGTAGTTCGGATCGTGCACCGGGACCTGGATCGTCCGGCGCATCTCGGCCAGCGCGGCCGGGGAGACGAGCTTGCCGTCGAGCAGCGCGCGGTAGAACGCCGACAGGTCCGACAGCGTCGAGACGACCGCGCCGGCCGAGCTTTCGATCGACGGTTCGGAGATGACCGGAGCCGACGTCGTCTCGGTCCAGAAGAAGAACGGGCCCGCCCGGACGCCGCGGTACCCGGGGAGGTACGGCGCGGGCAGGGAACGGTCGCCCGCGGGCGGGAAACTGGTCTGGGTCAGGCCGAGCCGGTCGATGATCCGGGTGGTGATCGCGTCGCCGACGGACATCCCGGTGACCTGCTCGATCAGCAGGCCGTTGATCAGGTAGCCCAGGTTCGAGTACAACACGCTCGTGCCCGGCGCGGACGCGGGCGGGAAGTTGCGCAGCCCGACCTGGACCAGGTCGCGAAGACCGATGCTGCCGTCCGGTTTGACGAACCCGGCGGCTTTCCGCGCCCAGGCCACCACGTCCGGGGCGGGGATTCCGGCGGTGTGCTGGAGGAGCTGGCGGACGGTGATCCGGTTGCCGTCGTAGCCGTTGCCGTCGACGAGGCCGGGCAGGTACCGCTCGATCGGCGCGTCGAGCACGACCTTGCCCTCGTCGACCAGTTGCAGGACGACCGACGCGGTGAAGGTCTTGGTCTGGCTGGCGATGCGGAAGTGCTCGTCCGGCTGCAGCGGACGCGCCGGTCCGGTGATCGTCGCGCTGCCGGCGGACAGGTGCCACGACCCGGCCGCGTTGCCCGCGTAGACGGCCGCGCCCGGTCCGGCGTGGGACTGGTAGCCGTTGAGGACAGCCTGGGTGTCGGCGTGGGCGTCGGCCGCGGACGCCGGTGCGGCCAGCGCCACGGCGACGGCGGCACTAGCCAGTACCGAAGCCGTCCGTCTCAGTGTGCGCACAAAATCTCTCCTTCGCTCGAAGGGTTCCGGAGTTATCTGAACTGGTACCGGCAGACGGCCACCGCCACGACGATCAGCAGCAGCACGCCCACCAGCACGAGGCACCCGACCCCGCCGCTGGCCGACCGGCGGCGCTCCGCCTGCCCCCTTGGCGGAACCCCGGGATGGCACTCGGCGTAGTGCCGCGTCCGCTGCTCGGCGCTGCCGGCCCGCGTGAGCCAAGGCGTCCGGTAGCCGCATTCGCCGCACCAGTACCGGTAGTCGGCGGCCATACCCGGGTTCCTTCTCTCTTCCGACGACGCGACCGGGCGGGGAGCCGGTGCCGATCATGGTCGCGTTCGCGCAGGTCGGGGCGCCAGAGCACAAGCCGGTCAAAGATGACCGGCCCGCGCGGTAAGGTCCTTTGCGGGAAAGCGGGCGCACAGTGAGGGGTCTCCGCGGTGACGAGCCGGGCCGGCGATCTGCTGCGGGAGATGCGGCGGCAGGCCGGGTTGACGCAAGAGCAATTGGCGGAACGCTCCGAGGTCAGCGTCAGCACGATCCGGCGGCTGGAGAACGGCAAACCCATCGATCCGCGGATGGGTACGGTCAAGCTGTTGGCCGACGCGCTGGGAAGCACGACAGCCGAACGCCGCGCGCTGCTGGCCGAGTTCGGCGTCTCCCCCGCGCCCGAGGAGATTGAGCCGCCGCGAATCCGGAGCGCGCTTGCCGACGCCGCGGACCAATTCGCGCAGGTGGTCGCTTCTCGCTGGCAGCGCGAAGAAGAGCAACGCCGGGTCCACGATCCCTTCCCGCTGCCGGTCCGATGGCAGCTGGCGTCCGAACGGCTGACCGATCGCTGGGACAACATCCGCGGCGTCCCGCCCGGCGGTGCGACGGAACCGCTGAAGCTGGACGGCGAACTGGACGACGTCGCGGACGTCTACCGGCGGATCCCGTCCGGACGGCTGGTGGTCCTGGGACGAGCCGGTTCCGGGAAGACGATCCTGACGCTGCGGTTCGTGCTGAGCCGTCTCCGGACGCGCTCCGCCGGCGAACCGGTGCCGACGATCTTCGCCGTCAGCGCGTGGGATCCGACGGCCAGCACGCTGCGGGACTGGCTGATCGAACGGCTGCCGCAGGACTACCCCGACTATCCCGGACTGACCGCTTCCCTCGCCGCCGAACTGGTTGAAACCGGGTGCGTCCTCCCGGTTCTGGACGGGTTCGACGAGATCTCCGGCGGCTTGCACGCCGCCGCGCTGGCCGCACTCAGCGCCACGTCATTGCCGTTCCTGCTGACCAGCCGTCCCGGCGAATACGCGACAGCGGTCGCCGCGACCGACGTGCCGACTTCGGCCGCGGGCGTGGAACTGCTCGACCTGACCCCGGCGGATGTCGCGAATTACCTGCCCCGCACAACCTCCCGCGACGGAAACCTGTGGGGCCCGGTGCTCGCCGAGGTGCGCGACCGTCCCGACGGTCACCTGGCGACGGCGCTGAGAACACCGCTGATGGTGGGCCTCGCGCGGACCGTCTACAGCGACGTCCCCGGCCGGGACCCGGCGGTTTTGCTGGACACCACCCGGTTTCCGACCTCGGACGCCGTCGAAGACCACCTGCTAGCCAGCTTCGTGCCCACTGTGTACCAACACCGGCCCCCGCATCTGACGCGCCCGCTCCGGAGCTGGGATCCCGGACGCGCCCAGCGGTGGCTGGGCTATCTCGCCCAGCACGTGGGCCAGCTCGACGACCACGACCTGGCCTGGTGGCAGCTGGGCACTTCGCTGCGCCGGTCGTCGCGGATCCTCGCCGTCGTCGCGGCTTCGACGCTGGCGATCGCCGTGCTGAACTGGCTTGTCTTCGTCCCGCTTGACCTGATCGGCCGTGGGACCGCGTTCACCTTCCGCGCGGGCCTGATGGACGGGCTCCTGATCGGGCCGATGGTCGGGCTGGCCTTCGGACTGGTCTACGGCCTGATGATCGTGTACGGCCGGAAGACGTTCGAACCCTCCCGCTTCCAGATCCGGCTGCGGGGAAGACATCGCTCCGGACGGCAGTTCGTCCGCGCGTACGCCGCCCGGCTCGGCACCGCCCTGCTGGGCGGCTTCGTGATCGGACTCGGATACGGCCCGGTGAACACCGCTTTGCACGGCCTGCTCTTCGGATTCCCGCCGGACGGCAAGTCCCTGGTCGAGAAAATGCTGGTCCCCACGCTCGTCTACGGACTCGTCTTCGGGCTCGCCGCCGGTCTCGTGTTCGGACTGATGGCCGCCCTGGAGATCCCGCTGGACGTCGGCTCGGCCGCCACCCCGCTCGGCCTGCTGGCCACAAACCGCACTACCGCGGTGCGGCAGTTGCTGATTCTGGTGCCGACAGTCGCCCTCGCCATCGCTTTCGGCGGGTGGCTGCTGGTTGAGCTTCTGCAAGGTCCGCTGGGTCCTCTTCGCTGGCCGCTGTCGTCGGGCCTGCTCATCGGTGCTGTGGGCGGTCTGGGTGGCGGGCTTTCTTATGTGCTGGCGTTCACGGCTTGGGGACAGTGGGTGCTGCTGGCGCGGATCTGGCTGCCGCTGACCGGTCGGCTGCCTTGGGCGGTGACGACGTTTCTCGACGACGCGTACCGGCGCGGGGTGTTGCGGCAGGCTGGGGCGGTGTACCAGTTTCGCCATGCGCGGCTTCAGGATCATCTCGGGCGGGCGTACCGGGCGCACGCTACCGGTCAGCGAGTTCTGAGTACTCCCGAAGCCAGCCGGTAGCCCGGTGGTCGCCGCGCCAAGTGAAAACTGCGGCCGTCCGCTGGGAACCATCGGCCTCATGGTCCTCGATCGAAGCCTTTCCCTGTGTGACTGGGCGCATCCGGTAGGCCCGGCCTGCCCAGGCAAGGAGCACACTCCCCTCCGGAGCAGTGGCATTGGTTCGATTGGAGTGAAGGTCGATAGTCACCGCAGTCGCGCGTTCGCGCAGCAGCGCCTGATAGTCCTCGTCGTCGAGTCGGCAGTGTCGCGGTCTGCCGGTGGCCGTCCAATCGGGGCTTCGAAGCCCTCGTGCCCTGGCGGCTCGCCATAACTCCGGCACTAGCTCCTCGGCGTTCGGCGGAGTCGCCATCTGCTCGAAGATCCACAACAGCCGCCCGGCGCCGCGCGGAGGTCCGCACCTCCGCCATTTGACCCGTCTGCTCAGGTCTCCGGCAACGATCGCGCACCACGGGTGCACGGTGCCCAATTGCCCCTGAGTGCTGATCCAGTGCAGATAGCGCGGGGCTTCCTCGAGTACCTGGTACAGCGCGGTGTGGGGGATCCCCGAAATGGATCGCACAGGGCGGCGGAACAGACCCGGATCGCCTGCGACCATGAGCAATGCCGCACGGGCCAGGTCGCCAGGCTGGTAGCCGCTGTCCCCGCCCGGCCTCAGCAGCCGGTCAACGGCTTCTTTGAGCGGCTCGGTGATCGCCGCTTTCCTGAGCTTGGGCACCAGCTCCGACACCACGTCGACGAGCGTCCGCTCGGCTTCGGCGGGCGAATCCGGCAACGGGGCGTCGGCAAGGGCGAGCCGAAGTTCGCGGCCGACCTCAACCGGCACCATCAGGCGCGCGGTCAGCTTTCCGAGTTCGGTTGGCGTGAGGCGGACTTCCCCATCCGCAGCCGTCTCGGTCAAGTACTCCGCGTCGACGAGGAATTCGACCGCGGCACGCAAGGGCTGCGGACTTCGGCTCCCTTGGTGGTGGGCCAGCGTGCCCGCCCACCATTCCTCGGCCTCGCGGAGGGACCGAATCCGATGCTGGATCGCTTCGGCGAGAACGTGATCGGCGAGGCTCGCCTCGATCCGGGAAGCGACTTCGTGCCCATCCACCAGCCGGGCCTGCCAGGCAGCGCGTTCCTCTTCGGTGACGATCAGGAATGCCCAGCCCTCGTGCTCGCCCACGCCGATCCGGCCTGCCCGGCCGAACATCTGCTGCACGGTGGCCACGTCGATCGGGTTCATGCCGACCTCGGTGTCCTGGATGACCACCGCGCGGGCCGGCAAGTTCACCCCGGCGGCGACCGTCGTCGTGGCGACCAGTACGTCGATCTCCCTCGCCCGGAACGCTTTCTCGGCCTCGCGCCGGTGTTCCCAGCCCTTGTAGTGCAGACCGACGCCTGCCTGGTCGCAGACCTCGCGCAACCGGTCCAGGTCGTCTGGGTGCACCCCGCCGATCTCCACGCCTCGCGAACCGGCGATCACGAGCGCGGTGCGCCGCACGTTGCGCTTGCTGCCGCAAAACACCAGTACGCTGCCATTGTCCCGGGTGATCATCTTCGTGATAGCGCTGGCCAGCCGAATTCGAGACGTCTCGACGAGGCTCCAGTCCCGGTGCGCGGCGATCGCCGGGAGCTGCCAAGTCAGCTTGCTCGGGCGCCAGGCGACGCGGACGAGGCGGGCGCCCAGCCAGTCGGCGATGCCATCCGCGTTGGACACGGTGGCAGAGAGCCCCACGATCCGCATCTGCGAGTCAGACCCGCGCATCCGGGCCAGCAGCGCTTCCAGCACCGGGCCTCGGTCGACGTCGCCGAGCAGGTGGATCTCGTCGACGACGAGACAACCCACCTCGGCCAGCGCTTCGCGAAGAGAGGTAGTTCTGCAGACGGCTTCGAATTTCTCCGTGGTGGCGACCCAGACGTCGGCGTCGCGGAGGCGCTGGATGTCTGTGCTGTACTCGCCGGAGAGCCGTTCGACCCGCATCCCCGTGCGCCGCCAGTGCTCCAATTCCCGATCGAGTTCGTCGGTCAGCGACCGCTGGGGCACGAGCCAAACAGCTTTGCGGCCCTCGCCCAGCACGGTACGCAGCACGGCCGCCATCCCGATGACGGTTTTCCCCGCGCCGGTCGGCGCGACGACAACCATGTGCTCGCGGCCGTCGAGTATCCGGGGAATCGCCTCGGCCTGAGCCGGATTGAGCGTGTGATGAGGCAGATAACGCAGCCACTCGGCCGGTACGACCTGGTCGGCCGGCATCGAACCGGACGCAGCCGCGTCAACCGGGGCATGCGTGTCCCACAACATCGTGAAGGCATCTCGCGCGGCCTTGGCCGAACTGCCGGAAACGCCCGCGAACTCGCGTTGCACCGGCCTGATGAGCGCGCACTCCGACGAAGTGGCCGAAACCTTGCCGTTGCCCTCGATGACGACTTCGTCTTCGACGAGATAGCGGACCTGGCGGACCGCTACGTCGTCAGCCGCGAGTTTCTCGCGCAATTCGTCGAAATCCGGACCCGCGGGCAAGAGAACTCGCGTGTCTGCTCCAGGTTCGAGACCCGAAAGGTCGGCAGCAGGGTCGGAAACCTTCATCCATAAGCGTTCGGCAACGGAGCGTCGCGCCGATCCGTCAGCAGCAAGCCCCGGCTCGCTCATCCCCGTTCACCACCTCCACCGCGGCGTTCGACAGGCGCGGCCCACCCTGCGGCCACACTAGCCAAATCCGTCGCGGAAACGGCCCGGCAATACCGGATCTCAAAACAAGCCCGCGCTCCGGTAGCCTGCGGCCAGGCTTCGCCCGGTCGCTACCCCCGGGTGCCACGGCCAGAGAGGAGATGCGATCCGAGTGAGCAGTTATATCATCACCATCGCACCCGACACGGGAGATGGCAGCGTCGCTGCTCCGCCGCTGACGAGCGTGATCGTCGACGCGACGACGCCACAACCTCGGATCGTCGAACTGAAGGTGCGGTCGACCGGAAACGGCCTGACCTCGCAGAGTATTCCTCCTGTCGATCTCGATCTGCTCGTACGTGCGTTCCTGCCATCCGCGGAAGAGCCGGGCAAGCCAGCCGTGAAGTTTCGGCAGGCAGTCGCGGAGACTCCCGAGACGCCAAGTGATCCCCCGGGGAGCGGCTCGCCCGACGGAGGCGGCCGCGCGTATCGGAAAATGCCCGAGGTCGCCGAGGTCTTGGCCGTCTACGAACAGACCGGAACAGTCACGGCGATGGCCGCGCACTTCGGAGTCCCCAGGCACACCGCTCAGGGGTGGATGGGACGTATTCGCCGGATGGACCGGTGAAACCGCGCTCACGAGGAGAGAGCAGCGATGGCTGACTCCTACACCATCCGGATCGCTCCCACGTCGGGCAGTGCGGGAGCCTCCGCGACCCTGGTAGTCGAGCTGGCTTCCGGCGAACCTCGGGTGACCGAGGTCGTTATCCGGGCGGGCACCGGGGAAGACACGTTGCCCGAAGAGATGCTCAACGTCGATTTCCCAGAACTCCTGCGAGCGGTCTCCGCGATGTCGCGTGGTGCGCGACCAGCCTCTGACAGCAGCACGGCACCGTCCGCAGCAGACCAGGACCGCGATCACGGCGAAGCAATGCCCCTGCCGGGGTTCGCAGAACACCCGCCGCGACCCCGGCGTGCCTCCCCGAAGAACTCGAACGCGATCCCAGAGCCCCCCTCCGACCTCGGGAAGATGTACTGGAAGCTGGCAACGGTGGCAAAGGTCGCCGGTCATTACCGCGTTTCGCGCCACGTGGCGCAGGACTGGATCCGCGGACTCCGCAAGTCGGGCGCACTGCCTAATCCCTGGCGCGCGCCGGACTCACCCGCCACATGAGCACGCCAATACTTCCGAGGTACGGACAAGCCAGCCCTCTCCCAGAACTGCGGATCCAGCCGGCAAAAAGTCTCGGCTATCCCGTGCTGTCGGCCACCGTCTCCCGAGCCTGCACCGGAGGACGAGCAGTCCGGACCCGCACCGCGCTCCCCGCGCACACCACCACTGCGACGCCGCCCAGGATGGTCTGCCAGGTCAGCTCTTCGCCCAGGAATACCGCTGCCCACAACAGATTCAGCACCGGCTGCACCAACTGCACCTGGCTGACCTGAGTCATCGGCCCCAGCCCCAGTCCCCGGTACCACGCGAAGAAGCCCAGATACATGCTCACCACCGCCAAATACGCGAAGGCGGCCCACTCGCCCACTGTCGCATGTGGAGGGTGGCTCGCCATCGACACGACGGTCAACCCGACCATCAATGGCGAAGCGACCACGAGAGCCCACGAAACGGTTTGCCACGCGCCCAATTCCCGCGCGAGCAAACCGCCTTCTGCGTAGCCGACTGCGGCGGCCAGTACGGCACCGAAGAAGAGCGCGTCCGACCACTGCACTCCGCTGAGGCCACCGCCTTGCAGGACGGCGAAACCGATCGCGGCGACGGCACCCACGGCGGCCAGGGCCCAGAACGTCGCGGGTGGGCGTTCGCGCGTGCGGAGGACCGCTACTACGGCCGTCGCGGCAGGGAGTAGCGCGATGACGACCGCGCCTTGGCTGGCGGAGGCGGTGGTGAGGGCGTAGGAGGTCAGCAGCGGGAAGCCGATCACTACTCCGCCCGCGACGACGGCGAGGCGGAACCATTGAGTGCCGCGTGGGAGACGTTGTTTGGTGACGATCAGCGCGACGGTCGCGAGCACCGCGGCGACCACTGCCCGGGCGGAGCCGATGAACATCGCCGAGAGGCCGCCGTTTTCCACGGCGAGCCGGGTGAACGGCATCGTGAACGAGAACGCCACGACACCGAGCAGACCCCACCAGAGACCGGCCCGGGGTAGCGCCGGTGCCGCCGGAAGAGTAGCGCTATCCTTCAGTTTCATGTCCGACGATAGCAGCTCACGGATCGCTTCGACACTGCGCGAGTGGATCAGCACCGCACCGGCCGGAGCGAAGCTGCCGTCGTCGCGGGAGCTGGTCGCTCGGTATTCGGCCAGTCCGGTGACTGTCCAGAAAGCACTGCACAGCCTGTCTTCCCAAGGACTGGTGGAGAGTCTGCCGGGCGTCGGCACGTTCGTCCGTGCCGCGCCGACCACCGGGTCCGGCGACTACAGCTGGCAGACCGCCGCACTCGGAAGCCCAGGGCACGGGCTGCTCAAACAGCCCGCGTCACTGCAACCGGCCTCCACAAACTCAGTAGCGCTTCACTCCGGCTATCCCGACCCCGAGCTACTGCCGGAACGTCTCGTCCGGAGTGCGTTCTCCCGGGCCGCCCGCACGGCCGCGCTGGTCGGACGGCCGCCGACCGCGGGCGTTCCCGAACTGCAGGCCTGGTTCGCCGCGGAACTCCGCGCGGCGACGCTGGCCGGGATCGCGCCGGTCACGCCTCGGGACGTCGTGATCACCCCGGGCAG
This sequence comes from Amycolatopsis sp. NPDC004079, assembly GCF_040610415.1. Classification (NCBI taxonomy): domain Bacteria; kingdom Bacillati; phylum Actinomycetota; class Actinomycetes; order Pseudonocardiales; family Pseudonocardiaceae; genus Amycolatopsis; species Amycolatopsis sp. NPDC004079. The sequence continues at coordinate 39,813 of NZ_JBEXMH010000052.1, read as the reverse complement.
CCAGAGCGGCCTGGTCACCGCATTCCGCGCGCTGGTCGGGCCGGGGCAGCCGCTGCTGCTGGAATCGCCGACTTACTGGGGCGCGATCCTCGCGGCGAAGAAAGCGGGAGTCGCGGTGGTGCCGGTGCCGAGCGGCCCGAACGGACCGGATCCCGACGAGCTGGCCAGGACGTTCGAGCAGACCGGCGCGCGGGCTTTTTACGCGCAGCCCAGTTTCGCCAGCCCGACCGGCGCGCTGTGGCCTCCCGACCTGGCCAGCCGTGTCCTCGACACCGTCCGCCAGCACGGCGCGTTCCTGATCGAGGACGATTCCGCGCACGATTTCGGCATCACCGCGGAACCGCAACTGCTCGCGGGCCGCGACGACGACGGCCACGTGGTCTACCTCCGCTCCCTCACCAAGAGCGTCTCCCCCGCGATCCGCGTCGCCGCACTGATTGCCCGCGGCCCGGCGCGCGACCGGATTCTCGTCGACACGCTGGCGGAGTCGATGTACGTCAGCACGGTGCTGCAGACCGTCGCGCTCGACGTCGTGACCCAGCCCGCGTGGCGCACCCATCTGCGCCGGGTCCGGCATCAGCTCAAGACCCGCCGGGATCTGCTGCTCACCGGGCTCCGCGACCACGCGCCCGCGGTGCACGTGGAATCCGTGCCACAGGGCGGGCTCAACCTCTGGGCCCGGCTGCCCGCGACGGTCGATCTGACACACGTGGTCCGCGACTGCGAAACCGCCGGCGTCCTCATCGGCCCCGGCGACGAATGGTTCCCCGCCGAACCCACCGGACGCTTCATCCGCCTCAACTACGCCGGACCAAACCCCGGCGCGTTCACCGACGCCGCGCGAGTAATCCAGGAAGCGGTCGCGGCCAACGCCTAGTTTTCCGCGCGCAGAGCAGCTTTTTGCACCTTTCCGGACGGCGTCAGCGGCAGAGCGGGCCGGAGCACGATCTGGCGCGGGACCTTGTAGTCGGCCACCTTTCCCGCGCAGAACTCCTTCAGCTCCGCCTCGGTGACCGTCGCATCCTGTGCTGGGACAACGTAATACCGGCCAATCTCCCCCAGCACCGGGTCGGGAACGCCGACTCCGGCCGCCATCAGCACCCCGGGGTGCTCGGCGAGGACGTTCTCCACCTCGACCGGGTAGATGTTGAATCCGCCTTGGACGAACATGTCCTTGGCGCGGCCGTGCAGGGTCAGGTAACCCTCCTCGTCCGCGCGGGCCATGTCGCCGGTGTGCAGCCAGCCGTCCGCGTCGACCGCCGCCGCGGTTTCCGTTGGCAGGTTGTGGTAGCCAGCCATGATCGACGGGGTCCGGAACAATAACTCTCCAGTTTCGCCAACGGGCAGCGCGTCTCCGGACGGGGAGGCGATTTTTGCTTCCACGCTCGGGAAAGGAACGCCGATGGAGCGTTCGGTCGCTTCCGTGCTGGCACCCCACGGCGTCATCACGACCGCGCCGGAAACCTCGCTCAGCCCGTACAGATTCATCACGGTCGCCTTCGGGAACGCGGCCGTAAGGCGTTGCAGCAGAGCCGGTTCCGCGTTCGCGCCGCCGGTGACCACGACGCGAATCGCGGACGTGTCGACGCCGGCGAAACGTTCGTGGTTCAGCAGCAGCGTGTGCATTGTCGGGACGCCGACCCACATCGTCAGGTCAGCGGCCCGGAACAGGTCGGCGGCGGCACCGGCGTCGAAGGACGGCAGCAGCACCGTCCGGCTGCCCGCGACCAAAGCGGACAGGATGCAGCAGGTGATGCCGCTGACGTGATTCAGCGGGACGGCCACCGGCAGCACATCGGCGGGGCTCAGCTGGAGGTGGTCGGCTTCAGCGGCGGCGGACGCCAGCTGGCCGCGATGGGTCAGCGTCGCGCCTTTGGGACGGCCGGTGGTGCCCGAGGTGTAGATGATCATCACCGGGTCGTCGTCTTCGACCGCCGCCGACGCTGCGGCCAGCGCTTCGTCAGGCTCCGCTGAACCCAGTTCGGCGAACGTCACGACGGAAACGCCCGGCAGGTCGAGTTTTTCCAGCAGGGCAAGGAAATCGACGTCGCCCGCCGACGGCTCGGTCACCACGAGCCGTGCGCCGGAATCGGTGAGGATGTGCGCGAACTCGGTTTCCCGGTATCGCGGACTCAGCCCGACCACGACGGCACCGATCTTCGCGGCGGCGAAGTACACCGCCAGCCATTCCGGCGTCGTGCGTCCGTTGACCGCGATCCGGTCGCCGCGCCGCAAGCCCCGCCGCAGGAAGTCGGCGGCGATCCGGGCCGACCACGCGTCCATCTCGGCGAACCGGAGGTCACGCGAACCGGCGGTCCAGCCGACGGCGTCCGCGGAGGCGGTGCGGAGCAGGTCGTGAATACGCGTCATCGCTCGTCCTCACTGGGTCAGGTGGACGGCGAGGAAGTCGAGCTGATCCGCGACGACCTTTTCGACCACAGGCGGATGGTAAACCGTGAAGTGATCCGCGTCGTAATGCTTCAGGACCGCGCGCGGCGCGTCGTCGGCCACGCGGGCGGCGATCGACGGATCGATGAGGTTCTCGCGGTCGCAAGCACAGATCAGCAACGGACATCGGACGCGCGAGGCCTGCGCGGCGGCGTGGTAGAACACCATGTCCAGCCCGGACGCGGCGGTGATCCGGTTGTCGAACCGGCAGCCGTCCGGCGTGACCGATTCCCAGCCTTCCAGCGCGCCGGGCTGATTCACGAACGCCAGCTCGCCGGGACTGCCGACCAGCGGAACGTACCGGCGCGGCAAGCGCAGCGCGGACCGCAGCAGGTCGGAGACGATCGGCACGGTGAACCGCGCGAGATGCCGCGGCCCGGCCCGTGCGACGACGGCCCGGCCGCTGAACACCGGGCACTGCACGACCGCCGCGGCCACCGACGGATGCCGCGCCGCGGCGGCGAGCACGTGGCTGGAGCCGAACGACGTGCCCCACAACGCGATCCGGCCGGCGTCGATGTCCGGCCGCGCGCGGGCGAACGCCAGCGCCGCGTCGACATCCTCGGCATACCGGCGCTGGCTGACCAGCTGCCGGGGTTCGCCGCCGGACTCGCCGAGGTGCCGGAAATCGAACGCCAGCACGGCGAAACCCGCCGCGGAGAACCAGGTTTCGTACTGGCCGAGCATCATCTCGTGCGTCGCGCCGCCGCCGTGCACGAGCACGACCGCCGGATGCGGTCCCGGTCCGTCCGGGACCGTCAGCCAGGCCGCGCACTGGTCGCGGCCGGAACGGAAGCTGGTGCGCATGACCCTCCCTTCAAGTACGTTGTACGTGAACCCAGTTAAACACGTACCTTGTACTTAATCAAGGAGAATCATGCCCGCACCGCGGAAGTTCACGCGAGCACGGCTGCAGGCCGCCGCGCTCGCCCTGGTCGACGCCGCCGGCCTGGACGGCCTGACGATGCGCAGCCTCGCGACCGAACTGGGCACCGGGCCGATGACGATCTACAACTACGTCGACGGCCGGGACGGGCTGGAGCAGCTCGTCACGGAAGCGGTGATGGCAGAGGCGACCTGGCCGGATCCGTCCGACGACTGGCGCGCCGACGTGCACGCGGTCGCCGAGGGAATGTGGCGGGCGGTGCGGGCGCATCCGCACGCCATCCCGCTGATCCTGACCCGCCGCAGCTTCGACCTGACGACGCTCCGACCGGCCGAAGCCCTGGTGCGGGCGCTGGCCCGCAGCGGACGATCCGGGGCCGGACTGCTGGTCGCGTTCCGCACGGTTTCCGCTTTCGTGACCGGCTCCGCCCAGGCCGAACTGGCCGGTCCGCTGTCGCGCGACGCGGACGCCGCCGAGACCGCCGACCGGATCGCGGAACTGCATCAAGACCAGTTCGCCGGGCTCCTGGAAATCGCGCAGGCCGCCGCGGCGAGCGATCCGGAAACCGAGTTCGCCGAGGGAATGCGCGTCGTCCTGGTTGGCCTGCAAGAAAAAACCCGGTGACCGCACTCGAGGCGGCCACCGGGTTTCCCGCACCGCGTCAAGACAGGTGATGCACGTCCTGCAGTCCGTACACCGGCGTCTCAAGACCTTCGAACCGCGCCTTCAGCTGCAGCGCAAGATACAGCGAGTAATGCCGCGACTGGTGCAGATTCCCGCCGTGGAACCACAATCCCTCCTGCTGGGTGGGCTTCCACATGTTGCGCTGCTCGCCCTCCCACGGGCCCGGGTCCTTGGTCGTTTCCGAGCCGAGGCCCCAGCATTTGCCGACCCGGTCCGCGGTTTCCTGCCCGACCAGGTCGGCGACCCAGCCGTTCATCGAGCCGTAGCCGGTCGCGTAGACGACCACGTCGGCTTCCAGCTCGGCGCCGTCCGACAGCACCACCGAGTTCGCGGTCAGGTGGTCGACCTGGCCGTGCGCGAGCTTGATGCTGCCGTCGGCGACGAGCTCCGAAGCGCCGACGTCGATGTAGTAGCCCGAGCCGCGGCGCAGGTACTTCATGAACAGGCCGGAACCGTCGTCGCCCCAGTCGTGCTTGAAGCCCGCCGCCTCGAGCCGGGCGTAGAAGTCCGCGTCGCGCTCGTGGATCGCCTGGTACACCGGGATCTGGAACTCCGGCATGATCCGGTACGGGATCGACGCGAAGATCAGGTCGGCCTTCTCGGTGGTGACGCCCGCGGCCAGCGCGCGCTCCGAATACAGGTCGCCGAGACCGAGGTCCATCAGCGAATCCGACTTCACGATGTGCGTGGACGAGCGCTGCACCATGGTCACGTCCGCGCCGTGCTCCCACAGCGCGGCGCAGATGTCGTGCGCCGAGTTGTTCGAGCCGACGACGACCGCCTTCTTGCCCGCGTACGCGTCCGGGCCGGGGTGCTGCGACGAATGGTGCTGGTCGCCCTCGAACTCGTCCATTCCGGGGAACGACGGCAGATTCGGCTTGCCGGACATGCCAGTCGCGAACACCACGTGCTTCGGCGTGAGAACCGCTTCTTCTCCGTCGCGGTCCACCGTGACGTGCCACTGCTTCGCGTCGTCATCCCAGACCGCGGAGGTGACCGCCGAACGCGTCCAGTACGGCACCTCCATCAGACCCGTGTACATCTCCAGCCAGTCCGCGATCTTGTCCTTCGGCGCGAACACCGGCCAGTTCTCCGGGAACGGCAAGTAGGGCAGGTGGTCGTACCAGACCGGGTCGTGCAGGCAGAGGTTCTTGTACCGCTTGCGCCACGAATCGCCGGGCCGGTCGTTGCGCTCCACCACCAGCGAGGGCACGCCGAGCTGGCGCAGCCGGGCGCCGAGCGCGATCCCGCCCTGCCCGCCGCCGATCACGACGACGTAGGGCTGCTGGCCGTAGCCGAGCGTCTCCCGCTCCTCGGCCCGCTTCTCCGCCCACGACCGGCGGCCGCGCACCACGCCGTGCTCGACGCCCTTGGGCCGCCGTTCCCGCTGGGACTCCTCGAATCCTTTCAGCTCGCGCAGGCTGGTGAGCAGCGTCCACGCGCCCTCTTCCTTCAGCCGCAGATGCCCTTTCGCGCGTCCGGCCGCGGTCTCGAACTCGATCCACGCCTCGGTGACGCCGTCGCTTTCCGTCGCCGGTTCGGAGGTACGGAATCCGCTCGGGTCCGTCGCTTCCAGACAGCCGCCGAGCAAGCCCGCGACCCCGTCCCGGCCCTCGACGGTCTTGAGGTTCCAGGTGAACGAAACCAAGTCGCGCCAGTAGGAATCGACGGCGAACAACGCCGCGGCGGCCTCGACGTCGCGGGCGGTCAGCGCGGCCTCGAACCGGGCCAGCCAGTCCTCGACCCGGGCCTGCGGCGTACTCGCCTCCGCGATCCGGTCGACTGTCTGTGTCATCGCTACTCCTCGGACGTCGCTGTCGTGGTGTAGCGCCGATCACACTCTCCGGACGACGGGCGCGGCAAGGGTTGCAGCGAGTTGCACGCGCCCGGTGCATGGAAACATCGGCGCAGGTCACCTATGCTGGGCGGCTAACGCGACGGTGCGGGAGGTGACTGTGGTGGTGCACAGTGCGGTGCCTCCGGGCCGCAACCTGCCCACCCACGCCCGCGACCTCGTCCGCATGCACGAAGCCGTCATCGGCGGCAGCCGCCCCGCCGTGCCGCCGCGCCCGCTCGTCTCGCGCTCCTGGTCCCGCGTGCTGAGCCTCGGCCTCACCGCCGACGGGATGAACGCCCGCGATTCGGTGCCCGGCGACGAGGTCGAACGCCGCAGGCACGACTCGCCGCTGCGGCACGTCATCGAAGACCTCCGCCAGGTCGTCGGCGCGACCTCCGATTCGGCGCACATGCTCCTGGTAGTCACCGACGCCGACGGCATCATCCTGTGGCGCGAGGGCTCGTCCGCCGTCCGGCGCAAAGCGGACACCCTGGGTTTCACCGAAGGCTCCGAGTGGACCGAATCCCGCGTCGGCACCAACGCGATCGGCACCGCCCTCGCCGAAGCCGCGCCCATCGAACTGCTCGCCGGCGAGCACTTCGAGCAGAACCAGCACCCGTGGTACTGCACCGCCTCGCCCATCCACGACCCGCGCACCGGCGAACTGCTAGGCGTCATCGACATCAGCGGCCCCGCCTTGACCCTGCATCCCGCGATCGGCGCCCTGGTCGAAACCGGCAAGCGGCTGGCCGAATCCGAACTGTGGCGCACGCACCGCCAGCGCCTCGAACGGCTGCGCCAAATGGCTGAACCTGTCCTGTCCTCCGGCCCCGCCCTGGTCGTGGACGAGGACGGCTGGGTCGCACACAGCGTCGGCGTCTCCGCGGGCGAACGCATCGCCGCCCCCAGAACCGGCCAGGTAGTCGCCGTCCCCGGCTTGGGAGCCTGCCTCCCCGAACCCATCGCCGACGGCTGGCTCGTCCGCCCCGCCGATACCGCCCGCACCGTCCGCCTCGACCTGGACCTCACGCCCGCTCCCCTGCTCAGCCTCCAAGCAGGCGACACCGGCTGGCGCCGCCCGATCACGAAACGACACGCGGAAATCCTGGTCCGCCTGGAGAAAGCCGGCCGCGACGGCCTGTCCGCGGTCGCGCTGAGCCACGCCCTCTACGGAGACGCCGAACACCTCGTCACCGTCCGCGCCGAAGTGTCGCGCCTGCGCCGCCTGCTGGGCGCCATCGTCGACACCCGCCCGTACCGGCTGGCCGAAGGCGTGCGCATGACTGTCCACGCAGGACAGTGACCAGCAGTGTCGGCGAAACCGGGACCCCCGTGCGGCGTCGCCGAGGCGTCCGCTAATGTTTACGACACGTTGCACAGCAGCAAGCGCGATTAGCTCAGCGGGAGAGCGCTTCCCTGACACGGAAGAGGTCACTGGTTCAATCCCAGTATCGCGCACTCCAGTCCACCCCCGGACTGGTGCGTTGCACAACGGGCGATTAGCTCAGGGGGAGAGCGCTTCGTTCACACCGAAGAGGTCACTGGTTCGATCCCAGTATCGCCCACAGCAGGGTACGGCCTGTCGATGATCTTCATCGACAGGCCTTTTCTGTTGCGGGGCCGAGCCAACGCGGGTTGACCGCCAATGCCAGGCGCTCAAGGCTGCGACGTGGACGCGCTGCTGGCGTGTTTCCCCAGCTCGACTGGTTCGGGTCCGGTTGGGCGCAGGTCGCCGTGGGCTGCGAACCCGAGAGCGGAAGCCGGGCATTGGTCCGTGAGGGGAACCCTGAGGGAATCTGATTCCCTCAAGGAGTCCCTCACGGACTCCAAGACCCGGCCACCTGGCGTCAAGCCGGGCATTGGGGTTGACCGCCCGCCGGCGCTCACAGCGCGATCACGACGGTCCGGCATCGAACTCGCGCTGGCATTGGCGTCGCGGCCGATGCGGGTGCTCCGGCCGGCCCGGAACCAAACTGGGTCTCGCCGGTGCCTGGCCGCATCCGCGACGCCGGAACGAAACGACCGCGGAGAGCAGGCGGCGCTTCTCGCGCGGGTCAAAATCGGCTTCGTCGAGAGCTTCTCGCCGCCCTTGCCAGGCTGCCGCATGAACCCGCTTCGGTCACGGCAACCGCCGAACCTCGACGCAGCCCCGAGTCGTGCGCACATCCCCGCCAGCACGCAGCAGGTCAGCGCGGCCCGAATTCGCGGGACAAGGCAGTCGCGCCCGGATGGTCCGGTCCCCAGCGCAGCGCGGCGTCGAGCGCGACTTGCGCTTCGCCACGATTGCCCGCCAGGAGCAGATCCCGGGCCTGCCAGTAGTTCCGTTCCGCCAGCAGGCCGCGGATCCGTGTGCTGGCCTGGTCGTGCCGCAGAGCGCAGCGCAGCCAGTGCTCGTCACCGGCGAAACTGGCCAGAGTCGGGCTGGTCATCGCGGCGGCGCAGTGCAAGTCGAGCATTTCCTCGAACACGTCCGCGTCGTGCGGGTCCGCGCGCCACGCCAGGTGCGCGGCCGAAATGGCTTCCGCGTGGCGGCCGGCGGCGAACAACCGACGGGCGGTGGCGATCAATTCCGGAGCCGTCGCGGGCCCAGCGGCGCGCACACTGTCCATAGTGGACTTCTGAGTGGCCGGAACGAGCACGGTCGTGGCAAGCGAAGCGAGCGGCCGGGTCCGCCGGAGTCCGGCTGCCGGGCCGGGCTCGTCGTAGGCGGACAACGGCCGGCGGCCGAGTTCTTGAGCGTGGCGCAGTGCGCCGCGGGCGAGCTGACCGGCTTCGGCGGCAGCGACCGGAAGGCCGAGCCCGTCGAGGACCGCACGCACAGCGGGCATCGCGGCAGTGCCTCCGACCAGAGTGATCTGGTCGACCGCGGAGAGATCCGCGCCGGTGCGGGCGAGCAGAGCGGTCAGCGAGTCCAGTGTCGCGGCCGCCGCCGCGCGCACCTGCTGGTTGAACAGAGCCTGGTCGAAGCGGGTGCGCAGCTCGCCCCGGCCGGGAACCGGCACGAAGCACGGGAAATATCCCGATTCGCCGGCCGCGAGCCGGTGTTTGACCTGTTCGGCGAGCTCCCGTGCCCGGCCGGATTCGCCGGGCCGCTTCGGTACCCGGTACCGGTCGAGGGCGGCCTGCCAGCTCCCGATGATGTCCGCATCGAGGCCGCGGCCGTCCGGCTCGGGCGCGGCCTCGTAGCCGAGCACCCGGCAGGAACCGCGCACAGCCCGCGCCAAGCCTAGCTCGCAGCCGTCATATCCCGCGCTGTACACCAAATACGTGCCGGTACGAGTGCCCTCCGCCTGTTCGGTCACGGCGGCGACAGTATCGGAAATCAGGCTGACGTCAGCGAATCCGGCCTCCTCGGCGGCGGCGAGCAGCGCGGTTCGCGCGGCGCTGGAGAACCGGGCAGGCACACTGATCACGGTGTGGCCGAGGCGTGTGCCGGGGACGCGCCCGATCTTGCCGCGCACCGCGCGCAGCGCCGCGGCCACCGTCTCGGCGGCCTCGGGCTCCACCCCCAGTTTGCTTTTCACGCTGGGAAAAGGCCGTACGCCGGACAACCACGGCCATCCGCCGCCGGCCAGCACGGTTGCCGTCACCGCTTCGCCGCGCGCTGCGCTGGCCGCGCGCAATGCCGTGCTGCCCAGGTCCAGCCCGAGATGGACAACGGTCACCGCGCTCTCCCCGCCGTCAAGACCAGAGCAGCTTGAGCAGCCCGGCGAAGTCCTCGGCGTCCTGGACGTCGTCGACCTCGTCCCGGCGCATGCTGTTGGCCACCAGCACCTTGAGCACTCGCGCCTGGTCGGTCACCAACGTGTGCTTGCCGTCCCGGTGCGCCTGCTGTACGGCCTGGATGGCCTGGTTGAGCTGGTCCTGCTCGCCTTTGTCCCGCGTCTGGTCGGCGGCGCGCTGCGCCAGGTACAGCGAGGAAGCGACGCCCGAACTGAACAGGTCCGATTGCAGAACCGCTGCTATCCGGCGGCATTCCACCGGTTCTCCGAAGGTCAGCGCCTCCGACGCGTGCGCCAGATCGCCGGCCACCTTCGTCGCCTGCTCCGGTTCGAGGAACTCCCCGAAGTCGCGCAGGAACGCGTCGGCCGCCCAGGCCGCCTGCTTGAGACCGGTGCGGTGCGTCGTGTCCTCGACCGGTTCGGGGGCCGGGGCGACCGGCGCACGCGGCACGATCCGCAGCTTTGTGACGTGTTCCAGTTCGGTGCCGGGCACGGTGATCGTCACGTGCAGCTCGCGGTTGCGGTCGAACATGAAAGCCACGTCCACCCGGGTGTTGACGTCGATCTCCTCCGGCAGCTCGAAATCGATCACGCCCTGTTCCTGGTTCTGGCTGGCCAGCGGGTCATTGCCCTCGTACACCGGCACCCGGATCCGCCGCCCGTCGGTCGCGCCGAAACTGTGCGTCATCGGCGCGCCCATCGGATACGGCGTGTCCTTCGGGATGATCGGCACGAACTCGTCGCGGTGCGCGCCCTTGACCGCCTTGACGCCCAGGGTCATCCCGGTGACGTCGTGCAGCTTCGTGTCGCCCGCGGACGGCGCGTTGATCAGCGAACGCCCGCATTCGGCGCAGTCGCCCGCGGTCTCGTCGTTCACCGCGAGACAGGACTGGCACTGCACCCCGTGCAAAGTGCTGGCCAGGATTCCGGCCCCGATCGCGACGCATTCCATCGGATCGACGTCGCGGCGCACTTTCGCCGCGCCGAACAGCTCCTCGACCGCCTCGTAGACCTTCGGGGTCAGCGTGGCGCCGCCGACCAGCAGCACATCGGAGATCTCCGCCGGGGTCAGCTTCTGGTTGTGCAGTACGGTTTTCACCAGCTCGATCGTCCGGGCCACCAGCGGCGCGATCAGCTCCTCGAACTCTGCCCGGCTCAGCGTCATGGCGACGTCGATGTACTCCCCCGCCACCCGGTACGCGCGCCCGATGGTGATCTCCGCCGAGGTGTTGTCGCTGAGGAACCGTTTGGCCGCCTCAGCCGCCTCCCTGGCCAGGAACGCGAATTCCGCGTCCTCGGACGGGTCCGCGCCGGCTGTCTCGCGCTTGACCCAGTCCACGATCCGGTCGACCACCAGCGCGTCGAAATCGTCGCCGCCGAGCCAGTTGTCGCCGTTGAACTCCATGACGTGGAAGTGCGCACGGCCCTGACCGTCGCGGGTCATGTTGAGCACCGAAATGTCGAAGGTGCCGCCGCCGAGGTCGTACACTAGCACCCGGCGCCGGTCCCGGTCGCCGAGTTCGAGGCCGAACGCGACCGCCGCCGCGGTCGGCTCGTCGATGATCCGCTTGACCACCAGCCCGGCCCGCTCGCCCGCTTCCCGGGTGGCCGCCCGCTGCCGTTCGTGGAAGTAGGCGGGCACGGTGATCACGGCATGGGTGACCGGTTCCTTCGAGGCGGCGTTCTTCAGCCGCTCCAGGATGAACGCGGACACTTCGGCCGGACTGCGGACGGTGTCGCCGAGCGCCACGTGTGCGTGCGGGTCGCCATCCGGGCCGGGGACGATCCGGTAGCTGCGCCGGTTCCGCGCCTGCTGCACCGCCGGATCGTCGAAATCCCGGCCCATCAGCCGTTTCACCGACAGGATCGTGTTCTCCGGATCGCGTTTGCCCCAGTTCAGCGCGTTCTGGCCGACCAGGATCTCGGCCGCCGCGCCGTGCCCGCGCACGCCGACCGCCGACGGCGTCGACTTGGCGCCGCCGACGCTCACCACCCTCGCTTGGTTCCTCTCCGGCGCATAGGTGGCCGCCACCGAGTTGGTGGTGCCGAGGTCGATGCCGATTGCGGTCACTGGATTCCCTTTCCCGAGGCGACGACGACCGCGGCCGGGCGCAGCAGCCCGCCCCGGTACCGGACGCCGTGTTCGATGACCTTGACGACCGTGTCGGCCGGCAGGCCGGTCGCGTCGGTCACGTCGACCACGCGATGGGTGTGCGGCGCGGCGAGTTCGCCGGGTTCGCCGACCAGCCGGACGCCGCCGTGCGCGGACAGCACGGCGGTGAGCCGGTCCACCGTCGCGCGCAGGACGGCGCGGCTGGTCACTCCGGTCCCGTCGTCCAGCGGGCGGCGCAGCACGTCCAGGACGTCTGCGACGCCCTGAACCAGGGCTTCGGTGTCCAGGTCCAGCCGGGTGAGCTCGCTGAGCAGGAGCCGGTCCGGGCTGTTCTCGGGGGCGGTCATCGGCGTTCCTCCCAGCGTTCAGCAGTCGAACCGGACCAGGCCGTCGAGGAACGGCCGGCTCGGGAAAACGGCGGACGGGGCTTCGCCGCCGAGCTCTCCGAGCAGTTCGCCGGAGAGAAAGGCCACCAGCGCGGCCGGGAGGCCCGGCGGCCCGGCAGGCGGTTCCGCGAACGCCTCGGGCGGACCGACGGTGGCCGGGTCAAGGTCGTAGTGCAGCAGGTCGGCGAGCAGCCGGACGGCCGGATCGCGCAGCTCGTCGGCGGCGCGCTGGGTGACCGGGTTCATCCGGTCCCGCGCCATCAGCTCGAACACGACGTCCTTGACCTCGGCCTGGCTGGACCGCGGCGTGATGCCGAAATCAGCCAGCACCCGGTACGGGAACTCCCCCGGCCACTCGGTCAGCGGATCTTCAATCACCCTCCGGCCCTCCTTCGCCCGTCAGTTCCGCCAGCACCGCCAGCAGGTCGGCTCGGTACTGCGCGGTGCCCGGATCCGCCCGCGCCGCGACGGCCAGGCGGTACGCGCAGCGGGGCAGATCTCCGCCTGCCCGGTGCCGTGCGGCTTCCGCCGCGTGCGCCCGTGCCTGGTCCGGCCCCGGCAGGTTCGCTGCCGGGGCCGCCCCGAGTTCCTGGACGAGCCGGTGCAGCTCGCCCTGGGGAAGCCGGCCGAGAAGCAGCTCCGCCAGCGCGTCGAGCGCCTGCTTCATGGCCGAGGCGAGCCGGTCTGACCGCGCCAGCCCGTCATGCAGGCATCGCACGGCTTCGACGACCAAAGCCAGCTTCCCGGTGAAGCCGGGCTCGGCCGGAGAAAGGCGGATCAGCCCTTGTGCCAGGTGGTACCGCACCCGATCCGAATCCTGGTCGCAGGCGAACGCGCGGCGCAGCTCGCGGACCGCGCGGACCGGATCGGCCGGCTCGCCGGATTCGAGACAGCCGGAGCCGTACCGGACGCCGCGGTCGGCCAGCAGGTTCGCCAGTTTCCCGGACAGCTCCGCGGCGAGCGTCCCGGCGAAGACCGGCGCGGCGCGCTCCACCAGTCCGATCGCCTCGTCCAGCCCGGCCGCGCCGGTGCCGGCCGCGGCCAGCGCGTCGGCCCGGCCGGTCACGATGCGCAGCACCGCTTCCCGGGTCCGGACCTCGATCAGCCCGTTGGCGGCGAGGCCGAGCGCATCGGACAGCTCGGCGAGCGCCGGGTCGGCCCGGCCGTCGGCCAGCAGGTCGCGGGCGATCAGCAGCCGGGCCCGCACGGCCAGCCCGACCGCGTCCCGCAGCAGCCCGAACCGGCGCTCCGGCAAGAAGGCGAAGGCCGGATCGCGGGCCAGGAACTCCTGGCACCGCGGGCAACCTTCGACGCCGCCGTGCCGGGCCGGGCCGGCGCAGTCCCCGGGCAGATCGGCGCGGCGCGACCGGTGCCAGTCCGGCAGCGCGCTCAGCGCCGCTTCGAACCGATGCCTCTCCAGCAGTGAAGAAGCCCGCGCCAGCCCGGAAAACGCGCAGCGCAGCCGGTTCAGCAGACCGCGCCGGGCATCGCCGGGAGAGTCCCGGCGGTGTTCCGCGGCGATGAACTCGCCGAACGCCTCGGAAAGCCCGGTCAGCCGCAGGTACTCCGGACCGCAGCTGAGCCGGCCGCCGCCGCGCACCGGCAGCCCGCCGGCTTCGCGAAGGCAGTGCGCCGCATCGAGTTCCGCTTCGAGCAGCGACACCAGCTCCCGGTAGCGGGCCGCTTCCGTCTCCCGTCCGGCCGCCGAGTGCCGGTCCGCGTGTCCGGTCAGCACGTCGGTCGTGTACCTGCCGAAATCGGCGCGCAGCTGCCGGGTGTCGGCCGGGGTGACCGCATGGCCGTAACGCAGTGCCCGGTCGTGGCGCCAGCGCGCCCAGAACTCGTCGTCGGCCAGCAGCGCGGCCAGGCAGGCCAGCGCGGTCCGCCAGACCGGCGCGGTCTGCTCCCACGCGCCGTTCTCTTCGAGGTCCTGGGCGTGCCAGAACGACACGAGGCCAAGGCAGTGCACGTCCGGCAAGCGGTCCGGACGCCGGGCCAGGCGCTCCCGCCACTGCGCCGCCGCGCCCGCCCGGTCGCCGGCCAGCAGAGTCAGCAGCGGGCCGTCGGCGGGCAGCCTGGCGCGGAGCCAGGAAAGCGGGTCGGCGACCGTCGCGTCCAGTGCGGACAGTGCGGCGGCGAGCGCGGCCGGCTCGCGCACCGGGTACATCCGCACGTCCACCAGCAGCCGCTTCGCGGGCGTGCGCAGCTGGCCCCACGCCATCCGTTCGTGCCAGCTGATGCCGCCCCGCTCCATCAGCACGAACGTCGCATCGGCCACCGCCTCGGTCGGCGAGGCCGCCGTGATGCCCGCCGAACGCAGTGCCGGATAAGGAAAATCCAGGGAACGCAGAGTCACCGGGTCGGCGGCCAGCGACGCCGCGGCGATCCCCTCCGCGAACGACAGCTCGGCCAACAGGAAGTCGAGCCGCGCCAGCCGCTGCCGGAGGTCCCGTCCGGCAGCGGCCCGGGCGTACTCCGCCTTCGCCGCCGACCAGTGCCCGGCCGCGTCCAGCTCACGGCCCCGGGCGTACCCGGCGCGGCTGTCCGCGTCGCCGTGCCCGGGGCACGACTCGTACGCGGCGATCGCCGCCGCCCAGTCCTCTCCGTCTTCGGCGATCCGGCCGCGCGCGTAAGCGGCGGCGACGGCTGCGTCCAGGTAACCGCCGAGCGGTCCGGCGGCTTCCGCCGCTTCCGCCCACCGCTCCGCCGTCGCCGCCGCGCGAAGCACCGCGTAATCCCGTTTCCGCGCGGTGTCCTCGAAATCGTCCGGCAGCGCGGCATACAGCTTCACGGCGCGTGCCCAGTCCTCCTCCGCCGCTGCGGCGCCTGCGGTCAGGTACCCGACCCGCAGCCCGACGTCGCGGTACTGCGCGGGCATCCCGCGGTACGCCTTGAGCGCGGCCGGCAGACCGTCGTTCAGCTCGTCCCGGCGGGCGCCGGCGTAGCGATGGTCCAGCTCCTGCTTGCCGCCGGTCGCGGCGTAGCACTCGGCAGCCCTGGCCCAATCTCCGCTCTCCTCCGCCAGCCTGCCGCGCGCGGTCCAGCGGAGCACGCCGACCGAACCGTCCCGGCCGGTGTCCGGTGTCGCACCGAGCCCGGTGAGCACGCCCCGCCAGTCGCCGCGTTCCCCGGCCAGCTTCGCCCGGGCGAACTGCCGTCGCCTGCCGACCTCGCCGTCGGCGAACTCGTCGGGCAGCTCGCCGAAGCCGGCCAGGACTCCCGGCCAGTCCTCCCGGGCATCGGCGACCATGCCGTCCGCGTAGCCGCGCCGTGCGCCGACGTCGGACAGCACCTCCGGCAGCTCCGCGTACAGCTGCCGTGCGGCTTCCCAGCGGCGGCTGCTTTCGGCGACTCGAGCCGCCGCGTAGCGGGCGAGCTGCTCGCCGCCGGCGCCGAGCTCGGCCGCGACGCGGAACTGGTGCTCGGCCCCCGGCCAGTCCGCGGCGGCGGCGAGCACCTGCCCGCGAACCAGCGGCAGCCGCGCCGCGCTGTCGGAAAAGCCTTCGCACGCCAGGTATCCGTCGACCGCGTTCGGCCAGCGCGACTCCGCTTCCGCTTGCCGGGCGGCGAAGTAGCGAGCCCGGATCGCGGTGTCCCGGTAGCCGTCCTCGCGGACGGCCAGGATCGCCGATGCTTCGGCGTGCGCGGCCGGCCAGCGACCGGCCTCCTGGTGCCCGAGCATGTGCTCGTACTGCCCGGCGAGTACGACCTCCTGCCGTGCCGTCGCCAATTCCGTTCCGACGTCCCGGATTCCGGCCAGCTGCTCGCGCTCGGCCCGTTCCAGAATGTCCACTGTGGACTGCCAGGCCCCGGTGCCCGCTGCCTCGCGCGCCTGGCCGAGAAGCCGGTCCGCCTGCCGGGCGGCGGCGATTTCGGCGGTCAGCACCCGCACGACCGCGGAGGGAAGCAGCTTTCGCGCCGGACCGAGCAGGTCCTCGGCCGCACCGGGATCGCCGTCGGCCAGTGCCGCGCACAGCCGTTCGACGCCCGGCCACGCCTGCTCCGCCCGGGCCTCCGCGATCAGCTCGCGCTGCGCCGGCGTCGGCGGCCGGACAGCTTTGGCAATCGACTCCGTCCGCCGCCATTGCTTGCTCAGCCGTAAGTATCGCGCAGCGGTCAGCGCGGTGGCCGGGGTGATGTTGCCGTCCTCTTCAAGTTCCTTGACCGCTTCTTCGCCGTCCCGCAGCGGATCGACCGACGCGTTGTCGTCGCGCACCTCCCTTGCCTTGAACAGCCAGCCGAGGCGGCAGCCCTCGTGCAGGAACAGCGTCGGGGTGGCCCATTCGATCGCGGTGTGCCCGGGCAGGCTCGCGATGTGCTGGCGGGCCGAAGTCACCGCGTCGTCCACCGGACGGTTCGCGCAGATGCCTGCGAACACCTTCGGGCCGAACACCGCGGCGGCCCGGTCGGTCACCAGCCCGTGCATGCCGACCACCGCCGGGATTCCCTTGCCGACCAGCGCCTGCGCCAGCCCGCCGAACGGTTCCCGCGCGGAATTCCGGGCGCTGAAACAGAGGTTCAGCACCACCAGGCGCAACCGGCGGGCGCGCACCAGCATCCCGCTGAGCAGGTCGGCGGGCACCAGATCCGCGGTGCCCTTGCTGGTTTCCAGGACGATCCGGCTGTCCTCGCGCCCGGGCGCGCAGACACCGTGCGCGATCAGCAGCACCGCGGCCGGTGCGTCGGCGTTGTCCGCCAGCCATTTCTCCAGATCCGAGAGGGTGGCATGGCGGATGATGTCGGTCTGCACGACGAAATCCGGCAGCTCGGCCAGTTCGGCCAGCTCCGCGTCGGCGTCCAGCCGCCGCAGGTCCAGATCCCGCGGCGCCGCGGTGGCGATCAGCAAGCGCAGCACCTCGGGTGGCTCGCTGCCGGTCGGCAGCCGTCGCCCGGCAGCGACTCCTGCCAGCGACCGCGCGATCGACAGCGTCCCGTCCAGCGCGAACGTCTGTTCCGGCTGCTCGGGCGGCGTGCACAGGGCCTCCACCGGCAGCGCCTGCAGCACCGGCGGCAGATCGAACCTCAGCCGCAGGCCGCGCCCCTCGCGCTCGGCGGCCGCGCGGGCGGCGCGCACGCATCGAACCAGAGCGTCGTCGAAAAGCACATCGTGGACGGACTGGCCCAGCCGCCGCAGCCCGGCCGACGGATCGGTGCCGCGGGCGGGCGCGTTCCCGGTCTCGATGTCGATCAGCCGGGCCAGCTCGACCTGCAGCCGGGCCGGGTCGCCGTCGATCGGGACCGCACTCGCGCCGAGCGCCGCGCCGCTGGCCAGCACCAGGTAGCGCGCCGCGCCGATCCGCCGCACGCGCATCCGGAGCTCGTCGACCTCCCGCACGGCCGTCACGGGTTCTCCTCCGGCGGCCGGTCCTCGTAAGCCTCGACCATCAGTTTCAGCATGTCCCGCGCCCTCTCCAGCTCCGGGCGGAACTGCTCGGCACCAAGCACAGTCGCGCCGTACTCGAAGTGGCTGACCGCTTCGGTGAGCAGCCGGATGCCGTCCGCATAGTCGAACCCGCGCGCAGCCTGGACCCCAGCCGCTCTGAGCACGATGCCGAGGTTGAACCGGGGCAACTGCAGATCCGGGCACAACGCCACCGCGCGGCGCAGGTCGGCCAGTGCCGCCGCGCAACTGTCCGGCCGGTCGTTGAACACGCCGACGCCGCGGGCGTTGAGCAGGAACGCCAGTTCGGCCGCCACCCGGCCGTGCTCCACCGCGTCCTTCGCCGGGATCGCCGCGGCAACCGCGTCGAGCACCGCGATAGCTTCGCCGCGATCGCCACGTTCGGCGAGCACCTTGGCGCGGCCGAGCGCCTCGTCGGCCGCCTCGCGCAGGATCGCGTCCCGGCGGTCGAACCGCCGTGCCAGTGTCACTGCCGCGCGCCAGCATCGGCGTGCGTCGGCCAGGTCCATCACCGGCCTGGCGATCGCGCCGCGGGCGAGGTCGAGCAGCGTGCGCACGGCCAGCGCGGCGCCCGCTCTGGACAGTTCGCCGGTCTTGTCCGGACCGGCGCTGAACCCGGGATTGCGGCGGTCGAACTCCGGGCACCCCGGTGCGCACTGCAGCGGCTCGGTGATCATCGCCGGGTGGGACTCGCCGCCGGTCTCCGCGCAGGACGGGCAGCGCACGTCCAGCGCGGCCCGGGCGGCCGCGGCCGAGCGGCCCGCCGCCAGCAGCGCGGTCGCCAGCCCGAGCGCGGAGAACTGCCTGCGCAGCGCCGCCGCGTCGTAGCCGGTTCCGGCCAGGGCCCGGACAAATTCGCCGAGCTGGCGTTCGAGCCCGAGCTCCGCGAGCCACAGCGGTCCGCACACCAAGGGCGGCCCGGCCGGACCGGGCAAGCCGCCCGCTTCCGCCAGCAGCGCCGCCGCGGCCCGCTCCCGGCGCAGCAGCACCGCCAGCTCGTCAGACGGGACGCGGTGCTCGATCAGTTCGTCCAGCGCGGTCCGCGCGGCGCGGACCGCGTCCGCGGGGACTGGGCAGCGGTAGCGTTGGCTGGCCCGGGTCTGCCAGCTCGTCCAGAACGCCGCGTCGTGCAGCAGCGCCACCGTCGCGCCGATGCACGCGCGCCAGCCCGGAACGTCCGGCTCCCCCTCCGCCGCGCTGAGCGTGTGCAGATACAGCATCGCTCGCGCGTGCCCGATCCGAGATCCAGCCCGCCGCGGCGCAGCAGCGGCCGCGGCGGCGAGCTGCGCCACCGCTTCGGCCCGACGGCCGCTCACCGCGCAAGCGACCGCCTTGAGCAATGCCACGTCCGCAGACACCTCTTCGGAATGCTCCGGCAGCGTTTCGGCGGCAGCGGCCCAATCTCGGCGGCGGGCGGCCGCGATTCCTTCCGCGCAGCGGGCGGCCGTGCGCTTCCTATCTGATTGGTGTCCGGTCAAGGAGTCGGCGACCAGGCGTCTGATCCGGGCGGGCACGGTCTCGTCGCCGGCCAGCTCGCGCAATTCGGCTTCGGCCGGTGCGCCTTCGCGCATCGCGTTCACCGCGAGCCCCCATCGGCTGACCGGGTCGGCCGGCTCCGCCCGCCACCGCCGCACTGCCGATTCGTGCTGTCCCGCACGAAATTCCAGAACCGCGAGACAGCGGTGCCCGCGCCGGCCGCTCTCCCGCAGCCGGGCGGCGGCCAATTCTTCTTCTCCCCGCTCGAGATGCCGGACCGCGTCGCGCAGATTCGTTTCCTCGACGGCTTCGGCGAGCTCCCCGTGCTCCGCGCGGAGCGGCTGCCAGGCCGCTTCGCCGTCGGCGGCGTCGCCGCGGCGGAAGCAAGCCAGGCCGTGGTAGAACAGCACCGCTTCGTCGCGGCATCCGGCGGCGACGGCGCGCTCGAATTCGGCCGCCGCAGCTTCGGTTTCGCCCAGCTGCCATCGGGCCAGGCCGCAGACCGCCGCCGCGGCGCCGCCTTCGATCCCGGCCGCGGCCGCCAGCGCCCGCTCGGCCTTCCCCAGTCGCACCAGCACCGCGGCGGTCGCCAGGCGGGTCCGGTCGTCGGCCGCCCGGTCGTCGGCCGCGGCGAGCAGATCGGCCAGCGCCGATTCCGCCCGGCCCAGCTTCAGCCGGACCTCGGCCCGCCGCGCATATGCCTTGCGGTACCGGGGATCCCGCTCCAGCGCGGCGGTCAGCAGCCATTCCGCTCTCGGGTAGCTCGCCGCGCGCGCGGCCGTGCAGCCGGCCCAGTAGAAGCCGTCCGGCGCCGCCGGGAGCAACCGCTGCACCCGGTCGAAGTTCAGGTCGGCGGCGCGGATGTCGTTGCCGGCCAAGCGGACCCGCCCGAGGCCGAGGTGCGCGGCAGCGGCGAGCCCGGCCTCGCCGCCCTGCTCTCCCAGCATGCCGAGCGCGGCGGAGAACGCTTTTTCGGCGGCACGCGGGTCGTGCCCGGACAGCGCCCGCTCGCCGTCAGCGACGGCCGCGCGAGCCTGGTCGAGCACAGTTTCTCGACTGCCCGGTTCGGTCATCGCGCCGGATCAGTCCTCGGCTTCGCCGAGTTCGTCCAGTTCGGACCGCCATTTCTTCCGGTGCCGGTCGTAGTGCAGCGGCCCGTTCCGGTACGCGGCCAGGTCGAGTCCGGCCAGCGCGCGGATCGCCTCGGCGGGCAAATCCGCTTCGAGGACGACATTCAGCTCGGTCTTCGCGTCCTGCAGCACCAGCGGCGGACGCGGATCGGATTTCCCTTCTTTCGCGCCGGGCGCCAATTTCTTGGCCTTCGCATACAAGTCCTTGACGACCTCGCCGCCGAGCCCGGTCAGAAATGCCTGCAGCGGCAACGAGGCCAGCATCAGCCAGGTCAGTTCGGCGGGCCCGCGATGCGTCAGCCGCCGCCGCGCCGAGGGAGCGAAACCGAGTTCCCGAAACACGTCTTCGACAGCGCCGGCCGATTCCGCGCTGACGTCGTGGTCGAATATCAACTCCGCGCGCGAAGTAGGCAGTCCCATTGCGGCGGTCCCCTCCCGTGCGGATCTCTGAACGTGCGGATCGGCCCGCCGCCGGACGTCTGCCCGGAATTTTCGCGAACCCGGCCGCATTGCGCGGCACCGGGTTGTAAGCTGACCACGATGCCGCGCGCAAAGCCTAGCGCACCGCACGAGATCGCCGGCGATTACGGGGGAAACCGTTGCCGATTCCGGAAGACCGCAGCCCGAACGCGAACATTTTTTCACCGCCGACGACGGGCGGCAGCCGATGACCAGCGCGATCGACGAATCAACTGAGGAAATCGCCGTCGAATTCCGGTTTGTCGCCGAAATCGGCGGCGACGCGGCCGAAGTGGCTGCGGAAAATTTGGCCGCGCTCTGTGCCGAACTGGACGAATCCGGCGCGACAACCGCCGCGCGGCGGATCCGGGAAATCGACGCGGCGGTGAGCACGCTGCCGTTTCCGGTCATCGAACGGCTGGCCGCTCCGGAACGGGTGCTGGCCGAACTGGACGAGGTGCGGCACGAGCCGGTGCGCAGGCTGCATTCGCAGCGCAATCAGTTCGCGCTGGCCCCGATTCTGCTGACCTGGCTGTCCATCGGGCTGGCCGTGCTGGTCGGCGAGGGAGTCGGTCTGCTCCCGGTCTACGGGCTGGTCGCGCTGGCCGACGCGGCGCTGATCGCCTGGGTGGTCTGGCTGACCCGGCTGGCGCACGTCAAGGAACAGGACGCCGCGCGCGAGTACGACCGGGTCGCCGAGCGCGTCGACACCGCGATCAGATCGCTTGCGGTGGCAATGGAACAGCACGCGTCGCGAGCACCGGCGAATGCCGAGGAATGGGCGCTCGCCGCGCGCGAGGTGCTCGAAGACGCACGGCAGCAGACCAAAGAGCAGTTCGACGCGACGATGGCCGTGGTCGAAGCGGCGGGCGACGGTCTGAAATCCGTGCACGCCGAGTCCGAGAAAATGATCGGCCTGCTCGCCGAGCAGACCCGGAAAACCCTCGCTTCGCTGCAGCAGGCCAACGAGCAGATGGTGGACCGGGTGGCCAAGGAAGCGGTCTCGGTGCTGAATTCCGCGGTCACCGAGGACCGGACGCTGGTCAACGAGCAGCTGGCCCCGCTGGTCGAGCAGTTCCAGGCCAACGTCGAAGCGTTCTCCCGCAGCCACGAGCTGTACCAGGAGAACACCGCCGCATTCGTCGCCGTCACCTCGGACGTCGGGGTGGCCGCCAAGGTGCTCGGCGAAAGCGCCAAGTCCTACACCGACATCGCCGGATCGATCGACACCCACTTGCGCAACATCGACGGCTCGCAGCAGCATTTCATCGAACAGGTCACCGAAAGCGCGCGCACCATGGGCACCGCGGCCGCGTCCATGGAGACGGTGAGCACGCTGCTGAGCGACCAGCTGCGCACCGATCTGGAGGCGATCACCGTTCGGCTGAGTTCCTCCAGTGCGCAACTGGCCTCTGTGGACACGAATCTCGTCGGCACCACCGCCGCGCTCGGTCAAGCGGCAGGCGAACTGCTCGCCGCCGCCCAGGCACTCGGCCACCGTCGCCGCCCCTGGCCCTTCAAGTAGGACAGAGCGCATGCGAGCGAACCGATCCCGAGGCGCGGGCGACGCCCTGTTCGGAAATGCCGGCTGGCTTTTCGCCGACCTCATGCTGGCGCTGGTGGCCACGGTGTTCATCGCGACCACGGTCACCGCGAAGGAAAACGAGCCGCCGAAACCGCCGCCGGTCACGGCCAGCCCGTCGCCGAAACCGCCGCCCTCGCCGAAGCCCCAGCCTGCCGCGCCGCCGGCGCTGCTGCCGCAACCGGTGGAGATGGACCTCACCGTGGACACCGCCGCGTTGATCGGCAACGACCGCGCCGCCGTCGACGCGATGACCGGCGCCGTCCGCAACGCGGTGGCGGCGCGGATCGGCGGGCACCGGGTCGGCGTGGTGCTGACCTTCGGCACCGCGCCCAGCAACCAGATCGGCCGCGCCACCTCCGCCGCCGACCATTTCAACGACCTGATTCTGAAAGCGTGGGCCGGCCCGTTCTCCGGCGCGGTCTACCGCGGCTATTTCCAGGGCGGCAGCGACCTGAACAAGATCAGCCTGACCATGTTCGTCTACAACCACTGACCCGTTCTCCGTGCACAGACGCAGAGACCGCGCCCGAAGGCGGCACTCGCGCGACGGCTGTCTCACGCCCGCTTTCGTTTCCACTTCCGGCGTTTCGCCGGAGCCGCTTCCGCCGAACACCGCACGCCGGTCGCGACGAACACCTCGTCCTCGCGGATCTCCGCCGCCGCGACGACGACGAACACCTTCCGCCCGGACGCCGCGCCGTCGAACCGGTACGACCCGGTCTCCTCGTCCCCTGCCCGTTCCACCACGGTCCGGGACGGCGCGTCCGCCGGGTCCGGCGGCCAGTCGTCCCGGCCGCACGCGACCACCGCCGCACGGCAGCCGTCCGGCCATTTCCAGGTGATCAGCACCGCGCCGCCGCGGTCCCGCGCTTCGAGCCCGCCGACCTCGTCCCGCGCCGCGTAACGGCGGATCTGGCCGACGTACCCGACGCCGTTGCGCAACACCACCTGGGCGAAGTAGTACAACCCGGCCCGCGGCAAGGCGAATCCCTCCGCCGCGGCCGCGTCGATCAGGGAGCCGCTCTTCGCCAGCTCGGTGACCGAATACTGTTCGCCCGCCCGGATCCGCGGCCGGTGCTGTGTCCACAGCACGGTCGCGGAGTCCGGCCCGGCTCCTTGCGGCAGCAGGTCCACGATCCGGTAGCAGAGTCCGAGATTTCCCGGCACGGTCCGCACCCGCACGGGCCCCGGCGGCTCCGGGGGCTGGCACGGCACCAGCGAAACGGTGACGCCGCGGGACAACCGGCCCGGATAGACGGCGCGCACGGTGTAAGTGTGCGGCACGTCGTTGGCCAGCCCTTCGTCGCGCAGCCGGGACAGCCCGAGCGGCGCGATGTCCGTCGTCTGCCCGCCGGTCGTCCGCTGGACGGCCGCGCCGACCGCGTGGACCGGCAGCCGCCATTCCAGCTCGACCGTGCCGTCGCCGACGCGTTGCGAGACCAGGGAAATCTCGCCGGCGACGAACGCGGGCTCCGCCGTCGCCGCGCCCGTCTCCGACACGATTCCGGTGACCCGCTGGGCAAACACCGTGTAGTGCAACGGAATGCCCGGCTCCGGCGCCCGATCCTCATATGCAGTCCGCCGCACGGTGGCGAGCCGCACGCCGTCGGCGAGCGTCGCGGGCGGCGCGTCTCCGGTTTTGCGGACCACCACGTAGCGCGGGTTGTCCGAGTCCGACGGCTGCCAGGAAAGCCGGATCGCGGCTCCGGCAGGCTCGGCCCGGAGATCGTGCGGCGACTCCGGGGGCAACGCGTTGATCGCCCGCCGCGCCCGCTGGTGATCCGCGCACTGCGCCAGCGCCAGCGCGTAGCCGGCAAGCTGCTCCTGGACGTCCGCGGCGCGATCGGCGCGATCGCAGAGCCGATCGGCTTCGTCGATGTGTTCTGTCGCCTCGCGCAGGAACTGGTCCCGGCCCGCCAGGGTCGCGCGCGCGTCGGTGACGCGATTGCGCACGGCGTGGTAGTTGCGCTGGCCGATCAGCGTGCGCACCTGCCCCACGACACGCCGCTCTTCGGCGGCAACCTGCTCGCGCAGCCGGTTCACCTGTTCTCCGCACTCGCCCAGCCGGACTGCCAGCTCGTCCGCTCCGTCCGAGGGCCAGGCCCGCTTCGCCGCGGCCAGTTTTTCCTCCGCGGCGGCGAGATCGTCGCGGCCTGCCGCCTCGGCGCATTCCCGGGCGAGCAGCGCCGCCCAGTCGTAGTCGCCGACCGGGAACCCGCAGCCGCCGCAGGAACCGTGCCCGGAAACGGTCCGGGCGCAGGCGGGGCACTCGATCCGCAGCCGGACCCCGCACGCCAGGCAGAACTGGTTCTCCGGGTCGTTGCGCGCCTGGCACGCCTCGCACCGCTGCCGCGCAGCTTCCTCCGGATCGGCGTCGGCTGGGAAGGGGACCACCCATTTAAGCCTGCCGAAGTGCAGCATCAGCATCGCGCGCGCGACGTCGGCCTCCGCACCCGCCGCTACCGCCTCGGCGAGAAACTGGTCCACTTGGCCGGGTTCGAACCGCTTGATCGCGTTCAGCGCCGACTGGTACTTGGCCATCAGCTCGTCCACCGGTGCCAGCGCGAGCGTGTTGTCGTACCTCGCCTGTTCTTTCTCACTGGCGAAGATACTCATCGCGTGCCCGGCGAGCGCCTGCGTCTCGGCCACCCCCGGCAGATGTTTCTCCCTGTTGAGGTTCTTCTCGCTGAGCCGCTTCGCGGCCTGGTGCAGCCGCGGCAGCGGCGACTTGGCCCCGACCGTCGGGTCGGCCTTGAACAGCAAGGTGTACAACGATTTCTCGCCGACCGCGGCGAGCAGGCCCGCGATGCTCTTGGCAGTGGAGGGGTCCAGCCGCTCGGGCACGCGGAACTCGCCGGAGACGTCCCGCACCGGCAGCCCGGCGAGCCGTTCGGCCCGGTCCCGGTCCGCGGACGGCACCGGATGGTCCCGGTGCAGCTTGGCCAGCTCGGCGTCCCACAGGAACCCCTTGGCCAGCATGATCCCCAGCTCGCTGTCGAACGCGGCGGCGCGCCGCACCCGCTCGTCCGCCATGATCCGCCGGGCCGCGGCGCGTTCCTGTTCGCGAGCGGCCGGATCGGCGAGCACCCGCCTGAACTCGTCCATGCTGTCGAGCGCGCGTCTCGCCGCGGTCGCCTTGGCGCTGCCCAGCGGCTTGTCGGAGTCCCTGCTCCACTCGGCGCGCTTGGTCTGCAACGCCACCTCGTAGCCCGCCGGATCCCACGGCGCGTCCGGGTCGATCCCGAGCGCCACAAAGGCGTTCGGCCGGTCTTCGACGGCCATCCGGTGCCCTCCCGTCACTCCGGCTGCCGCGCCAGCGCCGCGACGCCCCGGCCCTCGGTCAGCTCGCGCGCGATGGTGCTGAACGACTCCGTCAGCCGGTTCAGGTCGGTGAACAGGCTCTGCTCGGACGACGAGGCGATGCGGGCCAGGAAGTCCCGGTCGGCCGAGCCGAACCCGATCGCGACCGTCTCGATGCCCGCCTCGCGGCACCGCACCGCGCGCGGCACGACCTCGTCCTGCCGGGACCAGATCCCGTCGGCGAGCACCACCGCGTACCGGGCGCCCGGCAGTCCTGCCAGCTGCTCGTGAAGCACGTCGAACGGGTGCCCGAGGTTGCTGTACCCGGTGCGGCCCGTCTGGAGCCGGTCGATCGCCCGGCCGAGGTCCGCGGCGTTCTGGGTGGCGGGCTGGCAGATCTCCGCCCGGTCGGAGAAAGCGATCAGCCCGATCGAGGTGGTGCTCAGATCGCATTGGCCCGCGAAGGCGTGCGCGGCGCGTTTCGCCTCCTCCAGCGGACGGCCGGACATGCTGCCCGACAGGTCGAACGCCAGGTACACCGTGGTGCGCCCGCGCCGTCCGCCGCCCGGCCGCCCGGCGAACCGGGCCGGCACGTCCGGCGGCACCGCTTCGACGGTGACCAGCAGCGGCCGGGCCGTCCCGCGGTCGGTCGCCTCGACGTGCACCACTCCGCTGCGGTCGTAGACGTAGTCGATGTCCACGACCGTGTCCCCGGAGCCCGGGCCGAACCCGGTGACCACGTACCGGCCGAGGTAGGCACAGCCGCCCGGATCGTCCGTCTCGCCCTGGGTCAGGAACACCTCGAGCAGGTTCTCCCCGTCGTCGCGCAGCCGGAACTGGAACGGCCGCCGCTGCGACGCCGGGATCGGCAGGTTCTTCCGGATCAGCACGCTGTTGAGGTAGCGCGCCCGGTCCGGCGATTCGGCGATCATCCCGAGGCTGTGTGCGATCACGTCCCGCGCCAGCCGCAACCCGGGCGGCGACGCCGGGCCGTCCGCCCGGGGCCTGGAGCGGCGGGTCTCGCCCGCCGCTTCGATCGCCGCGCCGAGCGCGACCGCCTGATCCGGGTGCGCGCCGCCGAGCGGCGGGCGGCCGGAAAGCCGGGCGATGCACTCGCTCACCATCGGCATCCGGGTCGAGCCGCCGACCGGGATCACCCCGCCGACCCGGCTCCAGTCCAGTCCCGTGTCGGCGAGCGCCCGCTCGGTCAGCAGGCCGGTGCGGTCCACCAGGTCCTTGGTCAGCTCCTCGAATTTCTCCCGGGTCACCGGGCAGCGCGCGGAGCGACCGCCGGAATCGAGCCGGATCTCGCCGCCGCGCCGGGCGGACAGCGTGTGCTTGAGCTGTTCGGCTCTGGCCAGAAGGACCAGCACGTCGTCGTCGGCGATCTCGACACCGAACTCGCGGGCGAACCAGTCGTTCGCATACTCGCAGAGCCGGTCGTCCCAGTCGCGGCCGCCCAGCCGGTGGTCGCCGTCGGCGCCCAGCACCCGCAGCTCGCCTTCGGCGATCTGCACCAGGGAAACGTCGAAGGTGCCGCCGCCGAGGTCGTACACCGCCAGGACGCGTTCGTCCGGCGCCGCCCGGAGGCCGTACGCGACCGCCGCGGCGGTCGGCTCGCTGAGCACGCGCACGACGTCGAGCCCGGCCCGCCTGCCCGCTTCGATCGTGGCGGTGCGCTGCGGATGCGTGAAATAGGCGGGCACGGTGACTACCGCGCGGGCGACCGGCTCGCGCAGGAATGCCTCCGCCCGCGCTTTGAGCTCGGCGAGCACCAGCGCCGACAAATCGGTCGCGTCGTAGTCTTCGCCGCCGAAGGAAAGCCGGAATTCCGGGTCGCCGACGTGTCGTTTGAACGCGGCGGCGATCCGGGTTTCGCCGTCCGCCTGCGCGGCTTTCGCCGCCGCGCCGACCACCGGTGCGCCGTTCGCGAAACTGATCACGGAGGGCACTAGGAATTCGCCAGCAGACCCCGGGATTACATACGGATTCCCATCGTCACCCAGGCATGCAACCGCAGAATACGTAGTACCAAGATCTATGCCGACAATCCTGGCCACATCGCCTCCCGCCTCCGCCGGTGTTCTCGCTCACGGTAACCTACCGGGCACCATAAGAATGGCTCAGTGGTTCGGCCAAGTTACTGGGAGGTAGTGTGCCGACCGAGAACGAGCTCGACCCGGCGGAATCAGACACGGCGGAATCCGGCACAGAATCCCGGACCACGGAAATCGGCTCCGAAACCGCCGCCGGTGACGCCGGGGCCGCTGCCGCGAAACCGCCGCCGGAAGAAGACCCCGTTGCGCCGGAAGGAAAACCCGCGGAGGCGGACGTCCGGGGTCTTGCCGGTCTGGTCGACCGTCTCGGCGGCGAAGTCGCCGGGCTGCGCGCCGAATTCGCGGGAAAGATCCGGTACGACGAAGTCAAGAACCGGCAAATCGAGAGCATGCACGAGGAACTCCAGCGGCACCGCACCGGCCTGCATCTCCGGCTTCTGCAACCGATTTTCGCCGATCTCATCGCACTGCACGACGATTTGGCCGACGCGCTGGCCGCAGACCGGACCGCGGCCGGGCTCGCCCCGTTCCGGGATTCCGTGCTGGAAACGCTGGAGCGCAACGGAGTCACCGGCTATTCGGTCGCCGAGGCCGAGATCGACCCCGCTCGGCAACGGGTGATCCGTGCCGTGCCGACCGCGGACGAAACGCAGGACCGGCAGGTACGGGACCGGCTTCGGTGCGGATTCGAATACGACGGCGGCAAAGTGCTCCGCCCGGAATGGGTGGTCGCTTATCGTTATCAGAGCACCGGGGAAACACCAGCGGAAACCGCCGGCGGAGGGGCATGACAGTGGACGACAACAGGGCATTCGGCATCGACCTGGGCACTACGCACTCGTGCATCGCCTATGTGGACGAGGCGTCCGGGCTGCCGTCGGTGGTGACGAACGCGGAGGGCGATCTGACCACCCCCTCGGTGGTGCTGTTCGAGGGTGCCGACCGGGTGGTCGGCAAGGAGGCCAAGAACGCCGCGGTGATGTACGCCGACCGGGTGGTTTCGATGGTGAAGCGCCACATGGGCTTGCCCGACTGGCGGTTCGGCTACGAAGGACAGCAATACCCGGCGGAGGAGATCTCGTCGTACGTGCTGCGCAAGATCGCGGCGGACGCCGAAACGCTGACCGGCTCCCCGGTCAAGGAAGTGGTGATCACCTGCCCCGCGTACTTCGGCATCGCCGAACGCGAGGCGACCGCGAAAGCGGGCGAGATCGCCGGCCTGACCGTGCTGGAAGTGATCAACGAGCCGACCGCCGCGGCGATCTCCTACGGCGTGCACACCCGCGACAGCGAGACCGTGCTGGTCTACGACCTCGGCGGCGGCACCTTCGACGTGACGCTGATCAAGATCGAGGAAGGCTCGGTGTGCGTCCGCGCGACCGACGGCGACCATCAGCTCGGCGGGCGGGACTGGGACACGGCGGTCGTCAACTACCTCGCCGGGCAGTGGCAGGAGGAAACCGGCTCTCCCGAAGACCCGCACGATTCCGAGGAGACCCTGCAGGACCTGTGGCAGCGCGCGGAGGACGGGAAGCGCGCGCTGAGCACCCGGCAGGAAGTGTCCGTGCTGGTCAGCCACGAGGGACAGCGGGCAAGTGTGAAGCTGTCCCGGGAGAAGTTCGCGGAACTCACCGCGCATCTGCTCGAACGGACCGTCGATTTCACCAAGGCGGTGCTCGCGATCGGCGCGGAGCGCGGCATCGACGGCTTCGACAAGCTGCTGCTGGTCGGCGGGTCCGCTCGGATGCCGCAGGTGCGCGAGCGGCTGGCCGCGGAATTCGGCGTCGAACCGGTGATGCACGACCCGGATCAGTCTGTCGCCAAGGGCGCCGCGATCTACGCGCACAAGCTCAAGATCGGCGCCAAGATCGGGTACCGGATAGACGAGCTGATGAGCGCCCGCGGCGAGTCCGCGGACGGGGCGGACCAGCCGGTGCCGGAAGAGGTTCGCGACAGGGCGCTCAACGACGTGGCCGACGAGACCGGTTTGCGCCGGGAAGAGATCGAGGAAATCGACAGCTTCACGGTGACGAACGTGGCAAGCAAGAGCTTCGGCATCATCGTGCTCAGCGGCCGCGGCGAGGACCAGCGCCGGGTGGTGGCCAATCTGGTGCTGGCGCAGGAAGAAGTACCGGTGACCAAGAGCCAGACGTTCTACACCACGGCGGCCGGGGTTCCCCACGTGAACATCGACATCATGGAGAACACGCTGCGCGACCAGGACGCGGAGATCGAGCAGAGCAGGCAGATCGGCATCGCCGTGCTGCCGCTGAGCCCCGGGCTGCCGATCCATTCGCCGGTCGACGTCACCTTCGCGCTTCGGCAGGACGGCAGGCTCAAGGTGACCGGCCAGGACGTCGCCGAGGGCGGCAAACAGGCCGAAGCGATCATCGAGACCGACCGCGGCCTCTCCGACGAAGAGCTGCAGCGGGCCAAGGACCGCGCGACCGGCCTGACCGTCAGCGGGTAGCCCGGCGCGGCGAAGCGGACGGTCCGCGGGCGATGCCCGGGGCCGTTCCCCCCGGCCCGAGGAGGCGGCGTCCAGGCCTCGCCGCGGCAGCCGCGTTGCCTAAATCACGAAAATGCGGACCGCGCAACGGTTTCCCCTGGCTGTCCCGCACACCGGAACCCGCCCGTCGCAGTATTCACCCGCGCGCCAGATCCGGGACACCAAGCTCGTTCATGCTCTCTCCCGGGCGGGCGGCGGCCGGTAAATCCGGGTGACCGCTGTCTCGCCGCGAACACGTGGAGGAACGAACCATGGCGGGTACGAGTCGCCGGAATTTTCTCGGCATGGCGGGGGCTTCGCTGGCCGGAGCGGCGGCCGGCGGGCTGCTGCCCGGGTCTATCGGGAAGGCTCTCGCGGTCGAACCGGCCCGCCGGTCGGGCACTATCGAGGACGTTGAGCACGTCGTCGTCCTCATGCAGGAGAACCGGTCCTTCGACCACTACTTCGGCACCATGCGCGGCGTGCGCGGCTACGGCGACCCCCGGCCGCACCTGCTGCCCAACGGCCGGCCGGTGTTCTACCAGCCGCCGGCGAAGGTGCGCACTTCCGGCTACAACGGGCGCGGGCTGCCGAACGACGCCGAGTACGTGCTGCCGTTCCCGCTCGACGCGCTGCGCACCAGCGAGCACATCGCCGGCACGCACCACGGCTGGGGCAGTGGCGAACCGCTCTGGAACGGCGGGCGTTACGACGGCTGGGTGAACGAGAAGCAGGACGTGTTCACCATGACCTACCAGCAGCGGTCCGAGCTGCCGTATCACTACGCGCTCGCGGAAGCGTTCACCATCTGCGACGCCTACCACTGCTCCGTCCCGGCGGACACCGCGCCGAACCGGATCCTGCTGTGGTCCGGCACGATCGACACGCAGAACCGCCTCGGCAGCAAGCAGAACGGGCCCGGGCTCTGGGAACGGCCGGACACCAACGGCTACAGCTGGACGACCTACCCCGAGCGCCTGCAGCAGGCCGGCGTGAGCTGGAAGCTTTACCAGGGCGGCAGCGGCATTCCCGGCGAACCGACGGACAACTACACGGACAACTCGCTCGAGTTCTTCGCGAAGTACCACCGCCAGGAAGGCGCGTCCGGGCCGCTGGTCGAGCAGGGCGTTTCGACGCACACGCTCAAGGAGTTCCGTGCCGACGTGCAGGCGGGCACCTTGCCGCAGGTCACCTGGATCGTCCCGCCGTACCAGTACAGCGAGCACGCCGCCGCGTCCGCCAGCGACGGCGCGTACTACCTGAACCTCGTCCTCGACGCGCTCGTCTCCAACCCCGAGGTGTGGAGCAAGACCGTCTTCTTCATCAACTACGACGAGAACGACGGCCTGTTCGACCACGTCGTCCCGCCGATGCCGCCGCTGGTCAACCGGCCCGGCACGGACGGGCTCGTCTCGCGGTCGCTCGCGGCGAGCCTCCCCGACGAGACGCTCGACTTCGACAAGCTGCCGAAGGGCACCGGCGGCGGACCGGCCGGCGTCCCGCTGACCGGCAAGCACCCGGCGGGACTCGGTTCCCGCGTACCGATGCTCGTCGTGTCGCCGTGGTCGCGCGGCGGCTGGGTCTGCTCGGAGACCTTCGACCACACCTCGGTGCTGCGCTTCCTCGAAGCCCGTTTCGGCGTGGCGGAGCCGAACATCAGTGCGTGGCGCCGTTCTGTCTGCGGCGACCTCACCTCGGCGTTCGACTTCTCCCGCCCGCAGACCAAACCGGTCGTGACGCCCAAGCCCGCTCCGTTGCCGAGCAAGAACCAGCCGTTCTCGGTGAAGCTGCCGCAGACGATGCCGACGCAGGAGCCGGGCGTCCGCCCCGCGCGGGCGCTGCCGTACCGGTTCACTTCCGAGCTCGCCGGGAAGCGCGACGGACACTCGATTTCGGTGCGGTTCACCAACAACGGCAGCGCGGGCGCGTACTTCTACGTTTACGCGCACGGCGATTCGCCCCGCCGCTACACGGTCGCCGCGCACGACACCGTCAGCGACATCTGGGAAGGCGCGCCGGGCACCGACGAGCACGGCAACTACGACCTTCGCGTGACCGGCGCGAACGGTTACCTCGCGCAGTTCACCGGCACCACGGCGGACACCGCTGAACCCGAGGTTTCGGTGTCTACCAACAACTACGGTGCCCCGCTGCTGACGCTGACGGTCACGAACCCGGGCCGTCAGCGCCGGAAACTCAAGCTGCGCAACGACTACAGCCGCGGTGCCGCCCGGACGATCGTGCTCGGCCCTGGCGAAACCCGGCGGGTGCCGTGCGAAACGGCGTCCGCGTTCGGCTGGTTCGACATCTCGCTGACCGACCCCGCCGCGCCGGGCTACCTGCGCCGGTTCGCCGGGCACAACGAGACCGGCCGTCCCAGCTTCAGCGACCCCGGTCCGCGACGGTAATCCCCTGGGAAGACCACTAACGAGAACGGAAACGCCCGGCCGGGTGGAACCTGCCGGGCGTTTCCGCATCCCGCTTGCTTCATCGATTCAGTCGTGCCACTCTCGCCTCATGCGGATCGGCATGCTGGCCGGCGACCTCGACTGCCCCGGATCGAACGCGGTGGTCCGGGCCTTCGCTCGCAAAGGCATTCAGGTGTACGGCTGGGAAATCGTCGGCATCCGGGACGGGTGGGCCGGGTTACGGGAGAACCGCACCGTGCCGATCGGGCCGCGGGAGATCGACGAGACGTTGACCCGCGACCGTCCGTTTCTCGGCGCCTCGCACGGCCCGGTCAAGCCGGGCGATTCGCTGCACGGTCTCGACGCGCTGGTCGTGCTCGGCGGGGAGGATGCCGTTGCCGGGGCGGCGAAACTCGCTGCCGACGAAGTCCAGGTCGTCGTCGTTCCCGCGACCGTCCGCA
Source organism: Amycolatopsis sp. NPDC004079 (assembly GCF_040610415.1). Classification (NCBI taxonomy): domain Bacteria; kingdom Bacillati; phylum Actinomycetota; class Actinomycetes; order Pseudonocardiales; family Pseudonocardiaceae; genus Amycolatopsis; species Amycolatopsis sp. NPDC004079. The sequence goes on along the minus strand of NZ_JBEXMH010000052.1, from coordinate 6,972 downwards.
ATGACGTCATGGCGACCGATGCGACCTTCGGCTTCGACACCGCGGTACAGATCGCCGCCGACGCGCTCGACCGGTGCCGCACCACGGCCGAATCGCACGAGCGCGCGCTGGTCGTCGAGGTCTCCGGCCGGGATTCCGGCTGGATCGCCCTGCACGCCGGGCTCGCGGGCGGCGCGGACGTGATCGTCGGCCCGGAGCACCCGTTCGACCTGGACCAGGTGCTGGCCCGGGTGACGCGCCGGTTCGAGCGCGGCCGGGCGCCGATCGTCGTGATCGCCGAAGGGGCGCTCCCGCAAGGATCCCCGGTGCCGAACGGCGTCGCGGCTTGGCTGTCCGAGGAGATTTCCCGGCACACCGGCAAGGAAGCCCGCGCGGTCGCGGTGAGCCAGGACGGCGGACGGCCGACTGCCGCCGACCGCGAACTGGGCACGCGATTCGGCCTGCGCGCGGCGGACGCGGTGCACGCGGGCGAGTCCGGGGTCATGGTCGCGCTGCGCGGCACCGATCTCGGCACTGTCCCGTTGGCCGCGGCTGCTGGACTGAAGACGGTCTCCCCCGAGCGCTACCGCGAAGTCGAGGCTCTGCTCAGCTGACGTCTGCCCACTGTGGACGCACCAGGCTAGAGTCCGGCCATGAAGCGCGCATCGGTGGCCGAGGGGCTCGACCTCTACCTGCCCGTCTCCACGACCCGCCCCGCGCACGCGCTCGAAACCGCCCTGCGCGCGGCGGTCGTCGACGGTCGGCTCCCGGTAGGCACCCGCCTGCCCGCCTCGCGCGCGCTCGCCACCGACCTCGGGATCGCCCGCAGCACCGTTTCCGAGGTCTACTCCCGGCTCGCCGCCGAAGGCTGGCTGGAGAGCCGCGTCGGAGCCGGGACCTGGATCGCTGGCTTCCCTCGACAGGCGCAACCGGTTGCGGCCCAACGACAATCGCCGCCAGAGTACGAGCTTCGCGGCGGCCTCGCCGACGCCGGCGATTTCCCGCGCAGCCAGTGGAGCGCGCAAACCCGGCGGGCGCTGTCGGAAATGCCGGTCTCCGCGTTCGCCTACGCGCCGCCGGAAGGAGCGACCGAACTCCGCGACACCCTCGCCGGTTACCTCGCCCGGACCCGCGGCGTAGCGGTCAGCGCGGCGGAAGTCCTCATCGGCAGCGGCTTCGGCGACCTGCTTTCGTTGACCTGCCGAAGCATTCGCGCGCGCGGCGGCAAGCGGATCGCCGTCGAGGAGTTCGGGCACGAGCGGCACCGGCGCATCATCGCCGAGTCCGGGCTGGAGATCGTCGCGATCCCCGTCGACTCCGACGGCGCCGACCTCGCCAACACCCAGGCGGACGCGGTCTTCCTCACCCCGGCCCACCAATTCCCCACCGGAGTGCCGCTTTCCCCGGAACGCCGCCGGGCCGCGATCGAATGGGCGAACTCCCGCGACGCGCTGATCCTGGAAGACGATTACGACGGCGAGTTCCGCTACGACCGCCGCAGCATCGGCGCGCTGCAAGCCCTTGCGCCGGACCGGGTCGTCTACCTGGGCACGTCGAGCAAAGCCCTGGCACCGGCCGTCGGCGTCGCGTGGGCGGTCGCCCCGTCCGAGCTTCTCCCCGAACTGCTCCGGCAGCGCAACCTCAGCGGCGTCACGCCCAGCGGACTGCACCAGCAGGTCCTCGCGCGCTTCCTCGACTCCCACGAGTACGACCGCGCCGTCCGCCGACGCCGGGCCACCTTCCGGACCCGCCGCGAACTGTTCGCCCAACTCCTCGCCGAACGCTCACCAGACCTGCGACCGGGCGGACTCGCCGCCGGTCTCCAATGCCTGGTCGAACTCCCGAACGCGGCCGCCGAAGAACGCACCCTCGCCGCCGCCCGTCAGTTCGGCGTCGCGCTCGAAGGACTCGCCGACTACCGCGCGCCCGGCGGCGATCCGGACCGTGCCGGGGTCGTCATCGGCTACGGCGCGGTGTCGTCCGCCCGGGCCACGCGCGCCCTCGCCCTGGCCGCCGATGCGCTGGCAAATGGACTGAGTTCCTAGCGACAGATTGGCCGGGAACTCGGTCCATTCGCGACCTAACCTAGGTCCATGACATCGACGAACCCCACTCTGGTCCCGATCCCCCAGCGCCTCGATTTCGACGCTCTGGCCCCGATTTTCTCCCGTGCGATGAGCACTTTGGACGACGCCGCGACCCAGCAGCTCGACCACGCCGGCATCGAGCCGGGCCTGCGCGAACTGGTCCGCCTCCGCGCCTCCCAGATCAACGGCTGCGCGTACTGCGTCGACATGCACTCGCAGGCCGCGCGCAAGGAAGGCGTCACGGCTCAGCGGGTCGACGCGCTGGCGGTCTGGGCGGAATCGGGCCTGTTCACCGCGGCCGAGCGGGCCGCGTTCGCGCTCACCGAGGACGTCACGCGCCTCTCCGAAACGCACGTGCCCGAGTCGACCGTTTCCGACGCCGTCACGGCTCTCGGCGAGGAAGGCGCGGCGGCGGTGATCGCGCTCATCACCGCGATCACCATGTGGAACACGGTCGGCGTGACGACCCGCTGCTGGTCGGTCAGCCCGGCATGACCACCGCGCGCACGGCGATCCGGCGGCTCGCCACCGCACAAGCCCTGACCTCGGCGGGCGACGGCGCGGTGCTGGCCGTGTCCGCCGTCCACTTCACCACCCGGGTCGGCCTGCCGGCGGGAATCGTGGCGCTCGGGCTCTCGCTCGGCACCGCGACGAGCCTGACCACCACCGTTCCGTTCGGGACGCTGCTGGACCGGATCGGCGCCCGCCGGGCACTCGCCGCGGCGACCGTCGCCGCGGTCGCGGGCCTGCTGCTTTTCGCCGTCGCGCACACTGTTCCGCTGTACATCGCCGCGTGCGCGCTCTTCGCCTGCGGGCAGAGCGCGCTCGCGGCGGGCCGCCAAGCCGTCGTCGCCACCGTGGTGGCTCCCGAAGGCCGCGTCCGGGCCCGCGCACTGCTGCACACCGCCGTCAACATCGGCATCGGCGCGGGCTCCGGAATCGGCGCGCTCGTCCTGGCCGCAGGAACCAACGCGGTGACCGTTTTCCTCGTCGACGCCGGATTGTTCGTCTTCGCCACCGCGCTCTACCTGCACGCCGGGCCGGACGCACCCACCGAACGCCAGACCGGCTGGCCGGCCTTGCGCGACCGCCGCTACGTCACCCTGACGCTGCTGGCCGCGATCACCCAGCTGACCATGCCGATCCTCAGCGTCACCCTGCCACTGTGGATAGTCATGCGCAGTTCCGCTCCACAATGGACTTCCGCGGTGGTGCTGCTGGCCAACACCGTGCTCGTCGTGCTCCTCCAGCTGCCGATCAGCCGACAGGTCCGCGACGCCCGCACGGCCCGCCGATCCCTTGCCGTAGCCGGAATCTTCCTGATCGCCGCCTGTTCCGTCTTCGGCTCGCTCGGCGCTTCCGAGCACCCGGTAGTCCTGGCGCTAGTGGGCGCACTCCTGCTCACCGTCGCCGAAACGACCGCCTCCGCCGGTGCCTGGCACCTCGCGTTCAGCCTTGCCCCCGAAGGACATCAGGGCCAATACCAAGCGCTGTTCGCCACCAGCACCGCGCTCGCGCGCATCACCGGGCCGATCGTGCTGGTCCCGCTGGTGCTGACGTTCGGCTTCCTCGGCTGGACGTTCGCCGGGCTCGGGATGCTGGCCGCGGCCGCCGCACTGGCGGCCATGGCCGCCCCTCGGCGGAAACCTCAGCGGAAAGCCGACTGCCCGGTGATCGCCTGACCGACCACCAGCGTGTGCATCTCGACGGTGCCCTCGTAGGTGAGCACGGATTCGAGGTTGTTCATGTGCCGGATCACCGGGTACTCCAGCGAAATCCCGTTCGCGCCGAGGATCGTCCGCGCGGTGCGGCAGATCTCGATCGCCTCGCGGACGTTGTTCAGCTTGCCGAGGCTGACCTGTTCCGGCCGCAGCACCCCGGCGTCCTTGCGCCGTCCCAAGTGGATCGCGAGCAGCAACGCCTTCGTGTACTCGAGAGTCATGTCGACAAGTTTCTGCTGCGTCAGCTGGAACGCGGAGATCGGCTTCCCGAACTGCGTGCGGTCCTCGGCGTACGACATCGCCGCCTGCAAGCAAGAACGCGCCGCGCCGACCGAACCCCACACGATGCCGAAGCGGGCTTCGTTGAGACAGCTCAACGGCCCCTTCAGCCCAGTGACCTCCGGGAGCACCGCGTCCGCGGGCAGCCGCACGCCGTCGAGAACGAGTTCACTGGTGATCGAAGCGCGCAGCGACAGCTTGTGCTTGATCTCCGGAGCCGAGAAGCCCGGAGTGTCCGTGGGCACCACGAAGCCGCGCACGCCCTTGTCAGTCTGCGCCCACACCACGGCGACGTCCGCGACGCTTCCGTTGGTAATCCACATCTTCCGGCCGTCGAGGACCCAGTCGTCGCCGTCGCGCCGCGCGCGGGTGCGCATGCTGCCCGGGTCGGAGCCGGCGTCCGGTTCGGTCAGCCCGAAGCAGCCGATCGCCTCGCCCGCCGCCATCGACGGGAGCCACTGCTGCTTCTGCTCCTCCGAACCCCACTTCCAGATCGCGAACATCGCGAGCGATCCCTGCACCGACACCAGCGAGCGGATGCCCGAGTCGGTCGCCTCCAGCTCCAGGCACGCGAGCCCGTACTCGGTCGCCGACATCCCCGCGCAGCCGTAGCCCTCCAGGTGCATGCCGAGCACCCCGAGCGACCCCAGGTCCTTGGCGAGACCGCGGACGTCGGGCAGCTCGCCGCGCTCGAACCAGTCGCCGACGTACGGGTCGATCCGCTCGGAGCAGACCCGGCGGACCGCGGCCGCGATCGCCTTCTCGTCCTCGGTGAACAGGTCGTTGAGCCCGGCGGGGTCGCGGGGGTCCAGCGGCGGCAGGGACTTCGTGGCGCTCATTTCTTCTCCTCTGCGAGCCAGCGGCGAATCTCGTCGCTGTGCTGCCCCAGCCGGGGCGGGGCGGAATAGCGGGCGACCGGCGTGTCCGAATAGCCGATCGGATGGCGGACCTGGGGCGGCGAGTCGCCGACCGGCACGGTGGGGGCGAGACCGAGCGATTCCGCGAGCTTGAACCCGTCCGCGAGATCGCCGACCGGACCGGCGGGCACGCCGACTTCGGTAAGCCTCGCGGCCCACGCGACCACAGTGTCGGTGCCGAGCCGCTGTTCGAGCGCGGCTCTCAGCTCCGGACGGTTGCGGACGCGTTCGGCGTTCGTCGCGAACCGCTCGTCGTCGGCCAGTTCCGGAACGCCCAGCACCTCGGCGAGCCGACGGAACTGCCCGTCGTTGCCGCAAGCGAGCGCGAGCACGTCGTCCTTGCAGCGCAACGTTTCGTACGGCGCGATCGACGGGTGCGAGTTGCCCATCCGGCGCGGCGCGCGTCCGGTCGTGAGGTACGAGGAAGCCTGATTCGCCATCGAACCGAGCAAACTGGACAGCAGGTTCACCTCGACCCGCTGGCCGCGTCCGGTCTTCTCGCGGGCTCGCAACGCGGCGAGAATGCCGATGGTGGCGTCCTTCGCGGCGAGCACGTCGACCAGCGCGACGCCGACCTTCGCCGGTTCGTCGGTGCCGGTGATGCTCATCAAGCCGCCCATCGCCTGCACGAGAAAGTCGTAGCCGGGCAGGTCCGCGTCGCCGCCGAAGCCGGAAACCGAGCAGTACACAATGCCGGGATTACCCACGCGGACGGATTCGTAGTCGAGCCCGCGCCGTCCCAGCGCGCCGGACCGGAAGTTCTCCACGAGCACGTCGGCGCGGCCGGCGAGTTCGCGCGCCAAGACCAGGTCGTCCGGATCGCCGAGGTCGAGCACCACGGACTGCTTGGACCGGTTCGCGCATTCGAAATACGAGCTGGAGTGTTCGGTCCACGGCGGTCCCCAGCCGCGGGTGTCGTCCCCGGAACCGGGCCGCTCGACCTTGATCACCGTCGCCCCGAGGTCGGCCAGGTTCACGCACGCCAGCGGACCGGCCAGCACCCGGCTGAAATCCGCGACGACGACACCGTCCAGTGGCATGCTCACGAGCGCACCTCCTCGCTACGCATACTGGCATCAAAATACGTATTTACGCAACCCGCAGGTCCGGGTAGAGTTCCCGATCACCCGAGGAGAGAAAGCACCGATGCCGACGCACCCCACGCCGGACGGCCGCCCGAGGCCGCACCACCGGATGATCGACCGGGTGTCGACCATCCTGGAGCGGGCCGCGCGCTCCCGGAACGGGGTCACGCTCACCGAGTTCGCGCGCGAGCTCGACGCGCCGATGAGCTCGATTCAGGGCCTGGTCAACGGCCTGGTCGCGACCGGCTACCTCGACGAGCACGACCGCCGCTACTCCCTCGGCCCGGCCCCGTTCCTGCTCATCCGGCTGGTCGGCCGCCCCACGGTGACGACGGTGTCGCACGAGGATCTCGAAGCGCTGCACGAGGAAACCGGGATGACCGCGGTGCTGGCGATCATGGTGGGCAGCGACCTTTACTACGTCGACTACGCCTCGCACGACCCGCGCTACGCCTACCTCGCCGAAGGTTTCGTCCGCCGCTCGCCGATCCGCACGTCGACCGGCTGGATCCTGTTGGCAGCCATGGAAAACCGCGATCTGTGGCCGCAGATCGGCGCGTTGCCGCCCTCGGATGCCGAACTGGTCGAGCGTTTCGTGCAGGACCTGACGCGGATCCGTTCCGAGGGCTTGGTCGCCGCGCCCAGCGCTTCGACTGAGGCGGACGGCGTGTCAGTCGCCGTGGTCGAGGACGGCCGAACCGTCGCCGCGGTGGGGATCATGGGCAGCCACGCCGAGGTAGCCGAACGCAAAGACGAGCTGATCGAGGTGCTGACCCGGCATCGGCGCGAATGGCGGAAACGGCCCTAGCCTCAGAGGGCGTCTGAGAACTGGATGGGGTGGTTGGCGTGGTGATGCCCTGAGGTTGGGTGAGCTCCCGGTAGGACTGGTGGTTCCTACGCCAAC
>NZ_JBEXMH010000051.1:0-74520 GCF_040610415.1 Amycolatopsis sp. NPDC004079 | reverse complement strand
GGTGGGGTTGCGGCGTGGCCTTGGCCGCCGCAGCTCTTGCCGCGGGCGGATTTGCCGTCCGTGAGGGGAACCCTGAGGGAATCAGAGTCCCTCAGGGTTCCCCTCACGGACCTCGCCCGGGGCGTCGTCGGTCAGTTACCGCACGAGCCGCACGTTCAACGGATGCGGTGTGGGCGGTGCCTGCACGGTTACCGTCCGGGTCGCGGCGTCCCAGGTCCAGGCTCCGCTGCGACGACCGTCCACGTACACCGCGGACGGCGCGGTCGCGTTGGTGAACCGGACGGTCCATGCCCGCTGCGCGGCGCCGATCGCGAGCGTCGCCGAGTGGGCGTTTTCGGTGTAGCGCAAGGAAGTCGTGGTGCCCGCCTCCTGGAGAGTGAACGCGCCGTCGTGGCCGCGAGCCACCGTGGCGGTCGCGGCGGTAAGCGGTTCGTCGCCGGGAACGTTGCCGCTGCGGGTGACCATGATTCCGCCGGAGCGCAGGAATACCGGCATCGTGTCCAAACCGGTGGTGACCTGTGCGGTGGTGCCGCCTCGGTAGGTCTTGCCGGTGAAGTAGTCGGTCCAGTCGTTGCCCGGCGGGAACCAGACGCTTGTGGTCGCCGTGGCGCCTGGACTGGTCGCGGGAGCCACCAGGACATCCGGGCCGTACAGGTATTCCCCGCCAGCTTGGGCGTAAGCCTCCTGCTGATCCGGGTACTGCAGGTACAGCGGGCGCACGATCGGCATCCCGGTCGCGGTGGCCTGCTGGGCGAGCGTGTACGTGTACGGCACGAGATTTTCGCGCAGGTTAAGGAATTTCGTCGCTGACGCGTCCGCGACGGTTCCGTACTGCCAAGGCAACCGGTCGCTGTGGTTGGAGTGCAAGCGGTCGATCGGCTGGAACGTGCCGAGCTGCACCCAGCGCGCGTACAGATCGTCCGGAAGCTTCGTGCTGCCCGGTTCCGTGCCTGGCTGCTGTAGACCGCCGGTGTGGCCGCCGATGTCGTGGCTTATCGCAGCGAGTCCGGTCGCCGCGGATTCTCCCGGCGTGTAGCCGACTTCGAAGGCCAGCGTGGCCCAGTCGGAAATGGTGTCTCCAGTGAAGTGCAGCGTGGTGCGTTTGTCGGCCCAGGGTCCGGTCGGCACGGCTGTCGGCGAGCTGTATCCACCGGCTTGCAGCGAGCCGTACGCGCGGGAGAAAGCGAAGCCGCCGCGCTGTGCGTACTGCTGGTTGATCCACGCGTCTGGAGTTACGCCAGCAAGACTGGATTTCGAGGCGTCACAACACCAATCGAGCCACCAGACGTCGTTGCCCTGCTGCTCCATCGGCCGGTGCAGGTCGAAGTAGGCCCGTAGCTGGTCGGGGTCGCCGAAGTCGAAGACGTAGCAGTCTTTTCCGCAGCTGGGCTGAAGTTTGCCTTTCGCGGTCGCTTGCGCTGCCGGGAACTGCGGGTCGTCGCCGCGGATGCTGGGGTGGATGTTCAGCGACGTGTGCAGGCCCTGGTCGTGTGCCCACTGGAAGAATGCCTTCGGATCGGGGAAGCGGGTCGGATCGATTTCCCAGCCGTTCCACCGGTCCGGCGATTTGAAGTCGGTGTCGACGACGAGCATGTCGAGGGGCACGTGCTGTTCGCGGAACTTGGGCACGATCGTCTGCTGGAAGTCGGCGGCCGTGCGGTCGTAGTACTCGGAGTACCAGACGCCGTAGGCCCAGCGGGGAAGCAGCAGGGACGGTCCGGTCAGCTGGGCCAGTTCCTGCAGCGCGCGGCCGTAGTTCTGGCCGTAGGCGAAGACGTATCCGTCCTGGTAGCTCTCGCTGCTCGGTCGCTGGGTGACGACTTTGGTGCGCGGGTCGTACAACGCCGAGGCGGTGTCGTCGAGGAGGGACCAGCCGTCCTGGTAAAGGATTCCGGGCGCGGAGACTGCGCTGCCGTCCACGCCGTCGAGACCGCGTCGGTAACCGCCGAGCGGCGCGTGCGGGGCGAGCAGTGCCGAATGCGCTCCGGTGATAGCGACGGTGTCGAGGTTGACGTGGCAGCTCGCGTCCGGGCAGGACAGCGTGACGGTGTTGGTGCCAGCCTTGAGCTGGACCGGGATTGTGGTGGTACGCCACGAATTCCAGCTGCTGGTCGACGGCAGGGTCAGGTTGGTCGAGGTGCTGTTGGCTTGGAGCGTCAACGAGGTCGGCTGGGTTTGGCCGGAAACGGCGGTCGCGTCGGCGTAGCGGAGTTGCAGATCGTAGGAACCGCCGCTGGGGACGCCGGTGATCGTCAGCGCGTCGGACGCACCGGCTCGTTCCATGCCTGCGAGGAAGGCTTTGCCGGAGTGACCGTCGTGGTCGCTGGCCGGGTGCGCGCCGCCGGCTAGCGCGCCTTGCTCGGCCTCGCAGAGAACGCCGAAGGCGCACGGCGTCGGCGCGGGTGGCACGGGCTGGGGGTACTCGGCGCCAGTGTTGACCACGGCAAGGCTGTCGATGTTGACGTTGCCCGAGTCTGCGGTGCCGCGCTTGACGGTCACCTGGTGCTGTCCGGCGGGCAGGGTGATTGGCGCGGTCGCGAGGGCCCAGGTGTCCCAGTCAGCGGTGGCCGGGAGCGTGATGGTGTGGGCGTCGGTGCCGTCTACGAGGACGGTGAGCGTGCGGGCGGTGTGCTGACCGTCGCCGCCGGTTCCGTTGGCGTAGCGCAGATCCAGCTGGTGGTCACCGGCAGCGGTGACGCGGAACGACAGGCTGTCGCCGGGGTTGGTGAAGCCCGCCGCGAAGCCGTCGCCGGTATAGCCGCGGTGGTCGTTGGCCGCGCCTGGCCCGTTGAGCTGCAGTTGTTCGGCTTCGCAGAGGGTGTCGAACGCGCAGACCGGAGTCAGCTTGCCCGCCCACGGCCGTGCGGTGACGTCCTGGCTGCCGGTCCGCAGTTGGACGGTCAGGTTGTCGTCGGAGAACGCGCCCGAGTCGAGCTTGTAGCGCAGCTTGACCGCACTGGTCTGGATGGTGAGCCAGCCGTCGCGTTTTGTTGCCGTGTAAGGGGTTTTGCTGAAACCGCTGCGACCGATCGCGTTGAACGTACCGGCGTCGACGAACTTGGCGTCGCCCGCGTACTCGGTCCGGATGAGCGTCGGCGACAGGACTTCGAACCGCGCTTGCCCGGCGGTCACCGCCTGTGGAGCGGCCTCGGCGACTCCCGTTGACACGAGAGTGCCCGCCATGGCTGTCACGGCCAGCAGCCGCACCAGTCGTCCTCGGAGTGATGTTGCCACCGGCGCCTCCTCGAGAAGTCCCCAGCGACGGTAAGTCGGGACCGATCAAGAAAGAAGGCGGTGTCCGGTGTTCTGTCCGCTCAGTAGCCCTTTCGGCTCTCTGCGTCAGGCGCCGGCCAGGTACGCCTCGATCGCCTTCGCGATGGCCTGCGCGTAGTGCGCCCGGCCCGCCGCCGACGACATCTGCCCGGCCTCGTCGGCGTTGCGCATGTTGCCGCACTCCACGAGCACGGACGGGCGGGTCGACAGGTTGAGCCCGGCCAGATCGTTTCGTGGCGAAAGGCCCGCCGAACCGATGTAAGTGGACGTGGCGAAGCCGTCGTCGCGGATTCCGTCGCGCATGGTGCGCGCCAGCTTCAGCGACGGTTCGCCCTGCGCCGCGTTCAACGGCGGCGCCGAGTACGCGACGTGGAAGCCGTGCGCGGTCGGCGAAGTTGAGCCGTCGGCGTGGATCGAGACCACCGCGTCGGCGTTCGCGCTGTTGCCGATCTGCGCGCGCTCGTCGACGCACGGGCCGACGCCGGAGTCGTTCTGCCGCGTGTAGACGACCTTGATTCCCTTGGCCGCCAACGCATTCCCGACCTCCTGCGCGACGGCGAAGGTGAAGGCGTGCTCCGGGTACCCGGCGTTGGTCGACGTGCCGGTGGTGTTGCACGGCTTGGTCTGCCCGCGTCCGGCGGGCACCTTCCGGTTGATGTCGCCGGGGTGCGAGGCGTTGCCGCCGTTGTGTCCGGGATCGAGCACCACGACCTTGCCCGAGCCGACCGGCGGCACCGCGGACGTCGAGGGCGGGCTCGAAGACGACGACACCGGCGGCGGGCTCGACGACGGGCTGGGGCTCGGGGTCGCCGAGCCAGCCGCGGACGTCGGCGCAGCGGCAGGTGAGGCAGGCGTCTCGCCGCCGCCGGAACACGCTGTGAGCAGCATCAGGCCGGTCAGCAGCGGGAGTGTCTTCGCTCGCACGCGACCACGGTGCCACAGCACACGCGTGCCGCCAGGACGGACGCGCCGGGCGCGCGGCTACGCTGGGGAGGAACACCCAAACGCGGAAGGACCGAGTGCGATCATGGTGCAACCCGGCGGCGGCGGCTTCGACCTGTCGCAGATCATGCAGCAGGCCCAGCAGATGCAGCAGAAGCTGGTGGAGGCCCAGGAGGAACTCGCCAACACCGAGGTCACCGGCACCGCGGGCGGCGGTCTGGTCACCGCGACGGTGTCCGGCGACAGCCAGCTGAAGAGCCTCGTCATCGACCCGAAGGTCGTCGACCCGGAAGACGTCGAAACCCTGGCCGACCTGGTGGTCGCCGCGGTGCGCGACGCGTCGGCGAGCGCGCAGAAGCTCACCGAGCAGAAACTGGGCCCGCTGGCGGGCGGCCTCGGCGGCGGCATGCCGGACCTCGGCAGCCTCGGCTTCGGCGGCTGACACTTGTACGAAGGTGTCGTCCAAGACCTGATCGACGAACTGGGCCGCTTGCCCGGCGTCGGTCCGAAGAGCGCCCAGCGCATCGCGTTCCACCTGCTGGCCGCCGACCCCGCGGACATCGCGCGGCTGCAGGACGTGCTGGGCAAGGTCAAGGAAGGCGTGCAGTTCTGCGAGATCTGCGGCAATGTCTCGGAACAGGAAACGTGCCGGATCTGCCGCGACGAACGCCGCGACCTCACGGTCATCTGCGTGGTCGAGGAGCCGAAGGACGTGCTGGCGGTCGAGCGGACCCGCGAGTTCAAGGGCCGCTACCACGTCCTCGGCGGCGCGCTGGATCCGTTGTCCGGGATCGGGCCGGAGCAGTTGCGGATGCGTGAGTTGTTGAAGCGCATCGGCGAGGCGGACGTCAAGGAGATCATCATCGCGACGGATCCCAACACCGAGGGCGAGGCCACGGCTACGTACCTGGTGCGGATGCTGCGCGATTTCCCCGGGCTGTCGGTGACGCGGTTGGCGTCCGGGTTGCCGATGGGCGGGGATCTTGAGTTCGCGGATGAACTGACTTTGGGACGTGCGTTGTCTGGGCGGCGAGTGCTCTAAGCTTTTCTTAGCAGGGAAGGACGCGGCACTAGTGCCGCGTCTTTTTTTGTGCGCTGGGCGGCTGGGATACTCGGGCGATGAATCCGGTGGGGAAGATTAGGTCGTTCTTCTTCTCGAACACCTGTGGGTCGGAATGGCCGCGCTCTGGTTTTGGTTTTAAGTCGGCAACTGTGTTTTTGGCGTCGGCTTCGCCGACGCGATCCCGCGTTGTGGCTGGGTTGGTTAGTGGTGGCTGGTGGGGGCTGGGTTAGCAGTAGCCTAGTTGTGCGAGTGAGTTCACTACTATGTCTGATGGGTGGTATTTGTCCATCCAGGAATCGCCGCGGCGATTTTGGTACGTGTCCAGGAAATCTTGCAGTTTGTCGCCGCGCATTTCGGTCAGGATCACGTTTTCGCCGATTCCCACGTGCCGCTCGGTGCGGGCTCGGTGGACGGCGCACGGCAGGCCCAGGTAGCCGCATTCCTCCTGCAGGCCGCCGGAGTCTGTTACTACGTACTCGGCTCGTGCGACTAGTGGCAGGAACTTCAGGTACCGCATCTTCGGCTGGGCGATGAACTTGTCGTCGAACAGGTTGTCCAAGCCCAGGGCCCGGATCTTTTCCCGTTCTGGTGCGCCTGCCATGTACAGGATCGGCATCTCGCGGCTCTGCGCGCGCAGGATTTCCAAGACCTCACGGTACTTGTCCGCGCGCGAAACCAGCTCGAACCGGTGCAGCGTCGCCAAGCCGAACTTCTCCGGCAAGTCCGCTACATCCAGCGGCTGGTTGACGACTTGGCGCATCGAGTCGATCGCCGTGTTCGCTTCGGTGTTCACCACGACGCCGCGGGCGTTGCGCAGGTTCTGCACCTCGCGCTCGCTGGGGGAGAAGTGGATGTCCACCAGCTTCCCGGCGATTTTGCGGTTCAGTTCTTCCGGCAGCGGCGACAGGATGCTGCCTGACCGCGTGCCCGCCTCGATGTGGCCGACGCGCGCTTTCAGGACCTTCTTGCCGATCAACGCCCCGTACGGCGTCGTGAACGTGTCGCCGTGCACCAGCACCAGCGGCGGGCGGCCGTCGGACGACAACCGTGCGCGCAGTTCGGCGCGGCGGCTCCACGCGGTGCGCATGACCTGCGCCGCCCAGCCGGGGACCTGCGCCGGGGATTCGAGATTGTGCGCCTGCGGACGCGGCACGAACCACAGCGCGGGTTCCGGCAGCTTCAAATCGGAGAGCACGTCCGCGACCTCGTCCACGTGCTGTGCGGTGAACCAGATTTCCGGTTTCGCTCCGCGCTCGGCGATGCGATGGAACACCGGCGCGATTTTGATCAGTTCCGCGGTGGTGCCGACAACGAACGAAATCACCGGTGGATTACCCAATCTCCGGGCCGGCCACAGCCGGGTGAACAGCAGGTCAACGCCGCGGGCCAGGATGCTGTGCGCTCCGCCCCGCCCGGTACAGGGTAGCCTCGCCGGGGTGAGTGCGAATCCGCCCCTCCCGTCGCTCAGCGTCGTGATTCCGGTCTACAACGAACAAGACTGGATCGACCGCAGCGTCGGCGCGCTGATCGCCTCGGCCGAGGCGGCGCGGTGGCCGGTGGAAATCCTTGTCGTGGACGACGGGAGCACCGACGGCACGCCCGCCCGGCTCGCCCGGCTGCGCGACCAGTTCGGCATCACCGTGCTGAGCCAGTCCAACAGCGGCCGGTTCGAGGCCCGCCGGGCCGGAATGGCGAAGGCGTCCGGCGAATGGCTGCTGCTGCTGGACAGTCGCGTGATCGTGGACACCGGCAGCCTCGGGTTTCTGCGCGACCAGCTGACCGGCCACCCAGAACGCACGGCCTGGAACGGCCACATCAACGTCGCGTCCGAACACAATCCTTACGCCGGTTTCATGGCCGGGCTCGTCGCATTCTCGTGGCGTGAGTACTTCGCGGATCCGAAGCTGACGTCGTTCGGCATCGAGGAATTCGACCGGTACCCGAAGGGCACCGGATTTTTCTGCGCCCGCCGCGATCTGCTCGAGGGCTCCGCCGCCGCTTTCGAATCGCTGTTCGACGACGTCCGGCTGGCCAGCGACGACACCCGCATGCTGCGCTGGATCGCCGAACGCGCGCGCATTCACCTTGCCCCGCAGTTCTCCGGGACCTACCACGGCCGCGATTCGCTCAAGAAGTTCTGGGCGCAGTCGTTCTTCCGCGGCACCACGTACGTGGATTCCTACCTCGGTTCGCCCGGTCCGGCGCGCACCGCGCTGTTCGGTGCGCTCGCCGTCGGCGCGGTCGGAGCCGGGCTGGCCGTGAAGAAGCCGAAAACGACTGCCGCGCTCGGGATCGCGGGGTCGGCGGCGGCCGCCGCCGCGGTCAAGAAGTGCGGGGCCAGCACCGCCGAGGCGCGTGCGGTCGGCACCTTGCTGCCGGTGTTCGCGGCCGGGTTCGGTTCGGGCGTGTTCCGCGGGTTGTTCCTCGCCTTGCGTGCCCGGCTGCGGCGCCGATGAGCGTGGCGGACACCGGAGCGGCGGCCAACGGGGTCGTCCGGGACACCCATCGCACCGCGGGCAAGCTCGGCGGGTCGCTGATCGCGGCGATCATCCTCGGCTACGTCCTCACCGTCGCCTGCGCGCGGCTGCTGCCGCCGGACCAGTACGCCACCTTCCTCACCTTCTGGGGCCTCCTGATGGGCCTCGGCAGTGCGTTGTCCCCGCTGGAGCAGGAGCTCTCCCGGCAGTCCGCGACGGCGGCGCTGACCGGTGGCGTCGCCGGCCGCGGAGCGCTGCGCGCGGTGGCCGTCTCGGCGGCGGCCGCGGGGGCGTTCGGGCTGGCGCTGCTCATCCCGCCGATCAACGACCGGCTGTTCCACGGAGCCTGGGAACTCGCTCTGGTGGTGGTGGCCGGCGGGGTCGCGTTCGCCTGCCAGTTCGGCGTGCGCGGCCTGCTGATCGGCCAGCACCAGGTCAAGCACTTCGCCGGGTTGATCGTCGCCGAACCCGCGGTCCGCGCGCTGGTGCTGGGCCTGCTGGTGATCGCCACCGCGTACCGGCTGGTGCCGCTGGCACTGGCGGTCGCGGCCGGATCGTTCGCGTGGCTGCTGTTCATCCGCAAGGCGTGGCGGCTGCTGGACGTCCGCGCGGACGGCGACGGCTGGGCGGTCACGAGCCGCCGGATGCTCATGCTGCTGCTCGGCGCGGCTCTCACCGCGACGGTCATCACCGGTTACCCCGCGCTGGTCGGGCTGCTCGCCCCCGGCGGCGACCGGGACCGGATCGGCGCGGTGTTCGCCGCGCTGGTCATCGCTCGGCTGCCGCTGACGCTGGTTGCGCCGGTGCAGTCGCTCGCCGTGCCGTTCGTGGTGCGGCTTTCGGCCACCGAGGACGGCCGGAGCAGGCTGCGCCGGGTGCTGCTGCTGGGCACCTTCGCCGCGCTCGCGCTGGCCGCGCTCGGCGCACTGGTCGGCATGCTGATCGGGCCGTGGGCGGTCGAACTCGTCTACGGAGCTGCCTACCAGGTGGACGGCTGGGCGGTCGCCGGGCTCGTGTGGTCGTCGGTGTTGCTGGTGCCGATGCAGTTGCTCACCGCCGTGCTGGTGGCGCGCGCCCAGGCCAACCGCGTGTTGATCACCTGGGCAGTGGTCGCGGTCACCGCGGCGGCGTTGCTGCTCGCCATTCCGGGCGACACCGTGCTGCGCGCCGTCGTTTCGCTCGCCGTCGCGCCGATGGCCGGGCTCGTCGTCGTGCTGGTGTTCGTACTCACCAATTCGTCCGCGGAAGCAACGTCTGACACGGGTGAAGCGTGTTCTTAGCGTCGCAGTAGTGTGAGTTCCGAGCCGCCGGTTCCCGGCGCGCGTCGGATGGCGAAAGCCAATCAGGTTTGGATTCGAATTCGATGAACGTTCTTCTGGTGCTGCTTGCATTCTGGGTGCCCGGGCTCGTCTTCGGAGCGGCCATCCGGTTGCGCGGGTGGACGCTCGCCGCCGCGGCGCCGCTGCTGACGTTCGGGGTCATCGCGCTCGGCGTCCCGGTGCTGGGCGGCCTCGGCATCCGCTGGTCGCTGCTCAACGTCGTGCTGTGGACGCTGGTCCTCGCCGCCGTCGGCTTCGGGCTCGCGTTCGGGGCGCAGCGGCTGCGTGCCCGCAGGCACCCGGACTGGGCGGGCGAGGAGCTGGCGAAGCTGCCGCTGCGCGACCACCTCGTGATGGCGGCGGGCGTCGTCGTCGCACTGGGCGTGGGCGCGGTCACTTTCTTGCGCGGCACCAACGGGATCAACACCGTCCAGCAGGGCTGGGACGCGCCGTTCCACGGCAACCTGATCCGCTGGATCGCCGAACACGGCGACGCCCGGCCGTCCACTGTGGGCACCATCGCGAACCTGCCGAACCAGGGCAACTACTTCTACCCGGACACGTATCACGCCTTGCTCGCGCTGGTTTTCGGCAAGGGCGGGCTGACCATGATGCCCACGCTGAACCTGGCCGCGCTGGCGGTGATTTTCACCGTGCCGTTCGGGATCGCCGCGCTGTGCCGGGTCTGGGGCATGCCCGCGCTCGGCACCGCCGCGGCCGCCGCGGTCAGCACGTGGTTCAGCGCCTTCCCGTACGACTCGTTGTGGCGCGGTCCGTTGTGGCCCTACGTCGCCGGGGTCGCGTTGATTCCGGCGATGCTGGCGCTCGGCCGCTATTTGCTGAAGCCCAACGGCATCGCCGGTCCGGTCGCGATCGGGGTCGGCGTGGCCGGGTTGTGCGGTCTGCACACCAGTGTCGTGTTCGTGGTCGTTGTTTATTTCCTGCTTATTCTCGTCGCCGTTCTCTGCCGTTTCGAGAAGATCGAATGGCGGCGCAGCCTGCCCTCGCTGATCGCGACCGGCGGCCTGGCGATCGTGCTCGGCGTGCCGCTGGTGCTGCCCTCGCTGTACAACGCGGGCGGGGTCACGAGCGCGTACTGGGCGCCGGAGACCACGCTCGCCGGCGGTTTGGGCCAGACGATCACGTTCTCTCCGATGTCGGACTTCCCGCAGTGGTGGATCGGCGTGCCCGCGTTCGTCGGGCTCGTCCTGCTGGTGCGGCATCGGCGGATGCTGTGGCTGGTCGCCGCGTACGTCGTGTTCGGCGGCCTCTTCATGCTGACGGTGTCCGTCAACTCGCCGATCATGCAGAAGCTGACCAGCCTCTTCTACAACGACCACTGGCGGATCGCCGCGCTGGTGCCATTGGTGGGCGCGGTCGCGTTCGGAGAGTTCGCGCACACCGCCGCCGCCTGGTTCGCGCGGAAGACGCAGCCGCGGGTCAACCTCAAGCCGGCCATGCTCGGCGTGGTCGGGGTCGTCCTGCTGCTGGTGGTGTGCGGCGGCCTGAGCAAGGGCGGCTACGTCGGCCGCAACGCGAGCCGGCTGGCCGTCACCTACCAGGACGGGCCGACCGTGTCCAAGGCGGAGGAAGCCGCCTTCACCTGGCTGGGCCAGCACACCGTGCCGGGCGAGCGGGTGATGAACAACCGGTCCGACGGTTCCGCGTGGATGTACGCGCTGGCCGGGGTTCAGCCGGTCGAGTGGACCTTCTACGGCGCCGAGGCGAACACCAAGGCCGCGTACCTGAGCGCGTGGGTCAACGACATCGACAAGTACCAGCAGGTCCGCGCCGACCTCACCGACCTGCGGGTGCGTTATCTGATTCAGGCCAAGGGGAAGGCCGCGGAAAACGCGGTCGAGTCCGTCGGCGTGGCGCGGGTCCGGCCCGGCCCGCAGTTCCGCGTGGTGTTCCGCAACGAGGGCGCGACGATCTACGAGATCGCCGGACAGTCCGGCGTGACCGCCCCTACCACAGCGAACGGTCAGTAAGCGGTTATGGTGGCTGCCGTGTCCAGCACATCCGTGAGCACTCGACGCGTGCTCATCGTGATGCCCGCGCTCAATGAGCAAGACAGCGTTGTTTCGGTGCTCGCTCAGGTCAAGCAGTCGCTGCCGGGTGCGGACGTGCTGGTGGTCGACGACGGTTCGACCGACCGCACCGCCGAACTCGCCCGCGCCTGCGGCGTCCGGGTGGCCCGGCTGTCGGTGAACCTCGGCGTGGGCGGCGCGATGCGCACCGGTTTCCGTTACGCCGCCGCGCGCGGCTACGACGCCGTCGTCCAGGTCGACGCCGACGGCCAGCACGACCCGGACGAGGTCGGCGCCTTGCTGCGGCTCCTCGACGAGGGTGCCGACATCGCGATCGGCTCCCGGTTCGCTGGCAAGGGCGCCTACCGCGCGGTCGGGCCGCGCAAGTACGCGATGGTCGCGCTGTCGCTGGTGTTCAGCAGGCTGTCCGGCAGCAAGCTCACCGACGTCACCTCCGGGTTCAAGGCGATGGGCCCGCGCGCGATCCGCCTGTTCGCCGGCTACTACCCGGCCGAATACCTCGGCGACACGGTCGAAGCGCTGGTGATGGCGATCCGGGCGAAACTGTCCATTCGAGAGACCCCGGTGGTCATGCGCGAACGGGCGGGCGGCAAGCCGAGCCATTCGCCGGTGAAGTCCGCGGTGTACCTGGGTCGCGCGGGCCTCGCCCTGCTGCTCGCGCTCGTGCGCCGTCGTCCGTCCGTCGACTCGTCCGTCGCGGCGTAGGGAGGCTCCATGGCAGGCTGGCAGGTACTGAGCATCGTCATCGCGGCCCTGGTGCTGCTCGTCGTCGTCGAGATGATGCGGCGGCGCAAGCTGCGCGAGAAGTACGCCGGCATCTGGCTCGTGGTGGCGCTCGGCGTAGTGGTGCTCGCGGTGGTCCCGCCGGTCGCGGAGTTCCTGGCGCATCTCACCGGGGTCGCCACCCCGTCGAACTTCGTGTTTTTCCTGGCCGGCGTGGTGCTGGCGCTGGTCGCGCTGCAGCTTTCGACCGAGGTCGGGCACCTGGAGGAAGAGGTGCGGACCGCGGTCGAGGAGACCGCGTTGCTGCGCTGCGAACTCGAAGACACCCAGCGCGACCTCGAAGCGCGCATCGCCGAGCTGGAGAAGCGCACGTCCGCACCTGACAATGTGGACGGCCTGCCCGAAGCGAGCCCGGTACGCGTTCGCTGATCTCCGCGCTGCTCGCCGCCCCGCCCCGGCTCGGCGGCGTCCGGGTGCTCGCCATCGACGGTCCTTCCGGGGCCGGGAAGTCCACTCTCGCCGCTGAGACGGTCGACTCTCTCGGGTCGCGGGCCGCGCTGGTCAGCACGGACGCCTTCGCCACTTGGGACGATCCCGTCGCGTGGTGGCCGCAGCTGGAAGACGGCGTGCTGACGCCGCTGTCGCAAGGCAGGCCCGGCGAGTACCGCCGGGTGGACTGGACCTCCGGCACACCGCGGCCCGGTGAGCTGGTGCGCGTCGAGGTGCCCGAGGTGCTCGTGTTGGAAGGCGTCTCGAGTGGACGCCGGGCGCTGCGGTCCCGGTTGTCGCGGCTGTGCTGGATCGAGGGCGGCACTGAGGCTGAACGGTTGTCCAGGGCAGTCGCCCGGGACGGCGAGGCAGCCCGCGGCGAACTGCGGCGCTGGCAGTTGTTCGAACGCGGCTGGTTCGCTGTGGACGGCACTCGGGAAGCGGCGGACCAGCTGGTCTGAACAACCGGAATGCCTGCTCGACATCGGTTTACGGCCAGCGGAAACGGCTATTGCGCGGAATGCGCGAGCGCTGGAAACTCGAGTGCATTCGGGCTGTTTCAGTGTCCTTCGCGGGCAACTCCGCTGGCCTGTCCGAAGGGTTCCGGAACATCCACGGCACCCGGAACGGACAACCCACCCGGCTAGGCCATCCGGGTGAGCAAACCGCCACTCAACGTACCAAACCGGCGGTTTTCGCTACGCAGAGCGCACAATTGCCGACACGTTGCGGTCAATTTGGGGCTTACGTAGCGCGATCGTAACCTCACGTGCTTAAGCGGGGGCCGAGTTCCCGCTAGTGTCACCGAACACACCGATCGCACTGGTTCTTCCCGAACTGACCGCCGACGGTGAATTTCGAGACACCGAACATTCCCAAGGGGTGTGCCAGATGCAGCAATTGCGGCTGACCCGAACACGCCGGGCAGCTCTGATCGGACTCGCGGGCGCGCTCGCGGTCTCGCTGTCCGCGTGCGCGGAATCGAAGCGCGACGAGTCCGGAGGCGGTGGTTCCGGGGGCACCATGGTCTTCGGCAACACCGGCAACCCGAAGATGTTCGACCCGATCTTCAACGACGAGGGCGAGACGTTCCGGATCACCCGGCAGATGCTGGACACGCTGATCCAGAACAAGCCGGGCACCGCTGACCTGGCCCCGTCGCTCGCCACGAAGTGGACGCCGAGCAACGACGGCAAGACCTGGACGTTCGACCTCAAGCAGGGCGTGAAGTTCAGCGACGGCACCGCGTTCGACGCGAAGGCCGTCTGCTTCAACTTCGATCGCTGGTACAACATGAAGGGCGCCACCGCCCAGAGCCAGATGATCTACTACGGCGACGTCTTCGAGGGCTTCGCGAACAACGAGGGCACCACCAAGGGCCAGCCGGTCTACAAGAACTGCGAGGCGAAGGACGACCACACCGCGGTTCTGAACCTGACCCGCGCGAAGGGCGCCTTCCCGGCCGCGTTCACGTTGCCGTCGTTCGCGATCCAGAGCCCCACCGCGCTGCAGAAGTACAACGCGGACAAGGTCACCGGCTCCGGCACGTCGATCACGTATCCGGAGTACGGCTACAAGCACCCGACCGGCACCGGCCCGTTCAAGTTCGAGGGCTGGGACCAGGGCAACGGCCAGATCACCTTGGTGCGCAACGACACCAGCACGATGCCGCAGCCGGCGAAGCTGGACAAGCTCGTGTTCAAGGTGATCCCGGACGAGAACGCCCGCAAGCAGGCGCTCAAGGCCGGCGACATCAACGGGTACGACTTCCCGGCCCCCGCGGACTACGGGCTGCTGCGCAACGACGGCGAGCAGGTGCTGATCCGCCCGTCGTTCAACGTGCTCTACCTGGGCATCAACCAGTCCGGCCCCAACGGCGCGAAGCTGGCGAACCCCAAGGTCCGCCAGGCGCTGGCCTACGGCATCAACCGCGAGCAGTTCGTGCGCTCCAAGCTGGCCGAGGGTTCCGAGGTCGCGACCGAGTTCGTGCCGAAGGCGATCTCCGGCTACACCGACGACGTGACCAAGTACCCGTACGACAAGGAACGCGCCAAGCAGCTGCTGAAGGAAGCCGGCGCCGAGGGCCTGACCCTGAAGTTCTACTACCCGACCGAGGTCACCCGGCCCTACATGCCGAACCCGGCCGACACCTACACCGCGATCTCCGAGGACCTGAAGGCCATCGGCGTCAACGTGCAGCCGGTCGCCGAGTCGTGGAACGGCGGGTACAAGGACGACGTGCAGCAGAACCGCAAGCAGGACATCCACC
Organism: Amycolatopsis sp. NPDC004079; assembly: GCF_040610415.1. Classification (NCBI taxonomy): domain Bacteria; kingdom Bacillati; phylum Actinomycetota; class Actinomycetes; order Pseudonocardiales; family Pseudonocardiaceae; genus Amycolatopsis; species Amycolatopsis sp. NPDC004079. The sequence goes on along the minus strand of NZ_JBEXMH010000051.1, from coordinate 59,914 downwards.
TGCTCGGCTGGACCGGTGACTACAACGACGCGGGCAACTTCGTCGGCACCTTCTTCGGTCGCCCGAAGCCGGAGTTCGGTCTGTCCGACGAGAACAACCAGGGCATCTTCAAGGCGCTCGCCGACGCGGACGCCGCGCCCGCCGGCGACGCGCACACCAAGGCGTACCAGGACGCCAACAAGAAGATCATGGATTACCTGCCCGCCATCCCGATCGCCTACCCGACGCCGGCGATCGTGGTCGGCCCGAAGATCAAGGGCGTGGTGGCCAGCCCGCTCACCGACGAACGCTTCGACACCGTCACGATCGGCTGACGTGCTCCACTGAGCAGCCAGGCCAAGGGCAGGTGCTACCGCGCCTGCCCTTGGCCTCGTTCCCGGGCTGTACACAAAGGACTACTCGTGCTCCGTTTTCTCGTGCGTCGGCTGCTACAAGCGATCCCGACGCTCCTCATCCTGTCCATCCTGGTGTTCGCCTGGTTGCGCTCACTCCCCGGCGGGCCCGCGTCCGCTCTGCTCGGGGACAAGGCGACTCCGGAAAAACTGGCGAACCTGAACCACGTGCTCGGTCTCGACCAGCCGATTTTCGTGCAGTACTTCAAATTCCTCGGCCGCGCGCTCACCGGGGATTTCGGCAATTCGCTCGTGTCGACCCGGCCGGTGATGTCGGAGATCGGCACGTTCCTTCCCGCCACCATTGAACTGGGCATCACGGCGATGATCATCGCCGTGGTGGCCGGCGTTTCGTTCGGCTATCTCGCCGCCCGGTTCCGCGGCCAGGTCGTCGACAACGTCATCATCGTGCTGACCCTGGTCGGCGTCGCGGTGCCGATCTTCTTCCTCGGCTACATGATGCAGGACCTGCTTTCCACGCCGCTCGGGTTGCCGTCGCAAGGCAGGCAGGCTCCCGGAATCGACGCCACCGTCGTCACGCATTTCGCCATTCTCGACGGAATGATGACCGGCGAATGGGACGCGGTCTGGGACGCGATCAAGCACCTCATTCTTCCCGCTTTCGCGCTCGCCACGATTCCGCTCGCGGTGATCACCCGGATCACCCGCGCGTCGGTGCTCGACGTGTTCAACGAGGACTTCATCCGCACCGCGAACTCCAAGGGCCTCACGCAGCCCGTGGTCCGCCAGCGGCACGTGCTGCGCAACGCCCTGCTGCCGGTGATCACCACGATCGGCCTGCAGACCGGCGCCCTGCTCGGCGGCGCCGTGCTGACCGAGCGGGTGTTCAACTTCCGCGGCCTCGGATTCCTTCTGGCGGAAGGGATCGACAAGCGGGACTACCCGCGGCTGCAGGCGCTGCTGCTTCTCGGGGCACTGGTCTACGTGCTCGTGAACATGCTCGTGGATATTTCCTACGGGCTCATCGACCCGAGGGTGCGTGTGCGGTGAACACTCTGCTGAACAAGAAGAAAGAGCCGATCGACAAGCTCGCCGCCGCGTCGGCGGGCGGGCGGAGCCTCGGCGCCGAGGCGCTGCGCCGGATGCTGCGCAGCCCGGTGGCGATCGTCGGCGGCGTGATCACCCTGCTGTTCCTGCTGCTGGCGATTTTCGCGCCGTTGCTCGCGCCGAAGGACCCGCAGGTCCGGTATCTGCAGGACCAGGTCATCCTCGGCCGGGGCATCATCCCGGGCGCACAGCCCGGATTCCCGCTCGGCGTCGACGACTTCGGCCGCGACTTCCTGTCCCGGCTGCTGATCGGCGCACAGCAGACGCTGCTGGTCGGCGTGCTCGCCACGGTGATCGGCGTGCTGCTCGGTGCGCTCATCGGCGGGCTCGCGGGCGCGTTCGGCGGCTGGGTCGACACCGTCCTGATGCGCATCGTCGACGTGCTGCTGGCGTTTCCCTCGCTGCTGCTGGCGATTTCGATCGCGGCGCTGTTCGCGAAGCCGAGCCAGTGGACGGTGATCATCGCGGTGTCGATCATCGGCGTGCCGATTTTCGCCCGGCTGCTGCGCGGTTCGATGCTCGCCCAGCGCGAGGCGGACCACGTGCTGGCGGCGACGTCGCTCGGCGTGAAGCGGACGACGATCGTGTTCCGGCACATGCTGCCGAACTCGCTCGGCCCGGTGATCGTGCAGGCGACGCTGACCCTGGCGACCGCGATCCTGGAGGCCGCGGCGCTGTCGTTCCTCGGTCTCGGCGACCCGGACCCGACCCGCGCGGAGTGGGGATTGATGCTGGGCAACGCTTCCCAGCACTTCCTCGACATCCGGCCCGAGCTGGCCTACTACCCGGCGATCGCGATCATCATCGTGGCGCTCGGGTTCACGCTGCTCGGCGAGTCCCTCCGCGAAGCCCTCGACCCGAAGAACCGGCGGTGACCCCGTGGCACTCCTCGAAGTCCGCGACCTGAAGGTCGTGTTCCAGCGCCGCGGCGAAAGCCCGTTCACCGCGGTCGACGGCGTGAGTTTCGACGTCGAACCCGGCCAGACGGTCGGTCTGGTCGGCGAGTCCGGCTGCGGCAAGTCGGTGACCTCGCTCGCGATCATGCGGCTGCTCGCCAAGCGCGGCAACACCGTCAGCGGTTCGGTGCGGTTTGAGGGCACCGATCTGCTGACCCTGTCCGACCGCGAAATGCGCGACCGGCGCGGCCGCGATCTCGGCATGGTGTTCCAGGACCCGCTGTCCTCGCTGAACCCGGTCATCCCGATCGGGCTGCAGATCACCGAGGTGCTGGAGCGCCACCGCGACATGCCGCGCAAGAAGGCGCGGATCGAAGCGGCGGAACTGCTCGACAAGGTCGGCATTCCCGACCCGACGCGGCGGCTTTCCGAGTACCCGCACCAGCTTTCCGGCGGGATGCGCCAGCGCGCGCTGATCGCGATCGCGCTGGCGTGCCGTCCCCGGCTGCTCATCGCGGACGAGCCGACCACCGCGCTCGACGTGACGATCCAGGCGCAGATCCTCGCCCTGCTGCGGGAACTGGTGCAGGACACCGGAACCGCGCTGGTGATGATCACGCACGACCTCGGCGTCGTCGCCGGGCTCTGCGACGAGGTCAACGTGCTCTACGGCGGCCGGATCGTGGAGCGCCAAGAACGGCATTCGCTGTTCGCGCAGCCGAGGCATCCGTACACGCACGGCCTGCTGGCCTCGATCCCGCGGCTCGACGAGGGCCGCGGCGAGAAGCTGGTGCCGATCCGCGGTTCGGTCGCCGACAACATCCCGTGGGACGGCGGGTGCGCGTTCGCGCCGCGCTGCCCGAACGCGGTCGCGGCCTGCCTGGAAGATTCGCCGGAGCTGGTTCCCGACCGGAACGGCTTGCTGCGCTGCCACAACCCGGTGCAACCCGCCGTGGCGGCAGGAGGAGGAACCCGATGACGGTGGCGAACACCGACGAGGTGCTGCTCGAGGTCACCGGCCTCAAGGTGCACTTCCCGATCAAGCGCGGCGTCGTCGTGGACCGCACGGTGGGCCACGTGTTCGCGGTCGACGGGGTCGACCTGTCGATCCGCCGCGGCGAGACCTACGGCCTGGTCGGCGAATCCGGCTGCGGCAAGTCGACGCTGGGCCGCGCGATCCTGCGGCTCAACGAGCCGACCGACGGCAAGGTCGTGTTCGACGGCACCGACGTCGCCCAGCTGAAGGGCGAGCAGCTGCGCAAGGCGCGGCGGCGGATGCAGATGGTGTTCCAGGACCCGATGTCGAGCCTGGACCCGCGCCAGTCGGTCGAGTCGATCCTCGTCGAGGGCATGCGCGCGCACGGGCTCGACAAGGACAAGGAGTCCACCGCGAGACGGCTGCGCGAGCTGCTGAGCGCGGTCGGCCTGCCGGAGACCGCGCTGCGGAAGTACCCGCACGAGTTCTCCGGCGGTCAGCGCCAGCGCATCGGCATCGCGCGGGCGCTGTCGGTGGAGCCGGACCTGATCGTCGCCGACGAACCGGTGTCCGCGCTGGACGTTTCGGTGCAGGCGCAGGTGGTGAACCTGCTGGAGGATCTGCAGGAAGAGCTCGGTCTCACCTACGTGGTGATCGCGCACGACCTCGCGGTGGTCCGGCACATCTCCGACCGGATCGGCGTGATGTACCTCGGCGCGCTGGTCGAGGAGACGACGTCGGAGGAGCTGTACCAGAACCCGCTGCATCCCTACACGCGCGCGCTGCTGTCGGCGATCCCGGTGCCGGACCCGGTGGTGGAGGACAGCCGCGAGCAGATCCTGCTCGCCGGCGACCTTCCCTCCCCGGCCAATCCGCCGTCGGGCTGCCGGTTCCACACGCGCTGCCCGTGGAAGCAGGAAAGCCTCTGCGACACCGATCGCCCGCAGTTGCGCGAGATCGGCGCCGGGCACCGGGTGGCCTGCCACTACGCGGAGGACATCCGCGACGGGCGGATCCAGCCGCACAAGGTCGAGGTGGAACTGGTCGACGCCGGGGCGCTGAACCCCGACCTCGGCCCGCCGGACGTCGGTTCGGCCGCCGAGATTCTCTGAGGTGCCGATGAAGGCCCCCACCTTTACGGGTGGGGGACTTCACGTGTCCCTGGCTCGGTCAGTCCCGTGTGGACAGTCAATCCGCGGGCCACTCGTACGACAGCTCGTAGCGGTCTGCGGCAAGGACCATGTCGTTCATCTCCAGCGGCCTCCCGTCCGTGCCGTAGGCCACGCGCGTGACGGTCATAACCGGGACGCCGTCGGCGAGTTGAAGCTGCGATGCCTCGACAGGGTTGGGCATCCGAGCCCCGACATGTTCCACGAACGACCCGAGTTCGTGCCCCGCATCTTCCAGCCGGGCGTACGTACCGCCGCTGCCCGTATCCACCTGCTCGATCGCGGTGTCGCGCGTCAGCTCGCGTGGAAGGCGCGACACCGCGAGCTGGACCACGAGCCCGTCAGCGCGCATTACCCGGTCTCGCACGGTTACTTCAGCGCCTTCATCGATCGCAAGATGCTTGGCCGCACGTGCGTCGGCCCGTTCGAACCGAACCGTGACTGACGACGATGGTGCGAAGCCGCGTGCTGCGGCGTCAGCGAGAAATGCGCCGCGGTTCTTCGCCCGCGCCTCTTTCGACAGACGAGACCGGGCGATGCGCTGAATGCTGGCGGGCGGCCGCACGAACACGCCGCGACCATGTTCAGCGATCACGAGACCCTCACGCCGCAACACGTCCACCGCGTCGCGCACCGTCGGACGGGACACGCTGTAGACATCCACCAATTCGCGTTCGCTCGGCAGCTGATCGCCTGGCGCGTACTGACCGGCTGCGATCTTCTCGCGAAGGTCGGCCGCCACCTGTCGAAACGCGGGAACTCCGCTCGTGCGATCCACCATGCACCCATTCTGCCACTGGTCCGCTTGTCTTGACCAGTTGCGAGTGACGTGCGACGGTTGGTGGATAAGACGTCAATACCAGTTGGCGAGGTGGGATGTGGAAGCGATACGGATCGCGGGCGAGCTGCCCTCCGGCGAGGTGGCCACGGTGATTTATTCGGTGCACAGGTGGACGTGTGACGGCTGGAACCATCAGTTCGAACGGAAGCTGTTCACTCCTGGGGCGGAAGTGTTCTGGCCGAAGTGCACGTCCGGCTTGCAGCTGCCGCAACGGATGGCATTCGCCGATGAACTGTCCGAGGAACTGGGGTCGGACCGCGACCATCGCTACGACTGCCGGACGTGCTTCTGCAAAGGACTGCGCAGTCCGAAACGGGCGTGGTGAGCGTGGGCCATTGGATCCAGTACGACGGCACCGAGATCGTCACCGATCCCGATACTGGCGAGATCATCGCCGACAGGACCGAAGAGCAGGACACGACGAGTGAGCACGAACGACCCGGAGGGCCAACCGAATCTGTTGCCGAAGATGGTGGGCAGCGCGCTCCGCGAAGCCCGGGAGGCAAAAAAGTGGGGCGTCCGCGAGCTTGCCCGGCGGATCGGCGTCTCTCCCGGGGCTATCCCCGAGTGGGAGCAGGGGCGGCGCACGCCTAGTCCGTTGATCGTCGCGCGCATCCTCGGCTCGCTCGGCACCGTCGGCGATGAGCAGGAACGGATCTTGAACCTTGCGCTCCATTACCGGCTCCGAAAAATCGTGTCCGCCTACCCGATCTGTACCTGCCGCGACGACCCCGACGCCTGAACTCCCGGCCGCCGAGATCCTCCGACTGTCCTTCACGGCTTTTCAGGGCTGGAGATCGACGGCGGCGCGGAACGAACCGTCCATGTGGAACGGCGTCGAGCTGTGCTCGTGCGAGATCAGCCAGCTGTTTTCGCGACACTGCAAGGCAAACGTGCTGCGGAACCAGAGAGTGAACGATTCGCTTTGGCCTTGCGGGGTCGCGGTCAGCTTGGTCAGCGCCGTCACCACCGCCAGATCGCCGGACACGGTGATCTCCTCGTCGTGGTAGGTGCGGGAAATCGGCCCGTCGAAGGTGCTGAACCACTGCGTGACGTACTCCGCGGAAGCGCCGGTCGTGCGCAGCGGCGGGGCGAGGTCGAACCGGACCGCCTTGTCCGCGTAGCAGGCGACGAGCCGCTGCGGGTCCTTCGCGTGCGTCGCGGCGGTGTGCTCGGCCAGCAGGTCGCGGATCTCGTTCTCGGACATTTTGTGTTCTCCTTTTCCCGGATGGTGCGTTCGTCCGGGACGTCGAAGCTGTCCGCGCGGCTTCGACATCAGGGGTAGAAAACTTTTTCGAGGAGGCTTCGGATGAAGTATCTGGTCCTGATCTACGGCAACCCGGCGTCGCGCGCGGCCTGGGCGGGGATGACCGACGAGCAGAAGGCCGAGGGCCTGCGCGCCTACCAGCGGTTCCACGAGGAGCTGGAAGGCGAACGGATCGTCTCCGAGCGGCTGGCCGCGCCGGAGCTGACGAAGCAGGTCCACGTGCGCACCGACGGCGTGAGCACCACCGACGGCCCGTTCGCCGAGATCAAGGAACAGCTCGCCGGGTTCTATCTGCTGGAATGCGATTCGGAGGACCGCGCGCTGGAGATCGCCGCGCGGATCCCGGAGGCCCCGTTCGCGACGATCGAGGTGCGGCCGGTGATGGGGCTGACCGGCGACGTGGACTTCGAGCTGTGATCGACCGCCTCCTGCGGGACCTCATCCCGCAGGTGCTGACCGCTCTCGTGCGCCGCTACGGCGATTTCGGCAAATGCGAGGACGCCGTGCAGGAGGCGCTGCTCGCCGCCGCCGTGCAATGGCCGAAGGACGGTGTTCCGGACAATCCGAAGGCCTGGCTCATCACGACGGCCTCGCGACGGCGGATCGAGATGTGGCGCAACGAAGCCGCGCGCATCCGTCGTGAGGAGACGGTGGCCGCGCTGGAACCGCCGTCCTTCGAACTCGTGCCGCAGCAGGACGACACCCTCACCCTGCTGTTGCTGTGCTGCCATCCGGCGTTGACGCGACCGTCGCAAGTGGCTCTCACCTTGCGCGCCGTCGGCGGCCTGACCACCGCCGAGATCGCGCGGGCCTACCTCGTCCCGGAGCCGACGATCGGCCAGCGGATCAGCCGGGCGAAACACAAACTGCGCGGGGCGGAGTTCGCTCTGCCGCCGCAGGACGAGCTTCCGGAACGCGTGGCCGCGGTATTGCAGGTGCTGTACCTGGTGTTCACCGAAGGCCACACCGCCAGCTCCGGCAGCGCGGTGAACCGCGTCGAGCTGACCGCCGAGGCCATCCGGCTCACCCGGCAACTGCACGCACTGCTGCCTGCCGACGGCGAGGTCGCCGGACTGCTCGCCCTCATGCTGCTCACTGACGCCCGCCGCCCCGCCCGCACCGGCCGGGACGGAATCCCCGTGCCGCTGGCCGAACAAGACCGCTCGCTCTGGGACGCGTCCGCGATCGCCGAAGGCAGCGCACTCATCGAACATGCGCTGGCGACCACCCCGGTCGGCCCGTACCAACTGCAGGCCGCCATCGCCGCCGTGCACGACGAAGCCCCGACCGCCGACGCCACCGACTGGCCGCAGATCCTGGCGCTGTACGACCTTCTCCAGCAGATCGCCCCCGGCCCGATGGTCACCCTCAACCGCCTGGTCGCGCTCGCCCGCGTCGAAGGCCCGGCACTCGCGCTGAGTGAACTCGACGCCACCGACGCGGACCACTACCGAGCCGACGTCGTCCGCGCGCATCTCCTGGAGCTGTCCGGAGACCTGCAAGGCGCGCACGATTGCTACGTCCGCGCCGCCCAGCGCACCCTGAGCCTGCCGGAACGGGAGTACTTCGAATCGCGTGCTTTGCGTGTTATGTCGGAAAAACCCTGAAAAACCCCTGCCGGAAGACGGACCCCACCCCCGACTCCAGGTGGACGCGAGGATCCCCGCGAGCTGGGTACCCTGCGGAGACCAGGCACGAATCACAAGGGGGTTGGCAGTGAACATCGACCACGTGCTGGAGGCGATCCCTCCGCTCTCGGTCTACCTGTTGGTGGGCTTGGTGGTGATGGTCGAAAGCCTGGGCATCCCGCTGCCGGGGGAGATCGTGCTGGTGAGCGCGGCGCTGCTGGCGTCGTCGCACAGCGGGCTGAACCCGGTGTGGATCGGCGCGCTGGCCACCGCGGGCGCGATCATCGGCGACAGCATCGGATACCTGATCGGCCGCAAGGGCGGCAAACGGCTGTTCGCGTGGGCGGGCCGGAAGTTCCCCAAGCATTTCGGCCCCGATCACATCGCGAGCGCCGAACGGATGTTCCACAAACGCGGCATGTGGGCAGTGTTCTTCGGCCGGTTCGTCGCGGTGCTGCGCATCCTGGCCGGCCCGCTCGCGGGGTCGCTCAACATGCACTACCCGCGCTTCCTGATCGCGAACGCCCTCGGCGGCATCGTGTGGGCGGGCGGAACGACGGCGCTCATCTACTACCTTGGCGTGGTCGCCGACAAGTGGCTGAAGGGCTTCCAGTGGGCAGGCCTGGCAGCGGCCCTGGTGATCGGCGTGGTGGTGACGCTGGTGCTGAAGAAGCGCATGGCCCGCCACGCGGCGGAGTCGGCGTCATCCTCGTCGTCGTCGGAAGAGAAGAACGACGCGGTGGCCTGAGTTTTCGCCTCTGGATTCCCCGGTGAGTCTTCGGACTCGCCGGGGTTTTCCGTTCCGGGCCCGGAAATAAGCGATGCCCCGGGCGGCATGCGGAAAGCAGAGGCGACCCGGGGCGTACTAAGCCATACTAGCACATCCCCTCTCGCCCGAGAGGGAAGAAGAGGAGGGGCGGCTGATGCCGGAGGAGCCGGGGTGGATCCGGGACGGCTTGTCGACCCCGAGGTTCGCGCCGTATCTCGCGAAGACAGACGGCGATCTCGCCCGGGCTTGCGCGCTGTATTGGTGGAACATCGAGGTTTCCGCCGCCTTCTACCCCGCGCTGCACTGCTTGGAGTTGGCGCTTCGCAACGGCCTGCACCGCACGTTGGCGACGGCGTTCGACCGGGAAGACTGGTGGCGGGTGGCCCCGCTGCGGTCCGACGGCGTGCGCAAACTGGCTGAGGCCCGGCGCAAGCTGACCGTCCGCGAACGGCGGCAGACGCCCGACGATCTCGTGGCCAACCTGTCCCTCGGATTCTGGGTGTCGACCCTCAGCAGCGCTTACGACCGGACGCTGTGGGTCCCGCACCTGCATCGCGCGTTCGCCTTCTACCGCGGCAAACGGCGCGATCTGCACACCGATTTGCGCACCGTTCTGCTGTTCCGGAACCGGATCATGCACCACGAGCCGATTCACCACCGGCATCTGTGGAAAGACCACGAGACGATTCTGCGTGTGCTCGGCTATCTGGTGCCAGAGCTGGCCGGTGAGCTCAAGGCGTACGACCGGGTGCCAGAGGTGCTGCGGCAACACCCCGCCCGATGACCGTCACACCGGCAGCAATTCCTCCGGCGTAACCGCGGGCTTCCGCCTCAGCGACCCGAGCAAAACCCCGCCGATCACCACTGCCGCGGCCACCAGCGTCAGCACTGTCGGCACCTCGCCGAGGATGAAGAACGACGCCGTCAGCCCCACCACCGGCACCAGCAGCGAGAACGGCGCGACCACGCCCGCTGGGTTGCGGCGCATCAGTGTGGTCCAGATGCCGGAGCCGATGACCGTCCCGAAGATGACCACGTACGCCAGCCCCACGACGCCGATCAGGCCGGTCTTGGTGCCGAGCGTCGTCAGCGAGTGCAAAGCGGCGCCGGGGCCCTCGAAGATGCTCGACAGCGCCAGCATCGGCAGCGGCGGCACCACGGACATCCACAACGTCAGGTGCAGCGGGTTGTCCGGCTCCGCGCGGCGCATGCTCAGGTTGCCGATCGCCCAGCTCAGCGCGGCCAGCAAGGTCAGCACCACCGGAATCAGCGCGGCGTGGGCGGACTGCTGCCACGCGATCGCGGTCATCCCCGCCACTGCGAGCAGGATCCCGGCCAGCTGCCGCCCGGAGACGCGTTCCCGCAGCAGCACCGCGCCCAGCAGCACGGTGAACGGCGCCGACGCCTGCAGCACCAGCGACGCCAGCCCGGTCGGCATGCCCAGGTGCATCGCGACGAACAGGAACGCGAACTGACCGGTGCCGAACCCGAGCCCGTAGCCGAGGAGATACCGCAGCTTCACCCGCGGCCACGGCACGAGGAAAACCGTCGGGATCGCGATCAGCAGGAACCGCAGCGCGCCCGCGAACATCGGCGGGAACTGGCCGAGTGTGGCGTGGATCGCAATGAAGTTGAGGCCCCACAGGACGGCGACGAACACGGCGAGCAGACGGTCCCGGATGGCCATGCTTCTTACTCTGCCTAGGCAAACTTTGAAGCACTAGCGAGAATAACTGCACTGACTGTGTAGCGTTGCTTCACATACACTGCCCGGATGGACTTGGGCAGGCTCCGGACGCTGCGCGAATTCGCCGATCGGGGCAGCGTCACCGCCGCCGCTCAGGCGTTGCACTGCACGCCGTCGGCGATCTCGCAGCAGCTTCGCGCGTTGCAGACGGAGGTCGGCATCGCGCTCACCGAACCGGCTGGCCGCGGCCTTCGGCTCACCGACGCGGGCCGCGCGCTCGTCGCCCGCGCCGACGACGTCCTGGCCGCGATGGACCGCGCCGAGGCGGAGTTGGACACCTATCGCAGGGCCCCGCGCGGACGCGTGCGGATCGCGATCTTCCAGTCCGCGGGTCTCATGCTCCTGCCGGGATTGCTGCGCCGCATCGATCAGCACGAAAACCTCGAGGTCGACGTCCGCGACGTCGACATGGTCCCGCCGCAGGTGCCCGGCTTGGTCGCGGACTACGACGTCGTCGTCGCCCACCGAGACGAGCACGCGGCCGAGTTCGACACTGAACGCCTCGACGTGGTCCCGCTGCTGCGCGAACCTCTGGACGTCGCCCTCCCGGTCGGCCACCGCCTGGCCCGCAACCGCCGCGTCGGCCTCGCCGATCTCGCGGACGAACGCTGGATCTCGGTGGACCACGGCTTTCCGGTCGACGACGTCCTCCGCTCGCTGACCGTGCGCACCGGAGTGCGGCCGCAGATCGTCCAGCGCATCAACGATTTCCGCATCACCGAACGGCTGGTCGCGGCCGGGCACGGGATCGCGCTGATGCCTCGGTACACAATGGACACTCGGCGCGGCAGCGGACTGGTCGGCCGCCCGCTGGCGGGGATCCGCGCGGCGCGACTGGTGGAAGTGGTGTGCCGCACCGGTGCCGCGAACCGGCCAGCGGTCGCGACCGTGATCGACGAAATGCGCGCCGAAGTGGCCGCACTCACGACCTAGCTGGGTTCCCGGGCGGGCAGACCGCGCAGCAACGTGTCGAGGAAAAGCTCGAACCGGGGAGCGTCGGGCCCGAGGTCGAGCGGGTTTTCCCGGACCGCGAGCCAGCTGACCGTGCAGGTGATGAAGATGTACCAGCTCTGCTCGGCCAGTTCCGGCGGCACACCGGCGTTCGTGAACGCGGCGACCACCTCGGTGCGCAGCCGGCCGAACGAATCCGCGTTGTGCCGATGCGGCCGGGACAGCCGGGTCGCGTAACCGGGTACCGCGAGAAACTGGTCGTGCATCGCCCACGCGACCTTCGCGAGCCACGGCCGCCAAGACCGGCGCGGCGGCCCCTCCTCGGGAAGCACCCGATCCAGCACCACCTCGCTGACCAGGTCGAACAGTGCGTCCCGATTGGCGACCCAGCGGTAGAGCGCGCCATGCGTCACGCCGAGCCGCGCGGCCAGTTCGCGCATGGTCAACGTGTCGAGGTTCCCGGCAGACAACGCCGCGTCGACGATCCGCTCGCGATCGAGCTGTGCGGGACGGCCGGGCCGCGGTCGAGTCATAGCCGGGGACTCTACCGAGAAGAATTAGTGACCATTGGTTACAAACCGGTGTAGCGTGGCGGGCATGGCAAACATCAAGGGCACCGTGCGGCCCGGCTTCGAGCAGGTGCGGGACGAGTTCGCGGCAGTGGCCGACGGATCCGCGCAATTAGCGGCGTACCACCGCGGCGAGCAAGTGGTCGATCTCTGGACCGGCGAGGACATCGACGGAGATTCCCTGATCGGCGCGTACTCCGCGTCGAAGGGGGCAGCGCACCTGACCGTCGCGCTGCTGGTCCAGGACGGCGTGCTGGATCTGGACCAGCGAGTGAGCCATTACTGGCCGGAGTTCGCCGTCGAAGGCAAGCAAGACGTCACCTTGCGAGACCTGCTGGCGCACCGAGCCGGACTGGTCGGCTCGGACGAAGGTTTCAGCCGCGCAGAACTCGCAGACGACCGCATCGTGGCCGAACGCTTGGCCCGCCAGCGCCCGTTCTGGCGGCCCGGCACCGCATTCGGTTACCACGCGCTGGTAATCGGTGCACTCAGCGGCGAAGTCGTCCTCCGCGTGACCGGCCGCACCCTCCAGGAGAACTTCGCCGACCGCGTCAGCAAGCCGTACACAGTGGACTTTCACCTCGGCTTGCCCGCCGAACTGGAGCCGCGATTCGTTGCCACGCAACCGATGGTGCTGACTCCCGAACGACAGCTCCCGCTGCCCGCCGCGAACAGCCTCCAGGGCATCGCGTTCAACCGGCAGCACCCAGCCGGCCCGGAGGTGTGGGAACTGCCGAACCTGCCGGAAGTCCGACGGCTCGGCCCGGCGTCGTTCGGCGGGGTCGCCTCGGCCCGCGGCCTGGCCCGGATGTACGCGGCGGCGATCAGCCCGCTCGACGGCGAATCGCCAGTGCTGAAGCCGGAAATCGCCGCCGAGTTCGCGCAGATCCATTCCATCGGCCGCGACGTGGTGCTGAGCGAGCAGAAGGCGTTCGGGATCGGATTCCACGCCACCGGCGAGCGCTACCCGGAGTTGGGCCAGGGCAGTTTCGGCCACAGCGGCGCGGGCGGCCAGCAGGCGTTCGCCGACCCACGGAACGGCATCGCGTACGGCTACACCCGCCGTCGCATCCCGTTCCCCGCCGCGGCCGCTCCGGAGAACGAATCGCTGATCAGGGCGCTGTACTCGGCGCTGCGTGCCGTCGAATCCCGACCGTGATCGCCGAGCCCAGCAGCACCGCGATGGTCAGCGACAACGCCAGGCTCACTCCCGGCTCGGCAACCAGTTGGCCACCGGCGTAGCCGAGAAACGCGACATACGACGTCCACAGCAGCACGCCCACCGCGGACGCGGTCAGAAACTCGGTGAACCGCCACCGCAACGAGCCGGCCAGCAGCGCGCCGACCGTCCCGCCGGAGGGCAGCCACCGCGCGACCACCAGGACCGGCCGCGGGTGCCGCTGCAGGCGTCCGTCGAGCCAGGTCAGCCCGGCGGCCAGCTTGCGCCGACGGCCCAGCCGGGTCAGCATCCGCGCCCCGCCGAACCGTCCGAGCGCGTACAACGCCTGGTCAGACAGCAGGCAGCCGACGCTCGCGACCGCGATCACGACAGCCAGCGAGGTCCCGTGCTGCGCGGCGGCCACGCCCATGCCGAGCAGCGTCACCTCGGTGGGCAACAACGGCACCAGCGAGACGACGAACAGCACCACTAGCCCAGCCGTCGTAGCGTCCATGTCTCTATTAACCGCCTTGCCAGTCCAGATGAGTCCCAATCACCGGCACTTCACAGCAAGGCACAGCCGGGACACAGATTTCGGAAAACCCGGACAGGGGATGTCAGGGTTCGCGCGCACGCTGGTGGTCAGCCGAGAGAAAGGGGACGAACGGAATGAGCGGGGAACTGGCGGGCAAGGTCGCGCTCGTGGCGGGCGGCACGCGCGGGGCGAGCCGGGCGATCGCGGTCGAACTGGGCCGGGCCGGGGCGTACGTGTACGTCACCGGTCGCACGACGCGTGCCGGACGGTCCGAAGTGGACCGTCCGGAGACCATTGAGGACACTCTGGACCAGATCGAAGCCGTCGGCGGCAAGGGAAGCGCGCTGCGGGTCGATCATCTGGTGAGCGACGAGGTCGCCGCGCTCGCCCGGCGGATCGACGCCGAACACGGCGGTCTCGACATCCTGGTCGACGGCATCTGGGGCGGCGACCGCTACCTGGAGTGGGGCAAACCGGTCTGGGAGCATTCGCTGGACGCCAGCCTGCGGATGATGCGGCTGTCCCTCGACGCCCACCTGATCACCAGTCACCATCTGTTTCCGCTGGTCATCCGGCGTCCGGGCGGGCTGGTGATCGAGTTGACCGACGGCACCGCCGAGTACAACCGGAAGTACCGCGAGGGCACGTCGCTGCCGTACTACCTGGCGAAGGCGGCGATCAACGTCCTGGCCGTCGGCGAGGCGGCCGAACTGAAGGCGCACGACTGCACGGCGATCGCGTTCACGCCGGGTTGGCTGCGTTCGGAGGCGATGCTGGAGATCTTCGAGGTCACCGAGGAAAACTGGCGCGACGCGACGGTCCGGGAGCCGCACTTCGTGATCTCGGAGTCGCCGACCTTCTCCGGCCGCACGGTCGTCGCGCTCGCCGCCGACGCGGACCGGCACCGCTGGACCGGCCAGACCGTTTCCAGCGGACAGTTGGCGAAGGTCTACGAGATCGACGACGTGGACGGCAGCCGTCCGGACGCGTGGCGGTACATCGACGAGGTCCAGGAACCCGGAAAGCCCGCCGACGCCACTGGTTACCGCTGATGCCGACTGTCCGTGAAGGGCTCCTTGAAGGAATCTGATTCCCTCAAGGAGCCCTTCACGGACGATTGCGGTCGGCGAGCGCCTGACCGAAGTCCGCGACCGCGGCGCGGATCTCCGGCGGGCTCAGCACCTCGACGCCGGGGCCGAGGGAAACCAGCTGTCCGACGGCGACTTCCTTGCCCTCCATGGCGAACTCGGCCTCGGCCCACCCGTCGTCGTCCTTCGGGCCGAGCGACACGAGCACCTCGTTCACGTGCTCCGGCCCGAAAACCCGCCGCAACGCACCCGCCGCGGATCGGTCGAGCCGAGCCGTCACCTTCAACGGCAGCGGCATCTTCTCGAACTCCGCCGACGACGCACGCCACCAATCAGCGAGCGAGAATTCTTCCGGCCGCGCAAAGGTTTCTCCGGTTTCGGCGACCGCTTCCAACCGAGAGACGCGATACGTCCGCAGATCTTCTTCGATCCGCGCCACCAGGTACCAAACCCCGGCCTTCAACACGAGCCCCAGCGGATCGAGCGTCCGCCGGGTGATCTTGTCGCGCCGCCGATACCGCACGTCGAGCTGCCGTTGCGTCCACACCGCCTTGGCGACGGCAGGAAGTGCGGCGGCGTCGTCCGGCGAGCTGAACCAGGCAGAGGCGTCGAGATGAAACCGCCCGGCGACCGTCCGCGCCTGTTCCTGCAGCTGAGCAGGCATGCTCGCGGACACCTTGGCGTGCGCGGCGGCCACCGCGGTGCCGAGGCCGAGCCCGGCGAGCGCGTCCGGCACGTCGAGGGCCAGCAGCGCGACGGCCTCCCGCGAGGTGAGGCCGTCGAGCCTCGAACGCCAGCCGTCCACGAGCCGAATGCCGCCACGGCGCCCTGGTTCACTCCAGAGCGGCACGCCGGCTTCGCGCAACGCGGCGAGATCGCGCCGCATCGTCCGTTCGGTCACGCCGAGTTCGTCGGCCAGCTCCCCGACGGTGCCCGCGCGTTTGCGGTGCAGCGTGAACAGCAGCGCGACCAGCCGCTCAGCCCGCACACCTACCTCCCGCCCGGCCCCGACCGCCTAACCGCCCCAATGTGGCATTGGGTGCATGCGATGCACCGAACGCCACATTGGGTGCGTGTGACGCACCCAATGCCACATTGGGGCGCATCAGGCGCGGGTCAGCGGTTGGCCCGGTTGACCGCGCTCACCACAGCCCGCAGCGACGCGGTGACGATCGACGGGTCGACGCCGATGCCCCAGAACACGCGGTCGGAGATCGCGCATTCGATGTAGGACGCGGCGCGCGAGTCGTCGCCAGGGCTCAGCGTGTGCTCGCTGTAGTCCAGGAGCCGCAGGTCGTAGCCCACAGTGGACAGTGCGTCGAAGAACGCGGCGATCGGCCCGTTGCCGCGGCCGGTGATCTCGTGCTCGTCGCCCTCGACCTTCACCGTGGCCTCGAGGTCGTACTCGCCGCCGCCGTTGTCGGTGACCCGCTGCTTGATCAGCTCCAGCGGGGTCTTCGCCTCCAGGTACTCGGCCGAGAACGCGCGCCACATGGTGGCCGGGTCGACCTCGCCGCCCTCGGTGTCGGTGTAGGCCTGGATGACCTTCGAGAACTCCATCTGCAGCCGGCGCGGCAGGTCGAGCTGGTGCTCGGCCTTCATGATGTAGGCGACGCCGCCCTTGCCGGACTGCGAGTTCACCCGGATCACGGCCTCGTAGGTGCGGCCGACGTCCTTCGGGTCGATCGGCAGGTACGGGACCTCCCACGGGTGCTCGTCGACCGGGACGCCCTTCTTGTCCGCGGCGTCCTTCATCGCGTCGAGACCCTTGTTGATCGCGTCCTGGTGGCTGCCGGAGAAGGCGGTGAACACCAGGTCCCCGCCCCACGGCGAACGTTCCGGGACGGGCAGCTGGTTGCAGTACTCGACGGTCCGCTTGATCTCGTCCATGTCGGAGAAGTCGATCTGCGGGTCGATGCCCTGGCTGTAGAGGTTCATGCCCAGCGCGACCAGGTCGACGTTGCCGGTGCGCTCGCCGTTGCCGAACAGGCAGCCCTCGATCCGGTCCGCGCCCGCCTGGTAGCCCAGTTCGGCGGCGGCGATGCCGGTGCCGCGGTCGTTGTGCGGGTGCAGCGACAGGACCACCGAATCGCGGCGCTCCAGGTTGCGGCTCATCCACTCGATCGAGTCGGCGTAGACGTTCGGCGTCGCCATCTCGACGGTCGCGGGCAGGTTCAGGATCACCGGCTTCTGCGGCGTCGGCTGCCAGATCTCGGTGACCGCGTTGCACACCTCGAGCGCGTACGACAGCTCGGTGCCGGTGTAGGACTCGGGCGAGTACTGGAAGCGGAAGTCGGTGTCCGGCTGCTTCGCCGCCAGCTCGACGACCATTTCCGCGGCCTGCGTCGCGATCTTCTTGATGCCCTCGCGCTCCTCGCGGAACACCACGCGGCGCTGCAGGATCGAGGTGGAGTTGTAAATGTGGACGATCGCCCGCGGCGCGCCTTCGAGCGACTTGAAGGTGCGCTCGATCAGCTCGGGGCGGCACTGGGTCAGCACCTGGATGTGCACGTCGTCCGGGATCGCGCCCTCTTCGATGATCTCGCGCACGAAGTCGAAGTCGGTCTGCGACGCGGCCGGGAAGCCGACCTCGATCTCCTTGTAGCCCATGCGGACCAGCAGGTCGAAGAACTTGCGCTTGCGCGCGGGCGACATCGGGTCGATCAGCGCCTGGTTGCCGTCGCGCAGGTCGACCGCACACCACAGCGGCGCGCGCTCGATGCGCTTGTCCGGCCAGGTGCGGTCGGGTACGTCGATGTTCTCGACTACGTCGTACCAGGGGCGGTAACGGTGCACCGGCATGGACGTGCCGCGCTGCGGATTCCACGAGGGCTGTCCGGCGGGCGCGGGACGAGAGGGCGTGCGCAGACGGGAGTTAGTGGTGCGGGGGTCGGTGCTCATCGCGGGAAAATCTCCTGACGGGTTCGGTGCGGACGACCGGCACCACAAAGCCCCGCGACGAGGAGCCGGTCAGATCAGGCCCCGTCGCGGCAGCGAAGCAGGAGTTCACGCGCCACGGGGTCACTGTAACCACCGGACGCGCCGAAAGGAAAGCCGCCCGCCGCGATCGAACTGTTACGTCGGGTGGCTGATACCTGTTACTAGCGGGTAGCGGCTCGCGAGGCGACGTGCCAGACTGCCCGGCATGGGCGAGCACGCGGAACAAGCGCAGGAAACCGAGGCGAAGGCGCGACCCCAGCGCACCCCGGTGGACTGGCGGCGCACTCGTGAGCGCGCGGTGTCGTTCATCGCGTCGCTCGTGCGCTGGGTCGGGCTGCTGTTCGCCGCGGTCTTGGTGCTGCACGTGATTTTCGTCATCGGCGAGGCCAACCAGGGCAACGGCATCGTCTCGTTCGTCCGCAGCTGGGCCGACGGGTTGTCGCTCGGCTTCAAGGACCTGTTCACGCCCGGCGACGCGAAGCTGCGGGTGCTGGTGAACTACGGCATCGCGGCGGTGTTCTGGCTGGTTGTGTCGGGGATTCTGGCGAAGATCATCCGCCGTGTCGGGGGCGCTGGCGCCTGACCGGCCGCCGCCCGCGACATTTCAAGGTTCCTGAACTGCGGGTGAGCGAATTCAAGGAAACAGCTGCTTCCTTGAATTCGCCCGTTGACCAGCCGCTTGGCTGCCGAGCCGCCCCCGCCTCGGCATCAGGTCCCATGCCAGGGGCTTAAGCCGCGTGACCTCGGCCCGCCGACCGTCCACAAAGGGCGCCAACAGCACCGGAATTCCCGATTTGTCGCCATGCGACTGTGTCTTGAAGTACGTGAGGGGAACCCTGAGGGAATCAGATTCCCTCAGGGTTCCCCTCACGTACCAGTGCCCGGTTTCCGCTCCCGGGTCCGGGGCCTACGGCGACGTACGCTCAGCGGCTTCAGGACTGCCAGGTCACCGCGTCCTTGCCGTAGTCAGTGTTCGGAGCCAAGTCCCGATACGTGCTAGCCCCGTAGCTAGCCCCCTTGACCTCCGCGCCCGCCGGGGCCAGTGCCAGGACGCAGCTGGTGTACGAAGCGCCCTTGGTCGTGAACGCCTTGCCGGAGTTCCCGCTGTCGCACTTCTCGAACTTGCCGATCACCGTCACGTGCGGGCCGCTGGTGCCGTCCGCGAGGAGGCCGTTCATCAGGCCCAGCGAGCTGTACGCGAAGTCCGAGCCGGTCTCGTTCGTGACCTTGACCTGGATGTAGTACGGCGTCATGCCCTTCGCCCGGTCGCCGAGTTTCAGCGGGGCGAGGTCAGCCTCGACGCCCTTGTCGATGCCGGTCACCGTCACGCCGATCGCGCCGGTGTTCTTCTGCGACTTGAACGGCACCACGGCCTTCTCGCCGATCTTCAGCTTCGTGCCCTGCTTCGTGTACTCAGCCGAGGCGGAGTCGCCAGCGGGCGCGGCGGCGGAGGAAGACGGGGCCGCCGCCGAGGACGAAGCGGGCGGCGTGGCGATCGGCGGGGTGGGAGCCTTGTCGTCCGAGCTGGAACATCCGGACAGCGCGAACGCCATCGCCGTTGCGGAAATCGCCATTACAACCGGCAGCCCAGTACGCATCTCGTCACTCCTTGAGGGATGTCCCACCGATTCAGTGGCCTGACCGGTTTGGTGCCTATCTGACCTCGAAGCGGTGACGCCGGTTCCCCCGATTGCTCACGAAACGGTCACAGTGCCGGAGACCCCCATCGGTCCCCGAAGGCGAACTCCTCGAGCGGCAGCCTTCGTCGCGGCGCGAGTTCCCGTTCGATGCGGCGCGGGTCCTCCAGTACCGAAGGGTCGGCGGCGGACCCGACGGCGATCGCCACCCGGGCCACCGCGTCGGAAGGCAGACCGAAATCCTCGTGCACCCGCTCCGGCGAGAAGCCCGCCATCTGGTGTGCGATCAGCCCGAGTTCGACGGCCTGCAGGACGAGGTTCTCGGTCGCCAAGCCCAGTCCGTAGTCGGTGTAGGGCACCTCGCCCTTCTCGTTCGTGGTGACCATCACGCCGATCAACAGCGCGCTCGCCCGGAACGCCCACGCCTGGTTCCCGGAGTTCAGCGTCGCGAGGAGGCGCGGGAAGACCGGATCGCCCCGGCGGCCGACGAGGTAGCGCGCCGGCTGGGTGTTGCCGAAAGACGGCGCCCACCTGGCGGCTTCGAGCAATGCGGTCAGCTGGGCGTCGGTGATTTCGGCGGTCTCGTCGTAGGCCCGCGGGCTCCAGCGCTCGGCGATGGCCGGCGCGACGGGGACGCTCGTCTCGGCTGGTTTGCGCATGCGCCGAACCGTAGTACGACCGGGAGTGCTCTCCGTCACTCCGGAGGAAGGGCTTCGAGCTTTCCCCTGGCGTCAAGGAAAATTTACTTCCAAATGCTCCGAAGAGGCGGTGGCGGACCACTCGATGGGGTGGCGGGCGCCGTTCTCGCCGGTAGGCTCTTCTCCAAATGAAGGGCCGTGGGCGCTCCTCGGTGCCCTCCAAGGAGTACGCCCCGGCCCGTCAAGGAGGTTCGGGCGTGGCCCTCGTGGTCCAGAAGTACGGCGGATCGTCGCTGGAAAGTGCCGACCGGATCAAGCGCGTGGCAGAACGGATCGTCGCGACCAAGAAGGCGGGCAACGACGTGGTCGTCGTGTGCTCGGCGATGGGCGACACCACTGATGAGCTGCTCGATCTGGCGCAGCAAGTGAACCCGGCGCCGCCGGAGCGGGAAATGGACATGCTGCTCACCGCCGGTGAGCGCATTTCGAATTCGCTGGTCGCGATGGCGATTTCCGCCCAAGGCGCGCAGGCCTGGTCGTTCACCGGTTCCCAAGCGGGTGTGGTCACCACATCGGTGCACGGCAACGCGCGCATCATCGATGTCACTCCGAGCCGCGTCACCGAGGCGCTGGAGCAGGGTTACGTCGCGCTGGTGGCCGGTTTCCAAGGCGTGGCACAGGACACCAAGGACATCACGACGCTCGGCCGCGGCGGTTCCGACACCACCGCGGTGGCGCTCGCCGCCGCGCTGAACGCGGACGTCTGCGAGATCTATTCCGATGTGGACGGTGTGTATTCGGCTGACCCGCGCATCGTGCCGGACGCCAAAAAGCTCGACACCATCCCGTACGAGGAGATGCTGGAGCTCGCGGCGAGCGGATCGAAGATCCTGCACCTGCGTTCGGTCGAGTACGCGCGCCGCTACGGCGTGCCGATCCGAGTCCGTTCTTCTTACAGCGACAAGCCGGGCACCACGGTGGCCGGATCGATCGAGGAGATCCCCGTGGAACAAGCGCTGATCACCGGTGTGGCACATGACCGCTCGGAAGCGAAGATCACCGTGACCGGCGTGCCGGACCACGCCGGGGCCGCGGGCAAGATCTTCCGCGTCGTCGCCGACGCCGAGATCGACATCGACATGGTGCTGCAGAACGTGTCGAGCACGTCGTCCGGCCGCACCGACATCACCTTCACGCTGTCGAAGGCCAACGGGGCCAAGGCGGTCAAGGAACTCGAGAAGATCAAGGCGGGGATCGGCTTCGAGTCGGTCCTGTACGACGACCACGTCGGCAAGGTGTCGCTCGTCGGCGCCGGGATGCGCTCGCACCCGGGCGTCACGGCGACGTTCTGCGAGGCGCTGGCCAACGCGGGCGTGAACATCGAAATCATCAACACCTCGGAGATCCGCATTTCGGTGCTGATCCGCGACGCGCAGCTGGACGAGGCCGTGCGCGCGATCCACGAGGCGTTCGAACTGGGCGGCGACGAGGAAGCCGTCGTCTACGCGGGGAGTGGTCGCTGATGGCACCGGGTCTTCGCGTCGGCGTGGTCGGGGCGACCGGCCAGGTCGGCGCCGTGATGCGCAAGCTGCTCGACGAGCGGAACTTCCCGGTCGAGCAGATCCGGTACTTCGCCTCGGCCCGCTCGGCGGGACGCACCTTGCCGTGGCGCGGCGAGGAAATCACCGTCGAGGACACCGCGACCGCTGATCTGTCCGGTTTGGACATCGCGCTGTTCTCCGCGGGCGGCGCGACCTCGCGCGAGCAGGCGCCGCGGTTCGCCGAGGCGGGCGCGATCGTGGTCGACAACTCGTCGGCCTACCGCCGCGACCCGGACGTGCCGCTGGTCGTCAGCGAGGTCAACCCGGAAGCCATCAAGGACGCGCGCAAGGGGATCATCGCGAACCCCAACTGCACCACGATGGCCGCGATGCCGGTCCTCAAGCCGCTGCACGACGAAGCCGGCCTGGTGCGGATCATCGCGAGCACCTACCAGGCAGTCTCCGGAAGTGGCCTGGCTGGCGTCGACGAGCTGGCCGCGCAGGTGAACGCCGTCGCCTCGCGCGCGGCCTCGCTCACCCACGACGGTTCGGCGGTCGAATTCCCGGCCCCGGCCAAGTACGTCGCGCCGATCGCGTTCAACGTCCTGCCGATGGCCGGGTCCATTGTGGACGACGGCACGTTCGAGACGGACGAGGAACAGAAGCTGCGCAACGAAAGCCGGAAGATCCTGGGCATCCCGGAGCTGCTGGTTTCGGGCACCTGCGTGCGCGTTCCGGTGTTCACCGGGCACTCGCTGTCGGTGAACGTCGAATTCGAACGGCCGCTGTCGGTCGAGCGAGCGACGGAGCTGCTGTCGACCGCGCCTGGTGTGCAGTTGGCGGATGTGCCGACGCCGCTGCAGGCTGCCGGTATTGACCCGAGTTTGGTCGGCCGCATTCGTACTGACCCGGGTGTGCCGGACGGCCGTGGGCTGGCGCTGTTCGTTTCCGCCGACAACCTCCGTAAGGGGGCGGCGCTGAATACTGTGCAGATCGCTGAGCTGGTGGCGCAGAACCGCTGAGCTTCCCAGTAAAACTGCCCGGTCCCTGGTTCAGGGGCCGGGCAGTTTCATTCTCCGTGGTGCCGGTCTTGCTACTTGGCCAGCCGGCAGGCCCGGCTCCGGTAGGTCCGGAATTCGTGGCTCGCTCCGTAACCGCTGTAGGACCACACTCGTCCGGACGCGCTCCGGCCGAGGTGGCGGAACTGCTCCACCGCTTCGGGACCGCGCCGGAGTTCGACGAGCGCGCGGGCGGCGTAGGCGCGGCTGTTCGGGGTGTCCGGCGCGTCCCGGCCCTCGCCGTCGAGCCACGGCAGCAACCGGTCGAGCGCGGCTTCGACGCGCTTGTCCTTCCACGCGTCCTTGACCCCGGAGAACGACGCCTCGAACGCCGCGGCAAGCGGCAGCCATGCCAGCTTCGGATGCTTCGCCGCGCCCTCCTCGGCGAATGTCCACATCAGATCGTTGGTGCCGAACCACTTGGCGCACCAGTACTGCAGGGCGCGCGCGTGCGCGTGGACGTGCAACGGATCGCGCGCCAGCACACCGTCCCACACCGCGCGGAATTCCTCGTGACCGTACTGCCGGCCCATCGCGATCATGCACCGTATCGCCCACGGCGTCGGATCGTCGGGAGCGAGTTCGGCGGCGGCCTGGCTCGCTTCGTCGGCCTCCTCGAGCACGCGCCGGAATCCCGCGAATTGCTCCCCGCTGACGTACTTCGCCTGCCGTGCGCTGCGGATCTGCCACGCCACGTTCGTGAGCGCGTCGGCGTGCACCGCGGCGGCGCCCGCGTCGTCGGGACGGGCCGCTCGCCAAGCCTTGAGCGCGGTGTCGTCGTCGGCCGCGACCTCGCCGAGGAGACTCACGATCGAACTGCGCCGGTCCCAGTCCTGCCCGATTCCGGCGAGCAGGTCAGCGCCCTGCTGCCAGTTCCCCGCGGCGTGTGCGACTTTGGCGTCCCGGACCGGCTTCGCCAGCAGCGGCTTTGTGGTGATCTTGGCATCAGGGGGCAGGCCGAACCGTTCGACGTCCATCGGCTTGATCGGCGGCACGAGATAGCGGGCCAGGTCGCTGCTGCCGAGCGTGCGCATGTAGTCGGAAGTGGTCAGGCCGCGCTTCTTGGCGTCTTTCGCGATTCCCCTCATCATCCGGCGATACTTCGGAACGGTGTACAGCTTGATAAAGCCGAGCAAGGGTGTTCCTCTCAGGAATGAACCGGGGCGAGCAACGCGCGGAGCGGAGCGGTGTCCCCGTCGATCGCCGCGCTGACGGCGGGATCCAGTTCGGTGGCATACGGTTCGGCCAGTACCAGCTTCGCCGGTCCGGACCAGGACAGTTCCCAGTGCGCAGCATCGGCTTTGGCGAGCTGCGCGTGCACCACAATGGACAGTCGGCTGTGGACTTGCGGCCGGTAGAGCTCGCGCTTCGCCCGTGCTCCGGCCGTCGCCGGGGCGTTGGGGCCGGCGATGTCCTCGAGGCGTCCGGCGTCGAGCAAGTCGAGCAGTTCGTCGAGGCTGCGGCTGCGGCGGATCCGCAGCGCTTCGACCTGATTCGAGTTGCGCATCCCGACGTCGACCAGGCTGGCCCAGTCGAGCTTCTTCTTCGAGGACGCTCCCGCCGTGAAGCCGGTCGCCAGCACCGCTTCGAGCAGCGCCGTTCCGTTACGGAGAAGATCCGTCGCCTGCCGTTCGCCGCCGGGCGGCACGGGGACGTCCGGCGCGGCTTCCAGCAGCGCGATCCGTTCGGAAGTCGGCGGGTGGCTGTCGTACTGCGACGTCGGCTCGGAGGGCGGATTCTTCCGCACGGAAGCCAATTTCTTCGCGCGTTTCTCGTCGGCGAGCAGCAATTGGTAGCCCTCGGCCATCCGTTGCGGCAGGTAGCCGGCGGACCAGGCGATGGTCGCGTACTTGCTCAGGAAGAGCCGCCAAGCCGTGTCGAGCACCTCGACCTCGCGCAACGCGGTCGCCGCGGCCGTGGAGCCCGCTACCCGCGCGGACGCGGCGTCGGCGGCGAGTTCCTGCTGCCGGTTCACGCTCATCGAGACCCGGAAGTACAGGGCGGCGTACGCGCTGAAGACCGGCCGCAGCATCCGGGCCGACCAGGTCGAGTCGAGTCCATTCAGGACTCGCCCGATCGTCTGCCGTCCGCGGTAAGTCGCGCCGGCGAACCGGGTGTGGCGATTGCTGTAGTGGCCGAGCTCGTGCCCGAGAATCGCGCGGAGCTGACTGACCCGCATCCCGGCGAAAAGCTGCGCGCCGATGAACATCCGGCGCCGCCGCACGCGCAGCCCCAACCAGTGCGTCTGCTCGTACACCGACGCGTTGACCTGGGGAATCAGGTAAATCTCGTCCGGCGGCCGGGTACCGATTTCCTGGGCGAGCTCGCGGACGGCCGCCCACAGTTCTGGCTGCTCCCCGGGCGTGACGGGCAGGCCGGGCACGTCGTCGTCGCGGGTCCGCTCGAACGTCAGCAGGGCGGTGAACAGCACGTACAGCACCGGCGCGACAAGGAAGCCGAGCCGTCCCGCGGTGAGCGGACTGTGCTGGTACGCGGCGATCTCCAGCCAGATCATCGCCCCGGCGACGGCGAGCACCAGCACCGGAAAACCGGCCAGCAGCAAGACAGCGAGCAACGCCCGCGACGAGTTCTTCATCGAAAAACGGAATCCTCCCCAAGACCGGCACCCTGGGCGAACCGGTCGTCCGAGCCCGTTATCGACGCGGGGGCCGATTTCGTTTCACCCGTGCTCCGATGACAGAAAACCCGTTGTCGCGAGCGGCGCGGTGCCGGATGCTGAGCGGGCAAACTTCGTTCTGGGAAAGGAAAGTCATGTACACGGCAGTGGACGGCGAGCGGGTTCCGATCCGGATGTGGGCAGACCCCGCGTCGGTCGAAGACCAAGCGATGCGTCAGCTGCGCAACGTCGCCAACCTTCCGTGGGTGCACGGCGTCGCGGTGATGCCCGACGTCCACTACGGCAAGGGCGCGACGGTGGGCAGTGTCATCGCCATGCGCGACGCCGTCTCTCCCGCCGCGGTCGGCGTCGACATCGGCTGCGGGATGAGCGCGGTGCGGACGTCGCTCACCGCGAGCGACCTGCCAGACGACCTCGGCAAGCTGCGCAAGCGGATCGAGTCGGCGGTGCCGGTCGGGTTCGGGCTGCACAAGACGCCGGTCAACACCGCGAAGGTGCACGGCGTCGGCGGCTGGGACACGTTCTGGAAGTCGTTCGGCGATCTGCACGAGGGCGTCCAGGACCTGCACGACCGAGCGGCGCGGCAGATCGGCAGCCTCGGCGGCGGCAACCACTTCATCGAGGTCTGCCTCGAACAGGGCGGAGCCGACGAGGGCCGCGTGTGGCTGATGCTGCATTCGGGTTCGCGCAACATCGGCAAGGAACTCGCTGAGCGGCACATGGCGATCGCGCGGAAGCTGCCGCACAACCGGGATCTGCCGGATCCCGACCTCTCGGTGTTCGTCGCGGACACGCCGGAAATGCAGGCGTACCGGCGCGATCTGTTCTGGGCGCAGGACTACGCGGCGCGGAACCGGGCGACGATGATCGCTTTGGTGAAGCTCGCGGTCGCGGAGGTCATCCCCGGAACGTCCTTCGACGACGCGATATCTTGTCACCACAACTATGTCGCCGAGGAAACCTACGACGGTGTCGACCTGCTCGTCACCCGCAAGGGCGCGATCCGGGCCGGCTCCGGCGATCTCGGGATCATCCCGGGCAGCATGGGAACCGGCTCGTACATCGTGCGCGGACTCGGCAACACCGCGTCGTTCGAGTCCGCGTCCCACGGCGCCGGGCGGCGGATGTCGCGGACGAAGGCCCGCAAGACGTTCACCGCCGCCGACCTCGCCGAGCAGACCGCGGGCGTGGAATGCCGGAAGGACACCGGGGTCGTCGACGAGATCCCGTCCGCGTACAAGGACATCGAGACGGTGATCAAGGCACAGACCGACCTGGTCGAGGTGGTCGCGCACCTCAAGCAGGTCGTGTGCGTGAAGGGATGAGGGATTCCCGCGGGCGAACCGCACTGGTCCGCTCGCGGGAACCGCTACCCTGAAGTGCATGAAGTACTGGGGGGTGGCTGTCGCCGCGGTGGCGGCCGGAACGTTGCTGGCCGGATGCGACCAGGTCGATTCGGCGGTCAATCAGACGAATTCCGCGGTGGACAAGGTCTCCACGTGCACCGAAGCGCTGGGGCTGGCGGACCTGAACCCGTTGGTGGACGGCGAAAAGCTCAAGGCCCGCGCGCAGGACAAGGAACGGCGGCTGCGCGAGCTGGCGGCCAACGTCAAGGAGGAGGACGTCAAGAACGCCCTTCTCGGCATGGCCGACTCGTACGTCCAGGTGCAGAAGGAACACCTCGAGGACGCCGGGGTGATCGCCCGCTGGACCAAGCGGAACCTGGAGAAGCTCGACGGGCTGCGCAAAGCCTGCACCTGACCGGGCCCCGCGGCCTTGGCCCGCCCCGACCCGGCGACCTGCTTCGACCTGCCCCGCTCCGATCTGACGGCCCGCGAGCGTGACCCCAATGCCACATTGGGTGCGTTGAACGCACCGAACGCCACATTGGGTGCGTGGGATGCACCGAATGCCGCATTGGGTGCGTGGGACGCACCCAATGTGGCATTGGGACAGCTCAAGTCAGCGGCGAGCCCGAACCGCGGCCGCCAGCGAAGGCGTCCGCACCGAGCTCCGGCGCAGCGACCACACCAACCCCAGCGCCGCCAGCGCCAGCCCGCCGAGCCCGGCCGCCGCGAAACCCCACGCCGGGCTCGAATGGTCGATCGCGAACCCGACCACCGGGCTCCCCGCCGCCAGCCCGAGCCGCGTCGACGCGTCCTGCAGGCCCATCGCCTCGCCGCGAACGGCGGGCGGCGCGAGTTCGCTGACCGCCTCCGTGGTGGCCGCGAGCGTCGGGGCGCAGACCAGGTTCGTCGGGATCAGCACGAGCATCAGCAGCCACCACGGCTGCGTCGCGAGCCCGACCGGGATCACCAGCAGCGCGAGCAGCAGCATCAGCAGTCCCTGCGGCAGCGACTTCCGCACCGCGCCGTGCACGATGCCGCCGATCATCGACGCCGCGCACATCACCGCGATGACCAGGCCGGTCCAGCCGACGTCGCCGTGCGAGCGCAGCGCGGCCAGCGTCGCGACCTCCGTGCCGACCAGGCAGAACAGCGTCCCGGCGGCGATCAGCAGCGTCGCCAGCAGCCGTCCGGTCAGCCAGGACCGCAGCGGCGGCCGCACGGTGCCGGTCGGGGCGAGTTCGTCCTCGTTCCGGATCGGCGGGTTGAGCAGGAAGATCAGCAGCGCGGTGACGCCGAAGATGGTGCCGATGCCACTCAGCGTCAGCGTGGCCGACAGCCCCGAGATCGCCGCGATCCCGGCCGCCGGGCCGATCATGAACGACGCCTCGACCAGGATCGTGTCCAGCGAGTACGCCGCGCGCCGCTGTTCGGCGGGCACGAGCGCGGCCAGGATCTGTCGGGCCAGCGAACCCGCGGGCACCGACAGCACGCCGGCCGGCAGCGCGCACACCACCAGCGCCCCGTAAGAAAGATGCGGTGCCGCGAACCAGAACGCGGTGGACGACAGCCCGCACACCGCGACCACCGGGCGCAGGCCGTACCGGTCGATGGTGCGTCCGATCAACGGCGCGCCGAGCGCCATGCCCAGCGTGACGGCCGCGCCGACGATGCCCGCCGCGCCGTAGCCGCGGCCGAGACCGCTGACGACGTACAGCGTCAGCGTCACGCCGGTCATCGTCATGGGCACGCGTGCGAAGAACATCAGCGCCATCGACGGGCGGAGTCCGGGGACGCTCAGGACGCGGCGGTACTGCTGAAAAGGCACGTACCCCATGAGAGCAAGAGTTGGTACGAGCGTGCAACTTCTTTTCGTCACACCCTCCGCGCTGCCGTCGCGCACCCGGTCGGGTGTCGCGCAGGCGTTCGGCGGGGCCGGAAAATGCGGTGGCGACCTGGGTGATAACTTCATCGGCGACGCGAAAAAGCATTCTCACCGCCCATTCGCGAACAATTTTTCATATTTCCGCGCCGACCTTGGAGTTCTCCGGTCGAAGCGGCAGCGGCTCCCGGAAAAAGGGGAGCGGACCCGAATGCGGCGGCGGTGCGTGCGTGGGGGACCCACCACGGTCGGACGAGCGAAATCGCGCCTCCCGACGGGGTGATGAAGGTAATCGATCACGAACTACGCCTGTGTGAGTGAGCAGTGCCGCCATTCGGGCAATCCGGCTACTATGAGTCAGATTCAGGTCCGCGGTCCGTGATCGTCGGGGGACGCGCAAGCCGTCCACGTTAATCAATTGCGGGCCGGTTCCCCGTTCTTGGATTCGGCACGTAAGGGTTAGAAAAACTCCCTATCCGGTGATCGGCTGGTGTTGGGCCGACACGGCGGGTATCGATTTACCCGGCAGGTCCCAAAGGCCAGGGAGGTAAAGAATGAAAGGCAAGATCGGGCGGATCATCGCCGTGGTCGCCGCGGGCAGTCTGCTGGCCGTCGGCACTTCGGGGATGGCCTCCGCGAGCCCGGCGGGCGGCAAGGGCTCCTCGGCCACTCAGGCCGTCGCCGCGCAGGTGCTGCAGATGCGCGACGACCTGACCAAGGTGGCGTACGCGGGCGACGTCGCGAAGACGAGGGCAGACCTGGGCAAGCTCAGCCCGGTGCTCGCCGACATCGCGGCGGGCAAGCGCTACCAGGTCCAATCCGAAACCCAGCAACTCTCGTCGGCGGCGAAGGTCCGCGCGGACGAGTCCAACCGGCTCCTCGCCGACCCGACGGCCACGCCGCGGCAGATCCCGCCGTTGCCGATCCCGCCGCTGCCGGACCTTCCCGGACCGCTGAAGGCGGTGAGCGACCTGGTCAAGGGCCTGCTCGCCGCGGTCACCAGCCTGCTGGGCGGTCTGCTCGGCGGGGTGCCGGTGCCGCCGCTGCCGGTACCGACGCCGCCGCTGCCCGCACCGCCGGTGCCAGTACCGGGCACCTGAGCAGCCTGAACAGGAGGGGAAAGGCCCGGAGCCTGGTGCGGTTCGCCGCGCCAGGCTCCGTTCCATGTCCGGGCTCGTCAGTGGCGATGCCGGTGCTAACCGGCATCGCCGCTCACGAGCGCTTCGCGAGTCCCACCCGCAACGCACCGGCCATCTCCGCGATCGCCTCCCGGAACCGCGTCCCGACCCCGGCGAAGTTGAGAAATCCGTGGATCAGGTCAGCCTGCCGGCTGAGCGCCACCGGAACCCCAGCGGCGCGCAGTTTTTCCGCGTACGCCTCGCCTTCGTCGCGCAGCGGGTCGAAGCCCGCGGTCACGATGTAGGCGGGCGGGAGTCCACTGTGGTCAGACGCGAGCAGCGGCGACATCCGCGGGTCGGCCTTGTCGACGCCCTCGGGCGTGTAATGCCCTTCGAACCACACCATCGCCTCGTCGGTGAGGAAGAGGTCTTCGCCGAACAGTTCGCGAGACCGGCGTCGCGTGGTGAAGTCGACGGCCGGGTAGATCAACAGCTGGAACGCGGGCGCCGCGCCGCCGCGCCGGGTCGCCTCGAGCGCGACGACGGCGGACAGATTGCCGCCCGCGCTGTCGCCGCCCACAGCGATCCGATCCGGGTCCGCGCCGAGGTCGGCCGCCTTGGCGTGCGCGTAGTCGAACGCGGCCAGCGCGTCCTCGACCGGCCCGGGGAACGGGCTCTCCGGCGCGAGCCGGTATTCCACCGACAGCACTCGAACCCCGGCGTGCTTCGCGAGGTAGCGCGCGGCGTTGTCGTGGGTGGCCCGGCTGCCGATGACCCAGCCGCCGCCGTGGAAGAACACCAGCAGCGGCGACGGTTCGGGCAGTCCGGCCGGGGTGTAGAGGGTGGCGTCCAGCGACGCGTCGCCGGACGGGATGGCGACGTCGCGGGTCGCGACGGGGTTGACCCGCTTGCCATTCACCAGGTGCTGGCTCGCTTCCAACAGCGCGCGCGACCGTTCGACCGACCCGTTGACCAGCGAAGCGCCGGAAAGCTTCTGCAGCCGCAGCAGCAACTGGGCGTCGAGGGCGAGTTCCTGGCCGTCCAGCCGCAGCGGCGCTCCGGCGATCAGCCTGCGCACCGGACGGGGCAGCCAGAACAACAACTGCGCGGCGGCAGTCTGCGCGCGGATCTGCAGCGGAATGGCCATCGTTCCTCCTCGAACGCCGGATGAACCGAGGTTACTTGCCAGTAGGTACGTTGGTCCAGTCGGTGTGTGACCCAGCCCTCCGTCCCAGATTCTGGTCCTCCAGTTAGGTGGAGGGGTTAGCCTCGACCTGTGACTTCAGCGAATACGGTCCGGGTCCTCGGCATCGGCGGCTCCCTGCGGGAGGGCTCGCAATCCGAGCGCGCGTTGCGCATCGCGCTCGCCGCCGCCGAGGAACGCGGCGTCGTGACCGAGCTGATCCCGGGGCCCGAGCTGGTCCTGCCGTTCTACGACACCGCCACGCTGGAGCGGGACGAACGCGCGAGGAAGCTCATCGAGGGCATCCGCCGGGCCGACGGGCTCATCGTCGTCTCGCCCGGCTATCACGGCGGGCTGTCCGGCCTGGTCAAAAACGCCCTGGACTACGTCGAAGACCTCCGTGAAGACTCTCGCCCCTACCTCGACGGCCGCGCGGTGGGTCTCGCCGCCGTCGCGTACGGCTGGCAGGCCGCGGTCACCACGCTCGAACAGCTCCGCACGATCACGCACGCGCTGCGCGGCTGGTCCACTCCCTTGGGTGGTTCGATCAACTCCGCCGAGACGAAGTTCGACGAGGGCGGCGGCGCTTCCGACGAGAAGAGCGTCCGCACGTTGCGGCTCATCGGAGAGCAGGTCGCGGAGCACGCGCTGCTTCGCGCACGCTGACGTTTGGCCTCCTGCGATCCCGGTTATTCCTGGGGTGATGACTGCCATGCCGGGGCACTGTTCCGCGGATGCGGAGTGTTGAACTCATTGAGACGCTGACTCCGGAGGCGTCCCCGATGAGGAGGTAACACGCATGGCCGAGCCGATCTACACCGCCGTCGCGACCGCGCGAGGAGAAGGCCGCAACGGCGACGTGACGTCCTCGGACGGCGTGATTGACGAGTCGCTGGCGATCCCCAAGGAGATGGGCGGTCCCGGCGGCGACAAAACCAACCCGGAGCAGCTGTTCGCCGCGGGGTACTCCGCGTGTTTCCTGAGCGCGCTGCAGGCCGTGGCCCGGCAGGCGAAGGTCGCGCTGCCGGCGGCGACGGTGACCGGTTCGGTCAGCGTGTTCAAGAAGGACGTCGGGTTCCAGCTCGGCGTGCGGCTCGACGTCTCGCTGCCCGGCTTGGCCAAGGCCGACGCCGACCAGCTGGTCGAGCAGGCACACCAGGTCTGCCCGTACTCCAACGCGACCCGCGGCAACATCGAGGTGGAGTTGACCACCACCGTCTGAACCAAGACCGAGGAGGGACACCCGAGATGACCACTTCCCCCATCAAGAGCCCGCTTTCCGACGCGGACAAGGAGATCACCGGCAACGCGCTGCAGGCGACGCTGACCGATCTGATCGACCTCTCGCTCATCGCGAAGCAGGCGCACTGGAACGTGGTGGGCCAGAACTTCCGCAGCGCGCACCTGCAGCTCGACGAGCTGGTGTCGACCGCGCGGCAGTACGTCGACGAGGTGGCCGAGCGCGCCGCCGCGATCGGGGTTTCGCCCAACGGCAAGGCGAAAACCGTCGTCGCGACGTCCGGGGCTCCGGAGTACCCGGACAACTGGCAGTCCGTCGACTCGACCATCTCCGCGATCGTCGACACGCTCGCGACGCTGATCGAACGGCTCCGCAAGCGCATCGACGAGACCGACAAGAGCGACCTCGTGACGCAGGATCTGCTCATCGAGATCACCCGCGCGCTGGAAGAGGCGCACTGGATGTGGCAGGCGCAGCAAGCCTGACCCGCTCCGCCGGAGAAAAGCCGTCCGCCTCGTCGCGGACGGCTTTTCCCGCATCCGGTGGTCGGCACCGGCACCCCGCAGTAGGTTCGCTGGCATGGTGCTGCATCAGGGGAAACAAGATCGGGCAGACCGGAAGACGGGCACGAATCCGTTGTACGCCGGGAGCAATCCGGCGCTCGCCGCGGACTTCACGATGCCGCGCGACCGGCTGCGGGACGATTCGCTGCCGCCGGACACCGCGCTGCAGCTGGTGCGCGACGAGCTGATGCTCGACGGCAACGCGCGGCTCAACCTCGCCACGTTCGTCACGACGTGGATGGAGCCGCAGGCGCGCGAGCTGATGGCCGAATGCGTCGACAAGAACATGATCGACAAGGACGAGTACCCGCAGACCGCCGAACTCGAGCGGCGCTGCGTCAACATCCTCGCCGATCTGTGGCACGCGCCCGATCCCACCGACATCATGGGCTGTTCGACCACCGGGTCGTCCGAGGCCTGCATGCTCGCCGGGATGGCGCTGAAGCGGCGCTGGTCGAAGCTGGGCCGGACCGGGAAGCCGAACCTGGTGATGGGCGTCAACGTCCAGGTGTGCTGGGAAAAGTTCTGCGAATACTGGGAAGTCGAGCCGCGCCTGGTGCCGATGGAGGGCGACCGGTACCACCTGTCCGCCGAAGAATCGGTGAAACTCTGCGACGAGAACACGATCGGCGTCGTCGCGATCCTCGGCTCGACTTTCGACGGCAGCTACGAGCCGGTCGCCGAGGTCGCGGCCGCGCTCGACGCGCTGCAGGAACGGACCGGCTGGGACATCCCGGTGCACGTCGACGGCGCGTCCGGCGCGATGATCGCCCCGTTCCTGGACGAGGACCTGGAGTGGGATTTCCGGCTGCCGCGCGTCGCTTCGATCAACACCTCCGGGCACAAATACGGCCTCGTCTACCCCGGCGTCGGCTGGGTGGTGTGGCGCGACAAGGCCGCGCTGCCCGAGGAATTGGTGTTCAACGTCAACTACCTGGGCGGCGACATGCCGACCTTCGCGCTCAACTTCTCCCGCCCTGGCTCGGAAGTCGCCGCGCAGTACTACACCTTCGTGCGGCTGGGCCGCGAAGGTTTCCGTGCTGTACAACAAGCTTCGCGCGACGTGGCGATGTATCTGGCCGACGAGATCTCCAAGCTGGAACCCTTCGAACTCCTCACCCGCGGCGACCAGCTGCCGGTGTTCGCCTTCACCACTCGCTCGGACATCACCGCGTTCGACGTCTTCGACGTGTCCCGCCGCCTCCGTGAACGCGGCTGGCTCGTGCCCGCGTACACGTTCCCGGACAACCGCACCGATCTGGCGGTGCTGCGCGTCGTCGTCCGCAACGGCTTCACCCACGACCTGGCCGACCTGCTGCTCGCCGACCTGAAGCGCGTACTGCCGGAACTGAACAGCCAGCCGTCGCCGCAGCACGACCCAGCCACGTCGACGGGATTCCACCACTAGCGACTACCAGCGAGTAACCTGGCTGGCATGGGCCTTGCCAAGGATGAACGCCAAGCGCTGAGCGACCTCTTCGAGCAGCTCGGCCCGGACGCCCCGACGCTGTGCGAGGGCTGGCAGACGCGGGACCTGGCCGCGCATCTGGTCGTGCGGGAGCATCGGCCGGACGCGATGCCCGGAATCGTGGTGCCTGCCCTCGCCGGTCACACTCAGAAGGTGCAAGACGGCGTCGCGGCGCGCCCGTGGGACGACCTGGTCGGCCAGGTGCGCCGAGGCCCGTCCCGCTTCTGGCCGACGTCCATCGGTCCGGTGGACGAGGCGACGAACAGTGCGGAATTCCTGGTGCACCACGAGGATGTCCGCCGGGCACAACCGGATTGGACCCCGCGCCCGGCCGATCCCTCGCGGGACAGCGCGGCCTGGCGGCTGGCGACGCGGACGGCGAAGCTGAACCTGCGCAAGTCGCCGGTCGGAGTGGTGCTGCGGACTCCGGATGGTCAGTCTGCTTCGGTGAAGTCGGGAACCCCGGTGGTGACCGTGGTGGGCGAGCCGATGGAACTCCTGCTGTTCGTCTTCGGACGGGACGCGGTGCAGGTGTCTTACGAGGGTGACGATGCTGCTGTGGAGCGGTTGAAGGGCGCTAAGCGCGGGCTGTGAGCCGGGCCAGTGGCTTGATTACTGGCTAAGTCGTTCGCTGATGTCGCTCCAGCTGGGCGAGCGGATGCCCTCAGCGGTCGCAAGCAGAACACGGCCGAACAGGTTGATGCTGATGGGATCTTCGGGGTCCTGCAGGCTGTTCGCTGCTGCCTGGGTGCTAGGCCTGAGTTCGTCCGGGAGTACGCCAATAAATAGCCGAGTACTCGACTGCGTAATTAAATCTGCAGTCACCCAATCACCACGAACTTCTCTGCCCTCGAGATACTGGATGCGATCGGATGTCGGCGCAGTTTCGTAGAGCGCTTCGGCTCCGTCGGGCGAACCGGACTCGTTGTCCGGTGTGACAATGTTGTCAACTAGGCGATCGAAGTCTGGAGTGCGACGGTGTGGGTCACGGTTCCTCGGACGAGGAGGACCTGTACCGCCGACTGGTTCGTCAGGGTACGGTAATGGTTCCGCAGACGCAGGCACGAAAAGGTCAACTGCGATGTGCGGGCCCTTAATGAAGGTATAAGCCATTGTGACTGGATGGCTTTGATAACGACCGGACCAGTCGAGCATCTCGTTGAGGCGCCCCCGTTGTTCGGAGTACGTGTGGTCGAGCCTAGGTTGCTTCCTTGCTCGCCCACGAGCTTCGCCCGCGATGGAAGACGGCGACTGGTGCTTGAACGAGAACATAAGATCCGGCCGAATTCCCTTGCGGGAAAACCGTGTCATCGAGGGTGGCGTCGGGTGAACGTCGAAGTGATCAAGGTCTTGGTGACCGCCGTTCCAGCCGCAGCGGGCGCGCATCGCTGCAGTGAGCATACCCAAGCCCACCGACTCGGTGAAGAAACTCCCGATTTGCCGAGCAGAAGCTAGAAGATCTGACCCGCGTGCTACGAGCATCCCAGCCGGTGACGAGTAGAGAAAACTGAGAATAAGCCGCAACTCGTGCTGCAACACGCGATAGGCCATTTTGCGATGCATTTGGGCAGCCAGCGTGTTGATTTGCAGCACTTGCGTCAGTTGTACCTGCATCGAACATGCGTCGGTGAGATACACGTCGTCAAGCGCGAGAGAGCCGGTGGCGGTGTACTTGCGAGTGTACTGGAACTCCCGAAACTTGACATTGGGCATATGCGTACCCTAGCGGCTCAGCGGTCCCACTGTGGTGCTTTCTGAAAACCTCGGGGGCCGTCCAGGAACCCCTGGACGGCCCGCTCCATCAGCGCATTCCCAACGCCCGCAAGGCGAAGTACACCTCAATCGACGTCTGCTTGATCGTCTCGGCGATCACCAGCGACCCGTGTCCGGCGTCGTAGCGGTAGAACTCGTGAGGCGCGTCGCGCTTGGCGAGGCGGTCCAGGTAGTTCTCGATCTGCCGAATCGGGCAGCGGGGGTCGTTGTCCCCGGCCAGGATCAGCACCGGGGCGGCGACCGCGTCCACGTACGTCAGCGGCGAGCATTCGCGGTACACCGCAGGCACGTCGTCCGGGGCGCCGCCGAACAGGGCGCGGTCGAACGAGCGCAGTTGTTCCATCTCGTCCTCGTAAGCGGCCACGTAGTCGGCCACCGGCACGCCCGCGACTCCGGCTGCCCACCGCGTCGGCTGGGTGCCCATTGCCAGCAGGGTCAAGTATCCGCCCCACGAAGCGCCGTTCACGACGCACTTGTCCTTATCGGACAGTCCACTTTCGACAGCCCAGTCGTGCACCGCCGCGACGTCTTCCAGTTCCGTCAGGCCCGGGCGGCCTTCGATGGCGTCGCGCCATGCCGAGCCGTAGCCGGTGGAGCCGCGGTAGTTGACCTCGACCACGGCGAATCCGGCGTCCAGCCAGGTCGCGCGGTAGGCGGAGAAGCGGTCCTCGTCGGCCGCGTGCGGGCCGCCGTGCAGGGAGAACACCGTCGGCAGCGGGCCGTCGGGAGCGTCCGCCGGACGGGACACCAGTGCGTGGATCCGGCCGCCGACGCCCTCGACGAACGCGTCGGTGACCGGCGACGAACCCGGTGCGCGGTCGCCCGGAGGCGTCAGCAGGACGGAGTCGGTGCCGTCGGCCGCGCGGGCACGGACCGCGGCGGGCTCCGCGGCGCTGGACCACGAGTACTCGATCGTTCCGTCCGGGCGCACGCCCGCGCCGCCGATCCGTCCGGCCGGAGTGTCCACAGCGGACAGTTCACCGCTGTCGAGGTCGTAGCGGTACAACGAACTGCGCGCCTCGTGGAAGTGCACGACCAGCAACGCGCGCGCGTCCGGATACCAATCCGCGACGACCTCGCCGGGCAAATCGATCAGCAGCTCGGTTTCGGTGTCCGCCTGCACATCCCACACCAGCAGTTCTTCACGGCCGCGGCGTTCGTGCAGCACCAGCACCCGCTGGTCGCCCGGAAGCGGCGAGAACTCCAGCGCCTGCAAGCCTTTTCCTTCGCCGTCCCACTTCTCCGCGACGGTGGTGAACCCGTTGGTGGACAGCACCCGCAACGCCGGATGCCGCGAATCCCCGTGCTCGGAATGGGAAATCGCGAGCAGGCTTTCGTCGCGCGACATCGACGCGATCCCGGCGTCATCCGAGTGCTGGTAGAAACGCTCGGTCACGCCGTCGATTTTCGCGAACAATTCGCTGCCGTCGTCGGTCGAAACGCCGGCCGCGATCACTCGCCGGCCGATCTCCAGACCGGCCGGATATCCGTCGTGAATATCGGGCAAGGCTTTGACGGCCGCGGAACTGTCGCCGTCGAACGGCTGGCTGCGCCACGATCCGAACTCGTCGCCGTCGGTGTCGTCGAACCACCAGATGGCCGTTCCGTCGGGCGCGGGCGTCGCGTGCAGGGTGCCGTTGGGTCGATTGGTGACGCGCCGGTGACTGTCGGTGGCCCGGTCCCACGCGTAAACCTCCCATACGCCACTGGCGTTGGAGACGTACACGTTGGCATCGGGTGCGTCGCGGGCCCATTCGGGCACCGAGATGCGCGGCGCGTGGAACCGCGCCAGCCAGCGCTTTTCGGCTTCGGCGTCGTCGAACAGGCGGTCCGGGACCACCGCGGGCGGATTTTGGTTGCCTGACTGCGTGCTCACCCCTCGATCCTGCCACCTTCCACCCGTACTCTGTGCGGGGTGCTGGAGGGTTACGCGCCGGGCTACGCCCAAGACGCGCTGTCGATGATGAACACGCGCACAGCGAGTGACCGCGCCGCGTTCGCCCGACCGCTCTGCACCCCAGGCTCGAGAGTCCTGGACCTGGGCTGCGGCCAAGGCTCGATCCTCAGTTCCGTGGCCCCGGACGTGCGGGTGATCTGCGTCGACGTCCGTCCCGCGGCACCCGCTTCGCCGTCCACAACGGACTACGTGGCCGGAGCGGTCTACGCACTTCCCTTTGCCGCTTCATCGATCGACGTGGTCTTCGCTCATTCGCTCTTCGAGCATCTGTCCGACCCGCACGCGGCTCTGGCCGAGATCCGCCGAATCCTGCGCCCTGGCGGCAGGCTGGCGTTGGCCGCGCCGGACTGGAGCCGGGCTAAAATCCGGCCCAGAACGGCAAACGTGGACGCCGCACTGCGCGGCTATTACCTCGTACGCCGCCGCGCGGGCGGCGACCCCTTCGCGGGTCGCGCTATCGCCGCCCACGTCGCCAACGCCGGATTCACCGACATCGTCGAGCGCGCTCGCTTCCGTGAAGAGCTGTCTTACCGATCCCTGGCCGCCTACATGGAATCCCGGCTGGCCGTCGCCCTGTCGGAATCCGGCGCGAACGATCGTGACCAGGTGACCTCCGCGGCTCGTTCCGCCTGGTCCTGGGCAAGAACCGCCGCCGTCGGCGACTTCCAGCAGTGCTGGCAAGAGCTGACCGCTACCTGCTAGCGCGGGCGGGATTACCGGGAATGGCCGGAAAAAACACCCGCTGCCGCGAGGACGGCGGGTATCGCGCCGAGCGCGACGCAGAACATCCCGGCGGGGCAGAGCGTCCGGCTGTACATCCGCCGAGACAGCCGGACCGCGAATCCGCCTGTCAGCAGGGTCCAGACCGCACCCGCCGCGAACGTGGTGAACGCCGCGTCCGCGTTGACCCAGCCTTGACCGCCGCGGCTTAACGCGAGAACGAAGAGAAGCCCGCAAACAGCGGCGATTCCCAGCGCGATCAGGGCCAGCCCGAGAACCAGGATTACCGTTCTCGCCGTCGAAACCACTGCGGCAGAATAGCCGCCGCGGTCCCGGAAAGGTAATTGCTTTCCGATTTCGTGGCGAGTGCAGAACCACCTGGATCAGCATCGCGGCTGCCTGTCCCCTGCACATCGCGACTCGACCGGCGTTCCAGGAAATTCCGCGACAGATGGGCACGCCTGCCGCACCCGGATCCCGATGTCGCGATCGGCACGGGGAGCAGTCGAACCGGGGAAACGTGAAGGCCGGGTAGTCGCGATCTCGTGACTACCCGGCCTTCATACGTCGGGGTGGCGGGATTTGAACCCACGACCTCCTCGACCCGAACGAGGCACGCTACCAAGCTGCGCCACACCCCGAGGTACTGCTTAGCGGGTCGGGAGTAAGTCTAGCGGACGGGTTTCGCGGCTTTACGCGGGGCCGGTTTGCGGGGGTCGGAAGCCCCGGATCCACGCGGGACCAGCGTCAACAGGCTCGCTTCCGGCGGGCAGGCGAAGCGGGCGGGGGCGTAGGGGGAGGTGCCGAGTCCGGCGGAGACGTGGAGCCACATGCGGGCTCCCCAGCGGGAGGCGCCGCGGGCGCGGCTGCGGTCGAGTTCGCAGTTGGTGATGATCGCGCCGTAGCCGGGGATGCGGAGTTGTCCGCCGTGGGTGTGGCCGGCGAGGACGAGGTCGTAGCCGTCGGTGGCGAACGTGTCGAGGACGCGCGGTTCTGGGCTGTGGGTGACGCCGAGGCGGACAGCCGCCGTGGTGTCGGCGGGTCCGGCGATGTCGGAGTAGCGGTCGCGGTGGAGGTGCGGGTCGTCGACTCCGGCGGCGAAGACAGCGCGGCCGCCGACGTCGACGGTGCGGCGGACGTGCGTGAGGTCGACCCAGCCGTGTTCGACGAAGGCGGCGCGGAGGTCGCGCCAGGGCAGCTGGGTGCCGTGGATGCGCTTCTTCTTGCCGCGCGGCATGAGGTAGCGCGCGGGGTTTTTGGGCTTGGGCGCGTAGTAGTCGTTGCTGCCGAAGACGAACACCCCGGGCCGGTCCAGCAGCGGGCCGAGCGCGCGGAGCACGGACGGGACCGCGGTGCGGTGGGAGAGGTTGTCGCCGGTGTTGACGACGAGGTCCGGCTCGAGCTCGCCGAGCGCGGCGACCCAGCGCTGCTTGGCTTGCTGACCGGGAAGCATGTGCAGGTCTGAGACGTGCAGGATGGTGAACGGCGGCGTGCCGGGCGCGAGTACGGGCAGTTCCGCGGTCCGCAGGGTGAAGCGGCGGCGTTCGATGCCGACGGCGTAACCGAGGGTGGCGGCCCCGAGGGCGATGGTCCCTGCGGCCAACCGCTTCGCGGTGCCCCCGGGCGGACTGGCGTTACCGAGCGTGCTCACAAGGTCGAGGATACGTGTTCGATCAGGTCGTCCGCTGTGGCCGGTGCCGGTTGGCGTAGGGCGAGAGTCTCAGCGGCGTTCTCTCGACATCGGACGCTGGGCGTCGTGGGATCGAAGTGGATTGGACCAGCCCGGCAGGGATGCGGAGTCGGGCGGTGGCGATCGCGGTTCTCTTTGCTGGCGGCGCTCAACGGATGACGCTGAGCCCGGACAAGCGAAACGGGGCGGGAGATCGCGTCTCCCGCCCCGTTTTCACCGGATTCAGTTGGTATACGCCGGATCCTCCGGCGGCAACGGAACGACCGGCTGGTCCTTCATGATGTTCGTCATCGCGCCGAACCACGTCTGCGCGGGCGTCTTGCCGCCGAACATGTTGCCGGTGCCGCAGGTGGACACGTCGCCAGGTCCGCCGTAACAAAGCCCGC
Organism: Amycolatopsis sp. NPDC004079; assembly: GCF_040610415.1. Classification (NCBI taxonomy): domain Bacteria; kingdom Bacillati; phylum Actinomycetota; class Actinomycetes; order Pseudonocardiales; family Pseudonocardiaceae; genus Amycolatopsis; species Amycolatopsis sp. NPDC004079. Next base: position 19,081 of record NZ_JBEXMH010000051.1, on the reverse strand, counting down.
CGCTGCCGCCTTCCGGACGGAACACCATGGCCGCACCGGCCATCTGCGGGGTCCCGGCCACGAAGGTCGCCGAGCCGTTGTTCTGGGTCGTGCCCGTCTTGCCGACCAGCGGACGGTTCCAGCCCACTGCTTGAGCGGCCTTGGCGGACGTGCCGCCGGGCTCCTGGTCGTCCCTGCTCATGCCGACCGCCATGGTGTTCGCGAGGCCTTCCGGCACGACCTGCTCGCACGCCGCTTCCTTGATCGGCACCGGTTTGCCGTCGCGGTCGGTCACCGACGCCAGCGGGGTCGGCGGGCACCATTTGCCGCCGCTCAGGATGGTCGCCGCGACGTTCGCCATTTCCAGGCCGCTCGTCGGGCTGAAGCCCAGCGTGAACGCACCCGTGCCCGGGTAGTTGCCCTTGGGGCCGTAGGCCTGCGCCTGCGACTGGTTCTTGCCCGCGTCGGTCGACTTCGGGTCGACCTTTCCGCCGCCGGGGTTGCTCGCCATGGTCTCGCGCATGCCCAGCTTCGTCGCCATGTCGATGGCGGGCCCGGTGCTGCCGAGCTTGTCCTCCAACGCCACGAACGCGGTGTTCGGCGAGGTCGCCAGTGCTTGCTGCAACGAACCCGACTCGGGGTAGCCATTACCGGCGTTGCCCACGCAGTACCAGCGGGTGTTCGGCGCGCCGGTCGCCGGACAGTGCGGCTGGCTGCCGGTGAAGACGTGCGAGACGTAGCTGCTGCCGATCGGGATGTTGCTGTAGATCCCGGCGATGTGCTGGTTCAGCACCGCCGCGGTGGTGAAGATCTTGTAGCTCGACCCCGCGCCGCCGGTGTTGAACACGCCGGACGGGAGCGCATACGTCGTCTGCCCTTGATCCGCGTCGATGCCGTAGTCCCGGTTCGCCGCGAGCGCCACCACTTCGTGCCGGTCCTTGCCCGGCCGGATCAGCGAAAGCGTGTTCGCGACGTTCTTCTGGGTTTTGCTCACCTGTTGCTCGGCCGAGACCTTCGCCTCGTGGTTGGCCTTCTCGTCCAGCGTGGTCTTGATCGTGTACCCGCCGGTGTACAGCTGGTCCTCCGACATCCCGGCCTTGAGCAGGTAGTCCTGGACGTACTGGCAGAAGAAGCCGTTCTCGGTCCCGGCCCCGGTGCAGTTCGACGCGGGCTTCTGCGGGGTGTCCGGCACCACGCCGAGCGGTTCCGTCTTGAACTTGTCCGCGTCCGCCTTCGCCAGCTTCTGGTTGCTGACCATCCGGTCGAGGACCAGGTTGCGCCGTTTGGTCGCCTTGTCCGGGTGGTTCCACGGGTCGAAGACGATCGGGTTGTTCACGATGCCCGCGAGCAGCGCGGCCTGCGGCACGGTCAGGTTCTCCGGCGTGGTGTTGAAGTAGGCGTGCGCGGCCGCTCCGACCCCGTAGATCTGCCGGGAGAACTCGACGATGTTGAGGTAGCCGGCGAGGATCTGGTCCTTCGAGAGCTTCGTCTCGAGGTTGATCGCGATCCGGGCTTCCTTGAGCTTGCGCGAGAGCGACTGCTCCTGCGCCTTGGCCTGGCCGTTCTTGTCGCCCCGGTAGACGACGTTGATCAGGTAGTTCTTCACGTACTGCTGCGTGATCGTCGAGGCGCCCTGTGTGTCCCCGCCCGCGGTGTTGGAGACGGCGGCGCGCAGCGTCCGGCCCCAGTTCACCCCGTGGTGCTCGTAGAACGCCTTGTCCTCGGCTGAGAGCAGCGCCCACTTCAGCGCCGGGTTGATCTGGTCCGGCCGTACCGGGATCCGGTACTGCTTGTACAGCGTCGCGATCGGCTTGCCGCCGGAGTCGGTGATGGTCGTCACCAGCGGCGGCGGGATGTCGGCGAGGTCGGAAGACGTCTTGTCGACCGTCTCGCTCGCCTGGTTGGACACGACCCCCGCGGCGCCAACCACCGGGAACATGATCCCGGCGACCAGCACCCCTGCCAGCAGGCACAGGCCGATGAGCTTGAAAAGACCATCCGTTTTGCGCACGAAAGCCAGGGTACTGAAGGTCCGTGTCGCCTCCGTGACCTCACACCCGCGCGCCCCCGCGAGCGATCAATAACGGGACCCCGTGTCGTGACCTCAGGTAACGGAATGCATGCTAGGTCTCGACGGAGGGAACCGAGGGACCCTACAGTCCGTCAACGTCTCACGTAGATGCCGACAGACGGAGCAGCCCGGGTGGGAGCCTGGCTGGTCCGGACAGCGGCAGCGGCACCGGGGAGGTGCCGTCACCGACGTGCGGCGCAGTGGGAAACGCTCGCGGGGGTGGGAGCGGGAGCTTCGCCTTCGCTGGTGCCATACACCAGATGAGGGAGCTGGGGGTATGCAAACCAATCAGGTTGGCTGGCGGGTCGATGCCTCGTGCCGGGACGCTGATCCCGACGGGTTGTTCGTGCGAGGCGCCGAACAGAACAGGGCGAAAGCCGTGTGCATGGGGTGTCCGGTCCGCACCGAATGCCTCTCCGAGGCACTCGACGGCCGGATCAATTTCGGGGTCTGGGGCGGGATGACGGAACGGGAGCGGCGCGCCCTGCTGCGCCGTCGCCCGGACGTGACCAGCTGGACTGACCTGCTCGAAGCGGCCAAGCGGGACGCGCTGGCCGCCGCGGCGGGCTGAAACCTGCTCGTGAGCGGCTGTGCTGAGGCGCAGCCGCTCACGACGTCAGTTTTGCTCCGATGTCGCGCAGACCCTCGAGGTCGTGCACGTCACCGGCGAGCGCGGGCACCCGGGTCAGCGGCACTTCCGGATGCGCGCGGGTGAAGCGCGCCAGCAGGCGGTTTTCGCGTTCGGCCAGCGCGACGCGGTCCGCGTGCAGCCGCAGCACGGCCTCGGCGAGCGGTGCGTTCTGCACCGACTCGGCGGCGGTCAGCGCTTCGGTCGCGGACAGCGGCGCGAGCACCGGGTGTGTGCGGTTGGCGACCAGACCGGCCAGCGGCATCGACTCTCCGGCCAGCCGCTCCACGAAGTAGGACGCCTCGCGCAGTGCGTCCGGCTCCGGCGCGGCCACCACGAGGAACGACGTGCCCGACGAGCGCAGCAGCTCGGCGGTCTTGCGCGCGCGTTCGCGGAAGCCGCCGAACATGCTGTCGAAGGCCTGCATGAACGCCGACGCGTCGGCGAGCAATTGGCCGCCGATGATCGTCGACACGGCCTTGGCGAACATCGAGAACCCGGCGCTGACCACCTTGCGCAGACCCCAGCCGCCCGCTTTCGCCGGGCCGGTGAGCAGCCGGATCATCCGGCCGTCGAGCGCGGTGGACAGCCGGGTCGGCGCGTCGAGGAAGTCGAGCGCGGACCGGCTCGGCGGCGTGTCGACGATGATCAGATCCCATTCGTCGGTCGCCGCGAGCTGGCCCAGCTTCTCCATCGCCATGTACTCCTGCGTGCCGGAGAACGACGTGGAAATGGTTTGGTAGAAGGGGTTCTGCAGCAGCTGCTCGGCCCGCTCCGGTCCGGCGTGCACGCGCACCATGTCGTCGAACGTGCGACGCATGTCGAGCATCATCGCCCACAGTTCGCCCTTGGGCTCGAAGCCCTCGACCTGCACCTGCTTCGGGTGATTGCCCAGTTCGCGCAGCCCGAGCGCCTGCGCGAGCCTGCGTGCCGGGTCGATCGTCAGCACCACGGTCTGCCTGCCGCGTTCGGCGGCCCGCAGCGCGAGCGCCGCGGCGGTGGTGGTCTTGCCGACGCCGCCGGAACCGCAGCACACGATCACGCGGCTGGCCGGGTCGTCGAGGAGGGCGTCCACGTCGAGCATCGTGTCGGCGGGCATCAGCGCACCCCCTGTTCCTGCAGTGTTTCGGCGAGTTCGTAGAGCGCGGCGACGTCGACGCCGTCGGTGAGATCCGGCAGCTCCAGCGTCGGCAGATCGGCCTCGGCGAGCTGTTCGCGGGCCCGTTGCTCGGCGGCGACGCGGACGGCGTGCTCGACGGTTTCCTCCACGAGCGCGTCGAGCGTCGCCTCCGGCAGGTTCAGCCCGGCCGAGGCGAGGCCGGAGCGCACCCGATCGGCGTCCACCCGGCCGTCGGCGGCCGCGGTCACCGAGCGCGCGGGCAGTCGCGGCGGGCGGACCCGGTTCACCAGCACCGCGCCCGGCCGCAGGTCGGCACCGTCGAGCTCAGCGACCGCCTCGACGGTTTCGCGCACCGGCATCTCCTCCAGCAGCGTGGTGAGGTGCACGGCGGTCTCGCCGGAATGCAGCAGCCGGACGACGCCGTCGGCCTGGCCGCGGATCGGGCCGGTCTTGGCGAGGTCGGTGAGCGCCTTGGTGACGTCGAGGAACTTCACCACGCGCCCGGTCGGCGGCGCGTCGACGACGACCGCGTCGTAGGTGTGGCGGCCGTCGGATTCCGTGCGCCCGACGCATTCCTTGATCTTCCCGGTGAGCAGGACGTCGCGAAGGCCCGGCGCGAGCGTGGTGGCGAACTCGATCGCCCCCATCCGGCGCAGCGTCCGCCCGGCGAAACCGAGGTTGTAGAACATCTCGAAGTATTCGAGCAGCGCCGCTTCGACGTCGATGTGCAGCGCGCGCAGTTCGCCGCCGCCGGGGACCGACGCGATCCGCTGTTCCGCGTACGGCAGCGGTTCGGTGTCGAAAAGCTGGGCGATGCCCTGGCGGCCCTCGACCTCGATCAAGAGCACCCGGCGCCCGCGCGAGGCGAGTGCGAGACCCAGCGCCGCGGCGAGCGTGGTCTTGCCGGTTCCGCCCTTGCCGGTGACGAAATGCAGCCGGGCCCTGGCGAGCTCGTCGGTCCAGCCGGCGGAGGGTGTGGTCACATCCTCAACACTAAACCGGTGCTCAGCTGGCCAGCATCATGACGCTGACCGCAGCTGCGACCGCCGCGACGACGATCCAGGTCACCAGGGCGGGCAGCACGGTCAGCGTGAGCACTGCCACCACGATCAGCCCGGTGAGGGTGACCGCGCCCGCGATCGCGACCTGGCCCGAATCGTTGACCCGGTCCCGGGTCTTGGCCATCACGGCCAGCACGAGCGGCAGTCCGGCAACGGCGAGCAGCACGGTCGCGACGATCCGCCAGGTCTCCACGTGCCCACGCTAGCGAGCGACGATCGGATGTGAAGTGACCCACACTCACCCGGCCTAGCCAGGCGTTGCCCTGGACGGGTGACGGGCTTTCGGCGGCGGCGGTCCGGAGGGGCCTTGCCCGCTTGGTTACGCTCCCGAGTCATGAGTGCGACCAAATGGGAGTACGCCACCGTCCCGCTGCTGATCCACGCTACGAAGCAGATTCTCGACCAGTGGGGCGAGGACGGCTGGGAGCTGGTGACCGTGCTGCCCAACCCGAGCGGCGAACAGCACGTCGCGTACCTGAAGCGGCCGAAGAGCTGAGGGGGCGGCGTTGACCTGGAGCGACCGGCTCGCCGAACTCGGAATCGAACTGCCCGGAGTCGCCGCACCGCTGGCCGCGTACGTGCCGGCCGTGCGCACCGGCTCGCACGTCTACACCTCCGGCCAGCTGCCTTTCGTCGACGGCGCGCTCGCCGCGACCGGGAAGGTCGGCGGCGAGGTCAGCCCGGAGGAAGCCAAGGGCCACGCCCGCACGGCGACGCTGAACGCGCTCGCCGCGGTGCACGCCCTCGTCGGCATTGACTCTGTTGTCCGGATTGTCAAGGTGGTCGGTTTCGTCGCCTCCGCGGAGGGCTTCACCGGCCAGCCCGCGGTCGTGAACGGGGCGTCCGAGCTGCTCGGCGAGATCTTCGGCGACGCCGGGGTGCACGCGCGGTCGGCCGTCGGCGTCGCGGAGCTTCCGATCGCTTCGCCGGTGGAAGTCGAACTGATCGTGGAGGTGGAGTGATGGACCCCGACATCGAACAGTCCCTGCACGAACTGCTGCTGCGGCTCGCGGGCCGCACGCCGGACCAGCTGTTGTGGCGATTCCGCGACTGGCTCGGCGAAGGCGCGATGGGGACGCTCGCGCGGACCCTGCCGAGGTCTTTGCTCAAGCACAGGATCGATTTGGACCAGGCGGAGTACCGCCTGCTCGTGGCCGGTCTGATCCCGCACGGCGCCGACTGGCACCAGGTGAGTTCCACCCTGGGGGTAGACGACGTCACCGAGACCAGGTACACATTCACGCAGAGTGCGCCCGAATGGGTGAACTCCGTCGACTCTGTGTCCGTCTTGCTCCACGCGACGTTGCGTGGACGCGCGGATGTGGGGGAAGTACGGCAGAGCTGGCGGCGCCTCGGCGCTTCCGGCGAGGGCGGGGCGAAGCGTGTCCTGCTGGTGACGGCGACCGCGGGACAGCCCCGGCTCACCGGTGAACTGCAGCGGGTGCTGCGGGTCATGGGGGACGAGGAACCCAGCGTCGAGGTCATCCCGCCGCGCTTCGACCTTCCCGGGTACCACCGGGCCGCGCTCGCCGAGTCCGAGCTGGTCTGCGTAGGCGCCGCGGGCGCCGGTCATCGACTTGTCGCCGCTTAACGCTCGTTGCCGCCAGGCGAGCTGGGAGGAGCAGAGCCATGGTGGAGGTTCACGACGGCCCGATGGACGGGTTCTCGGTGCCCCTGCGCCTGCATAACTTGTTGCTGGCCCTGGCGGGCCGCATCGACGACAGCGCCCTTACCGAAGCGCGGGAACTGATCGCCCGTGCCCACATCGACGAGGCGGTGGAACTCACCACCGGCACGTTGATCGCGGGCCGGATCGGGGTGAGCGAGGCCGAACAGCGCGAGCTGGCGCTGGTCCTCGAGATGAGCCGATCGGACGCGACGCTCGCGAACGACCTGCTGGTCACCGACCACGAGCCGATGCACACGCACCGGTTCACGGGCGACAACCAGCCCGAGTTCGGTCTCGCCGAGGCGCTCGACCGCACCCTGCAGGTGCTGCCCGACGTGCGTTCCGTGCACGCGGTGTGGCGCAACACCCCGGCGGGCAGCGTGCCGGGCGCGTTGCCGCAGCGGGTCGTGCTGGTCGAGCTGGGTCCGGAGGGCAATCCGCCCGCGGTCGCTTTCCGCGTCGACACCGCGTTGCGCCGGGCGGGCATCCGCTCGGTCGTCGAGGTGAGCGGCCCGGGGATCCCGCAGTCGGATTACCACCAGGCCGCGGGAGCTGTCGCGAGCCCGGTGTGGGTCACCGGCAGCACTCATTCGGCCCCGGACTACCGGCCGGAACCGACGCCGCAGCGCAGCGCCCCGGCGCCCGCTCCGGCCCCGGTGCCCGAACCGGTCGCCGAAGCCCCGAGCCGCCACGGTCACCGTCAGCCTGAGCCGGAACCGGTAGCCGCCGCGGAGCCGGTGGTTCCGGTCGCGCCAGTGGTGCCGATCGTGCAAGCCGTGCCCGCCCAACCGGTCGCCATGCCGGAGCCAGCGGCTGAGCCCGCCGCTTCGGAACGTCCGCGGACGGCCGGGTCGGAGACGCGCGCCGAGCGCACGTCGGACCTGACGCCGTCCGAGGTGGCGCAGCTGCGGCGCGCGCTGGCCGAGGATCCGGAGAAGGGTCGCGAGATCGCCGCGGGCAAGCCGAGCATGCACGAGGTGGTCGAGCTGCCCGCGCTGGATCTGGACGATCCGAGCCTGTCCGAACGCGACCGTGCCCTGTTGCGCGAGCTGCACGAGGAACTGGCTGAACGCGAACGTGCCGAGGCCGCCCGGTTGCGGCTCAACGGCGCGTCCCGTTCCGGCGGGGACCAGCACTGGTCCTGACTGTTTGTTTCGGTGAAGGGCCCCTCGCGATTCCGGCGAGGGCCCTTCACCGGTTTTCGGTCCGTGAGGGTCTCTGGGTACGTGAAGGGCTCCTTGAGGGAATCAGATTCCCTCAAGGAGCCCTTCGCGGCTTTCGGGCGACCGGACGCGAGGCGGCGGCTTTGGGCTGGCTCGCGTTGCGGTCCGTGAGGGCCACCCCGAGGGACTCTGATTCCGTGAAGGTTCCCCTCACGGACCGTCGCGAGGTGACACAAGTAATCCGCGACGCGTACGGATTGCGAGGTATGTTGCCCGGGTGGAACGGCCGCGTGAATTCGTTTTCGACATCCCCGCCCGTCCCGGCATCGCGATCCGGGACAACGCGGATGGCCCGCCGGCGACCCCGAAGGACGCCGCCACGGTGATCCTGCTGCGGGACACCTCGCCCGGCGTGGAGGTCTTCCTCCAGCACCGAGTGATGGGCATGGCGTTCGCCGGCGGGATGACTGTGTTCCCCGGCGGCGGGGTGGACCCGCGCGACGCCGACGCGTCCGTGGCATGGGCTGGTCCGCCGCCGTCGTGGTGGGCCGAGCAGTTCACCTGCGACGAAAGCCTCGCCCGCGCGCTCGTGTGCGCCGCGGTGCGGGAGACGTTCGAGGAGTCCGGCGTGCTGCTGGCCGGGACCGAGGACTCGGTGGTCGCCGACGTCGCGCCGTATCACGAAGCGCGGAAAGCCTTGGAGTCACGGGAAATCTCGCTCGCCGGTTTCCTCGCCGACGCCGGGCTTACCTTGCGTGCGGACCTGCTGCACCCGTACGCGCACTGGGTCACGCCGCCGCAGGAGCAGCGTCGATACGACACCCGCTTTTTCGTCGCGAAGCTCCCCGAAGGCCAGCGCGCGGACGGCGCGACCTCCGAAGCCGCCGCCGCCGGTTGGCAACCGCCCGCCGAGGCAGTCGCGGACGCGCGCGAAGGCCGTCGCACGCTGATGCCGCCGACCTGGCTGACCCTCGTCGAACTCACCGAGTTTTCCGAGGCCGATGCGGTGCTCGCCGAGCCGCGCGAGATCGTGAAGACCGTGCCGACCCTTGTCCGGGACGGCGAGAACATCCGCGTTGTCCTCGATACTTCGGAGTCCTGAGTGACCGCTCCTGCTTATGGCGTGCTGCGCCGTGTTTCCGCGACCGCGTCGGTGCTGTTGGAGAACAACCCGTCGACGATGACGTTGGAGGGAACCAACACCTGGGTCCTGCGCGGTGGTGACGCCGCTGGCGCCGTGGTCGTCGACCCCGGCTACCACGATCTCGACCACCTGGAAAAACTCGCAGGCGTTGGCCCCGTCGAGCTGATCCTGCTGACGCACCACCACCCGGATCACGCCGAAGGCGCACCCTGGTTCGCCTCGAAAACGGGCGCGCCCGTCCGAGCCTTCGACCCTTCCCTCTGCATCGACGCACCCCCCTTCGCCGACGGTGATGTCATTGCCGCGGGCGGCCTGGACTTCACCGTCCTGCACACCCCCGGCCACACCGACGATTCGGTATCACTGCTGGTAGCGGGCCAGATCCTGACCGGAGACACCATCCTCGGCCGGGGCACGACGGTCCTGCACGACCTTGGCGACTACCTGCGCTCGCTGCGCACCCTGATCGCCCTGCCCACCGGCACGCCGGGCCTGCCCGGACACGGCCCGGAGCTGCCGGACCTGCCCGCGACCGCACGGGAGTATTTGGCGCACCGGGAACAGCGCCTGGATCAGGTGCGTTCCGCCTTGCGACAGCTCGGCGAAGACGCGACCCCGCGGCAAGTGGTCGAGATCGTTTACGCCGACGTCGACCGCGCGCTGTGGGCTCCGGCCGAGGCGAGCGTGCGCGCACAACTGGACTACCTACGGGCTTCTTCGGAGGACGGACAATGAGCAACGTCGAGGTCGAGTTCTACTGGCGCCCAGGCTGCGGCTTCTGCTCGGCTTTGCGCCGCCCACTGCTGGAGAGCGGCCTGCCGGTGCGGGAAATCAACATCTGGGAAGAGCCGGGCGCGGCGGAGCGAGTGCGCGCAGTGGCAAACGGGAACGAGACCGTGCCCACGGTCATTGTCGGGTCGACCGCGCTGGTGAACCCGACCTTCGACGAGGTCAAGGCCGCAGTAGCTGCGGAGACGGCTGCCTGAGAGCGGTTCCGGGCGCGCTGCGGTTCGTGGCGCTGGGCGCTTGCCTCGGACGCGCCGGGGAGGCTCGGATGAGCTCCCGGCTTGCTCGGAGGTGCTGCGGCCAGCACCGGCCCGGCTCAGCGACAGGCGACCTGACTCAGGCCAGTTCGGCTCGGCCTAACCCGGCATGGCGTGGGTGAGCTGCACGCTGCTCGCGCAACCCGGCTCGCTCCGCCCAACCCGGCTCGGCCCGACCCGGCATGGCGTGGGTGAGTTGCACGCTGCTCGCGCAATCCGGCTCGCTCCGCCCAACCCGGCTCGGCCCGACCCGGCATGGCGTGGGTGAGTTGCACGCTGCTCGCCCGACCCGGCTCGCGCAATCCAGGTTGGTTCCCTCTCACTCCGGCAGCAGCGCCCCGGAGCGGGGCCTGGCACCGTGCGGTCGGACCGCGACGATTCCGGAGCGCATCCCTCCTGGTGCGAATCGGCCGTCCGCGCGAGCACGGAGTCGGCGAGCACTGGAGTCAGTGAGCGCCGGTCACCGAGGCAGCATCGGCATCAGGTAGTACTTCAATCCCACCTCCCGTCCGTCCTCGTCCGCCGGAGTCAGGACGCACGCTCGCAGCCCTGGCTGGATCGCCAGTCGCACTCGTCCTCCGGTGAACGGGGCTAGTGCGTCCAGGAGGTACCGGGCCTGGAAGGACGGCGAGGTCCGGCCGCCGCAAACGTTTGCCTTCAGGTGTTCCTCTGCCTCGCCGGTGTCTTGGCGGGCGCTGGCCAGGCGGAGGTGTGCGTCGCCGACTTCCAGGGTCAGGACGCGGCGGTCTTCGGAGTAGACGCCGACCCGGCGGATGGCGGCGGCTAGCTCGTCGGCGCCTACCTCGACTTCTGTGTCGACCGCATCGGACGGGATTGCGTCTGCGGACAGGAAGCCCGCGTCCAGGACTGCCGTCGTCACGATGCCGCCGGGCCAGCTCAGGGCGAAGTGGCCGGTGTCGGCGTGCAGTCCCATCGCACCGGCACCGTGGCGGGCGGCTTCGGTCAGCAAGGTGGCTGGGACCAGGACGTCGATGGGCTCCATGACCTCCTGCAGCGGCAGACGGGCTACGGCCATTCGGTAGCGGTCTGAGGCTGTCAGGCAGAGTTCGTCGCCGATGGATTGCACTCGTACGCCGGTGAAGACCGGGAGCGGGTCGTCTTTCGCGGCGGTGCCTGCGACGGTGCGTAAAGCAGCGCCCAGGGCAACACCGTCTACTTTGGACAGTAAGGGTGGCGGCGCTGGATCGTGCAGCAGGTCGCGGTCCAGGAGGGGCAAGGCGAAGCGGGCATTGTCCGTTCGGATCGCGAGGCGGGTTCCTTCGACGGCGAGCCGGACCTGGTCGACGTCCAGCATGCGGACCGTTTCGGCGAAAGGCGCGGCTGGCACTACGACTTCGCCGTCGAGATGCGTCGTCGCCGGGCAGGACAGCTGGACGGCCAGGTCGCGGTCGTTGCCGGACACGACGAGACCGTCAGCGTTCGCCCGCAAGCGCAGGCGGGCTTGCCTCGAGAGGAGTCGGCTAGCGGCGGTCACGACGGCCGCTAGCGGCCGTACGAAAGAAGTGAGATCCATGCCACGCAACGTAACGGCGACCACCGACAAAAACGTGAGCCAAGGCTGTTGAGCTGCGGAAACACATCGATATGCGCGGGCACGGACGGTGGGCGAAACGCCTAGCCCGCAGCCCCAACGAGTGCAGCGTCAGCAACCGCGGGCGAAGCAGCCCGTACGGTCCCGCGCAGCAGCCACACCACCCCGGCCAACGCGACCCCAGCCACCCCGGCGGCCAAGAAAGCCGCAGCCGTCCCGGAATGCTCGACCAGGTAGCCACTCACCGACTGCCCGGCCGCGAGACCCAGCGTGACCGCCGTGAGGACCCACCCGAACGCTTCGGCCGCAGTGCCGCGCGGAGCGACGACCTCGATCGCCGCGGAGTGGGTCGTCGACTGGGGCGTGATCATCGCGCCGGCCAGCAGCAACAGCAGCGCCAGCGCCCACAGGCTCGACGGAAGGGCAAGCAGCGCGACGAAAGCGCCGAATCCGCCCAGCAAAATCGGCAGGCGCAGGCCGAGGCGGCGCGGCCACGGGTGCAGGCTGTAGGCCACGCCGAACGCCACGGAGCTCAGCGACCACGCCGACAGCAGCAAACCGCTCAGCGAGGGGTGGCCGGATTCCGTTGCGGCGGCGGGCACAGCGACCTCCACGAACCCGATCACCATGCCGAAACCGAGCGCTGCCAACGCAAGCGTCCGCATGCCGGGGCTGGCCAGCGCGCCGAGCAGCGGAGTCTTGGCCTTCGGGGCCGGACCCCACGCACGCACGGTCGGGTTCAGCGCGAACAGCACCGCGCCGGTGACCATCGTGATCGAGCCGACGACCATGCCGGTGCCCGCCCACGGCGCGGTGATCAGCAGGCCCGCGATGCCGGGGCCGAGAATGAAGAAGACCTCCATGCTGATCGCCTCGTACGACAGCGCGGCGTTGCGGGCTGGCCCTTCGGGCAGGATTTTCGTCCACAGCGCCCGCGACGCGGAGCCGACCATCGGTTCCGAAAGCCCGGTCGCGGCGGCCAGCGGGATCAGCGCGAACGTCGGCAGGTGCGCCTCGATCGCGATCGCGAGCGACGCCATCGACAGCGCGAACACGGCGGCGACGATCAGCAGCGGACGGCTCGGGCCGAACCGGTCGATCAGCCTGCCCTGCACGACCGCGCCCACCGAGACCCCGGCGAGCGAACTCGCCGAGACCAGCCCGGCCGCGGCGAACGAACCGGTTTCGCGCTGCACGTACAGCAGCGCGGAAATGCCGATCATCGCGATCGGGAGCCGGGCCAGGATCGACGCGATCACCGGGCCGCGCGAGCCAGGGGCGGTCAGCGCGGCACGGTAGTCGGCGAGCGTGGTGCGGCCTTCGGAATGGGCAGACTGGGACACGCGTACCAGTATGGCGAAATTGGTACGGAGGTACCAGTTATTTTCTGGTCGTCTTGGTCACGCCCGATCGGGTCAGTCGCTACGCTCGCGCGATGCGGCTGATGTTCTCCTCCGGAGCTGGATACAGCCATATCGCGCCGATGCTGCCGCTCGCCCAGGCGGCACGGAAAGCCGGGGACGAGGTCGCGTTCGTGACCGGTCCGGAAGCCATGCGGTACCTGGAAAACACTGGGCTGCAGGCCGTCTCCGTGGGACGGCCGAGCGATCCTGCCGCCGCGGCTGCGATGTGGCAGCGGGCCCGCGAGGAGATGGCCGGGATGACCGCGGCCGAACGGCTATCCCACCTGGTCGCCGAGTACATGGTCGGCCTCGGGGCAGCCGCACGGCTCGACGACATGGTCGAGTTCGTCCGCGACTGGCGGCCCGATTTCATCATCGCGAACCTCGCCGAACGCGCGGCTGTGATGGCTGCGTGCCTGGTCGGCGTCCCGTACGCGATGCACGCGATCGGCCCGCCGAAGTCCGCCGCGACAATGGAACGAGCCTGGGAAGTCGCCAACGGCCTGGTCCGCCAGCGAGGCCTCGACGGGTTGCCGCCGCGCGACACCGTGCCGTACCTGGACTTCTGGCCCGAGGGGCTGAGTCCGGCCGACGTCCCGTGGGAGTACCCGACGCGCTGGCCGCTCCTGCCCGCCGACGTGGTCCCGACGCCTGGTCCGCGCCCGGCGGTGCTCGACAGGCTGCCGTACGACCGAACCGTCTACGTCACCCTCGGCACCACCCACAACGCACGGCCCGGTGTGCTGGAAGGGATGGTGGCCGCGCTTCGCGACGAGCCGGTGAACGTCGTGGCGACAATCGGCCGCGACGGCGACGTCGGCCGGTTCGGGGAGCAACCCGACCACGTGCGGATCGAGCAATTCGTGCCGCAGACCCAACTGCTGCCCGCGGTCGACGCGGTGGTCTGCCACGGCGGTTCGGCGACCGTTCTCGGCGCGCTCGCGCACGGGGTGCCGCTGGTGGTTTCGCCGCTGGCGGCTGATCATTTCGAAGTCGCCGCGCAGGTGCGGGCGGCGGAGGCGGGGATCGTGGCCGACTCCGGCGACGGGATTCTCGACGCGGTCCAGACGGTGCTCGGCGAGCAAAAGTACCGGGTGTCCGCCGAGTCCCTCGCCGCCCAGATCGCCGGGCAGCCCGCTCCGGCGGCGGTGGTTGCTCGCTTGCGCGAACTAGAGGTCTCGATCCGGTAACAGCAGCTGGATTCTTCGTGAACTAGTGCAACGAAGACGCGGTCTTGGCGTCCTTGAGGGTGAATGGCCTTGAATTCGTGAGTTTTGGCCGTGATGGTTGAACGACAGCCCATTGCGGGCTGGACAGCACTGCAGCACCCAGCTCCCTCCGGCATATGGGTCGGGGCCTGGTCCGGAGGGCGGGGAGCGCGGGTCGTCGGGGGATGATCCGTGCGCAGGCGAGGAGCCGGTGCGCCACGTCGGGGGTGGCGCCCGGCTTCTTGTCATTTTCCTGGCCGGACGCGCGGAAACCGGCGGCGACACGGGCCCGCGGCGGAATGCCGCTCTTGTGGGGGATAGATGCACGAAGGCCACCCCCGGTAGGAGGTGGCCTTCGAAAAACCCGTGCGGATTAACCCACTCGGGGGAAGATCAGCGGGCGCGGCGAGCGAGCCGCTCCGGGTCCAGGATCAGGACGCTCTTGCCCTCGAGCCGCAGCCAGCCGCGGTGGGCGAAGTCGGCCAGCGCCTTGTTGACGGTCTCGCGGGACGCGCCGACGTACTGGGCGATCTCTTCCTGCGTCAGGTCGTGCGTGACCCGCAGCAGGCCCGCCTCCTGGCTGCCGAAGCGCTGCGCCAGCTGCAGCAGCGCACGGGCCACGCGGCCGGGGACGTCGGTGAAGATCAGTTCCGCGACCATGTTGTTCGTGCGGCGCAGGCGGCGCGCGACCACGCGCAGCAGCTGCTCGGCGATCTCCGGGCGGGTGGCGATCCACTGCCGCAGCGCCGGGCGGTCCATGGTGACCGCGCGGACCTCGGTGACCGTCGTGGCGCCGGACGTGCGCGGGCCGGGGTCGAAGATGGACAGTTCGCCGAACATGTCGGACGGACCGGCGATCCACAGCAGGTTCTCGCGGCCGTCCGGGGACTTGCGGCCGATCTTCACCTTGCCGGACTGGATGATGTACAGCCGGTCGCCCGGCTCGCCCTCGTTGAAGATGACATGGCCGCGGGGGAACTCCACGGATTCCAAGGTCTGGGCCAGCGCCTCCGCCGCTGCCGGCTCCACACCCTGGAAAATGCCCGCACGGGCCAGGGTTTCGTCCACCTCGGGTGCCTCCTCGTCGAGAAACGATCACTTCCTTCGCATGCCGAAGGCAGTGTCGCCGATCACTTTCGCGTCAGTCTAGGGCGTGTCGGGCAGATCGCTCGTCGGCTCGCCGCGCCCGGCGCGGCTGCCTGGAACGATCACGTCCGACTGAGCAGCCTAACTCCGCACCTTGCGCGCGCGTAGCCTGGCTGCCCGTCCGCCGAGCCGGCGAAGCCGGAACAGCTCGAGCGCGCGGCCGATCCCGTGCCCGTACAGGGCCCTGACCTCGTTGGGCTGAGCCTGCTCCAGGAACTCCTCGACCTCGTTCTCCTGGACCGCGACGTGCTTGAGCCTGCTCTCGACCCGCTCCATGAACAACGCGAAGAACATGATCACCAGCGGGACCAAGATCACGAACCACACGGTCATGCCACAGCTCCGCTGTTGTCGGTGACGCACTCGGTCATGGATCTCCAGATCCTCGCTCAGGGCGGACGCGCGGCCCGCAGAGGTGGTGCTCTGGCGGTTCGGCCGTCCACCGGCGGATGCTCCCGACCGGCTCGTCCGACTCGCCCGTAGGCTATCGGGGTGCCCCCTGTTGTCCCGAACGGGCCCCGCGCGGACCGCGAAGAAAGCCGGCTCGCCCTCGTGAGACGCGCCCGGCGGATGAAACGTTGCCTCGACGAGGTTTATCCGGACGCGAAGGCGGAGCTGGACTTCACGAATCCGCTGGAACTGCTGGTCGCGGTGGTGTTGTCGGCGCAGACCACGGACGTGCGGGTGAACCTGGTCACGCCCGCGTTGTTCGCGAAGTACCGCACCGCCGCCGATTACGCCGGAGCCGAGCGTTCCGAACTCGAGGAATACCTGCGCACGACCGGGTTTTTCCGGGCGAAAGCGAATTCGCTGCTGGGTCTCGGCGCGGCGCTCGTGGAGCGCTACGACGGCGAGGTGCCGAAGAAACTGGACGACCTCGTCACGCTGCCCGGCGTCGGCCGCAAGACCGCGAATGTCGTGCTCGGCAACGCTTTCGACGTGCCTGGAATCACAGTGGACACTCACTTCGGCCGCCTCGTGCGGCGCTGGGGCTGGACCGCTGAAGAGGATCCGGTCAAGGTCGAACACGCGGTCGGCGAGCTGATCCCGCGGAAAGAGTGGACGATGCTGTCCCACCGCGTGATTTTCCACGGCCGCCGCGTGTGCCACGCGCGGAAACCGGCCTGCGGCGCGTGTCCGCTGCGCAAGGACTGCCCGTCGTTCGGCGCCGGGCCCACTGAGTTCGAAGTGGCCGCGAAGCTCGTCAAAGGCCCGGAGAAGGACCACATCCTCGAGCTGGCGGCGCGCGGGTGACCGCAGTCACCAAATGGGCGCTCGGGGTCGCGGTGCTGGCGGTGGCCGCGCTGGTCGCGGTGCTGACGCTTCGCGGGGGCGACGCGACCTCCGCGCCACCCGCGCCCGGCGACCTCACGGCCGCGCGAGGGTCGGCGAAGCTCGAGGCTTGCCCGCCCGCCGCGGCGAAGGAGGTCGGCCAGCTGTCCGGGATCGAGGCGGACTGCCTCGGCGACGGTTCCCGGGTGGACGTCGGCAAGGTTCTCGGCGGCGGTCCGGTGCTGGTCAATGTCTGGGCGTCGTGGTGCCAGCCGTGCCGCACGGAATTGCCGGTGCTGCAGCGGTACGCCGCCGAGCCGGGTGCCGTGCGCGTCGTTGGCGTGCAGGTCGCGAGCCCGGCTGCCGACGGGCTGGGCTTGTTCACGCGACTCGGTGTGCATCTTCCGTCGCTCTATGACGGCGACGGCCAGACCGGTCCCATCCGCACCGCGCTCAAGGCGCCCTCGTCGTTGCCCGCGTCGTACCTGGTCACCGCGGACGGCCAGGTCCGGTTCATCGCGAACCCGCGGTTGTTCGACAACACTGACCAGGTGCGCGCTGCTGTGAAGGACTACTCATGACCGGACCGCTCGTCGAACCCGAAGCCGTGCCGGAGTGGCTGCGGCCGCTGGTGAAGGTGTCCGCCGAGGTCGACAGCCGCACGTTCACCCGGTTCAGCCCGCCGGAAGACCTGCTCACCCGCGCCGCCGCGGTGCTGATCCTGTTCGGCGAACGGCCTGGCGGAGACGGTCCGGACGTCCTGCTTCAGCGCCGCGCGGACACGCTGGGCTCGCACGCCGGGCAGGTTTCGTTCCCCGGCGGCGGCGCGGAGAACGGCGACGACGGTCCGGTCGGCACGGCGCTGCGCGAGGCCGAAGAGGAGACCGGCGTCGACCCGTCGGGGATTCTGCCGGTCGCGGTGCTGCCGGAGCTGTTCGTGCCGGTGTCGAAGTTCGCGGTGACGCCGGTGCTGGCGCACTGGCACACGCCGTCGCCGGTGCGGGCGGTCGATCCGGCCGAGACAGCGGCGGTCGCGCGGGTTTCGCTGGCCGACCTCGCGGACCCGGCGAATCGGTTCACCGTGCGTCGCGGCGACGCGTCGTGGCGGGGGCCGGCGTTCACGGTTGACGGCCTGTTCGTGTGGGGTTTCACCGCTGGTCTGCTGTCCGTGCTGCTGTCGCTCGGCGGCTGGGAACGGGCGTGGGACACCGGCGATGTGCGCGAGCTTGACGTAGCGTGGGCCGAACATCAGGGCCGGTCGGCGGTCCGGGACGGCACTGGCGAGGAGTGACGGCGCGGTGAACTGGGTCGATGTCGTCGTCCTGCTGCTCGCGGTCATGGCGGCGGTTTCCGGCGCGTTCCAGGGCGTGATCGTCGCGCTGCCCGCGCTCGTGGGCGTCGCGCTGGGCGCGGTGGCCGGGGTGAAGCTGGCACCGTTCGTGATCAGCCTCTTCACCAGCCCAGTCGCGAAGGTGGCTTTCGCGTTCGCAGTGGTCGTGTTCCTGATCGTGCTCGGCGAGACGCTCGGTGTGTGGGCTGGGCGGAAGCTGCGACAGAAGATCAATCCGGACAAGCTCTCTGGCATCGACAAGACGCTCGGCGCGATCTTGCAGGCGGCCGCGGTGTTCGTGGTTGCTTGGCTGGTGGCGAATCCGCTGACTACCGTCTCGGCGATTCCTGGGCTGGCTAAGTCGATCAACTCCTCGGTGGTGCTGGGCGAGGTCAATGACCTGATGCCTGCTGAGGCGCAGGGGCTTCCCAGCGATTTGCGGAAGTTGCTGGATGCTTCCGGGTTTCCGTCTGCGTTGTCGCCGTTCGAGAAGGCTCCTTCCGCGGATACGCCGCCGCCGGATACTTCGCTCAATGTGTCCGCGGTGGCTAAGCGGGTGCATCCGAGTGTGGTGAAGATTCGAGGTAATGCGCCGTCTTGTTCTCGGGCGCTTGAGGGCAGCGGGTTTGTGGTTGCGCCGCAGCGGGTTATGACTAACGCGCATGTGGTGGCGGGGACTGACGAGGTCGGGATTGAGTCGACTTCGGGGGATTACCGGGCTCGGGTTGTTTATTTCAATCCTGAGGTTGATGTTGCCGTGCTGGCGGTGCCTGGGTTGAAGGCTCCGGTGTTGCCGTTTGCTCCGCAGACTGCGAAGGCTGGGGACAATGCGGTGGTGCTGGGGTATCCGTTGGATGGGCCTTATACGGCTACTCCGGCTCGGGTTCGGGGGCGGATTAACTTGCGTGGGCCGGATATTTACGACGCTAATACTGTGCAGCGGGATGTGTTCACTGTTCGCGGGACTGTGCGGAGCGGGAACTCTGGGGGGCCGATGATTACTCCTGACGGGGATGTCATCGGGGTGGTTTTTGGGGCTGCGGTTGAGGATCCGGATACTGGGTTTACGTTGACTGCGGATCAGGTGCGCAGTGAGGTTGATGCTGCTCCGTCGCAGACTGCTCGGGTTGCTACTGGGGCTTGTGCTAATTGACGGCTCGTCGCCTGGCGGCGACATTGCGCACGAGTTGGGCCCCCACCCCGAAGCCTAAGTGTGCTGACGGTTCGGGGGTGCTTGTCAAGGCGGGAAAGATGCCTTGACAAGCACCCCCCAACCGACAAGACGGCGTGGT
>NZ_JBEXMH010000050.1:0-76458 GCF_040610415.1 Amycolatopsis sp. NPDC004079 | reverse complement strand
GACTGGATTTCAGACGTGTGATCTTCGGATCGGGGTGCGGGTGCGGACTTTTGACGTCCGTGAGGGGAACCCTGAGGGAATCAGAGTCCCTCAGGGTTCCCCTCACGGACGTTTCCGGTACCACCGCGGCGAAGTGTTCAGCGGCGGCTTGAGCTTCGCGCGCACCACCAGCACGTTCGGCTCGTCCGATTCCACGAATTCGCTCAGCAGCCGGCGAAACGCGCGGCCGAAGCCGGACACCCGGTCCGCGTGCACGCCGAACGAGCGGGCCAGCCCGACGAAATCCGGGCTGTCCCAGTCGACTCCGCGATGCGGCAGGCCTTCCTGGTCCTGGTCGAAACGCAGCATGCCGTAGCCGCCGTCGTCCACGACCACGACCGTCACCGGCAGCTGTTCCTCGGCGAGCGTCGCCAGATCCCCTACCGCGTAAAGGAAACCGCCGTCGCCGGTGACGCACAGGACGCGACCGCCGCCGGTCGCCTCGGCCGCCGCGCCCGCGCCGAGCGACGCCGGGAAGCCGTAGCCGAGCGTGCCCCAGCCCATCGGGTACGCCAGCCGCCGCGGCGCGCGGACCCGGTGGAAGCCGCCGATCCAGTACCCGGCGACGCACATGTCCGTGACGATCGTCCCGTCCGCCGGGAGCACTTCCTCCAAAGTGGACAGAAAGTCGGCGGCCTGCGGTTCCTCGTCGCGGATGCGCCTGCGCACCCGGCGGCCGATGCCGGCCAGCCGCGCGGTCAGCTCGTCCAGGCCGGGGCGCGTTTCCGGATGCAGGGATTCGACGACGCGGCGGGCGTCGCCGACCAGGGTGACGTCCGGCCGGTAGTTCTTCGCCGCGTCGCCCGCGTCGACGTTGATCGCGATCAGCTTCGGCGGCGCGGGCATCTGCCAGTTCTGCGTCATCAGGCCGTCGAAGTCGGTGCCGATCGCGAGCACCACGTCCGCCTCGTCCCACAGCTGCCCGACCTCCGGCGCGTGCACCGGATTCGGGGCCAGGCAAGGATGTTCGAGCGGAAGCAGGCCGCGCGCGCCGAACGTGGTGAGCACCGGCGCGGCCAGCCGCTGCGCGAGCTGCCCGATCGCTTCCCCGGCTTCGGAGCGCAGCGCGCCGCCGCCCGCCCAGATCAGCGGACGGCGCGCGGACGCCAGCAGCTCCGACGCGCGAGGCAGGTCCGGCAGGTCGAGCACGCGTTCGGCGGGCGGCGCGGGCGGTTCGCGCGGCGGCGTGGTCTCCCGGAGGAAATCGGTCGGAATGCCCAAATACACCGGGCCGCTTTGCGGCATCAGCGCGAGCCGGGCGGCGCGGTGCAGCGTCGTGCCGATCTGATCAGCGCGGTGCACGGTGAACCCCGCCTTGGTGACCGGCGCGAACATCGCCTGCTGGTCGGAAGTTTCGTGCAGCACCCCGCGCACGACACCCGGACGGCGCAGCGTCGACGGGATGTCCGTGGCGATCACGAGCACCGGGGCCGCCGACGCCATCGCTTCGCCGACCGCGCCGAGCGTGTTCGCCGCGCCGGGGCCGGTGGTCACCAGCGCGACGCCGAGTTTTCCCGTCCTGCGGGCATAACCGTCGGCGGCGTATCCCGCGGTCTGTTCGTGCCGGACGTTGACGAGCCGGATCCCGGTGCCCGCCAACGCCTCCCACAGCGGCAGGTTGTGGACTCCCGGCAGGCCGAACACCACCTCGGTCCCGAGAGCCGTGAGCGCGTCCCCCAGCTGCTGAGCTCCAGTCCGTCCTGCCACGCCAGCGATGGTATCCGCCCCCCGTAAGCAGCCGCAGACACGTCACCGGACAGGGTTTGTCATCGCCGCGCCGCCCCGTTGTCCCCCACCTGGCCGCGAGATCTGAGACACCGCCTTTTTCGTGCGTACACTCCGGGGGCCGGGGACGCCGAGGTCCCCACGGCGGCGGAAAGGGGTGGCGCAATGCCGTTGATGCCGGTGACCGACTCGATGTTCCTGATGGTCGAGACCCGCGAACACCCGATGCACGTCGGCGGGCTCCAGCTGTTCCGCAAACCCGAGGGCGCGGGCGAGGACTACCTGCGCGACCTCCGCCGGAACCTGCTGGAATCGGACAACATGCGCGGCGTGTTCCGGATGCGGCCGAGCCGTCCGGTGAACACCGTCGGGCACGTGCGCTGGTCGCGCGACACCGATCTGGAGCTCGACTACCACTTCCGGCATTCCGCGCTTCCGCAGCCGGGCCGGATCCGCGAACTGCTCGAACTCACCTCGCGCTGGCACAGCACGCTGCTCGACCGGCACCGGCCGCTGTGGGAAACGCACCTCATCGAAGGACTGCGCGACGGCCGGTTCGCGGTGTACTCGAAGATCCACCACGCGCTGATGGACGGCGTTTCGGCGCTGCGGCACCTGCAGGGAACGCTGTCGGACGACCCGGCCGACCTGGACTGCCCGCCGCCGTGGGGTTCGCGCGAGAAGCCCGCCGCGCACCGCAACGGCCGCGCCCCGGCGTCTCCGTTCGCCCTGGTGGGCAAGACGTTCGAGCAGGTCGCGGGTATCGCGCCGGCCGCGGCGAAGGTGGCCCGCGAGGCGTTCCGCGAGCACCGGCTCACGCTGCCGATGCAGGCGCCGAAGACGATGCTGAACGTGCCGATCGGCGGCGCGCGCCGATTCGCCGCGCAGTCCTGGCCGCTCGACCGGGTGCGCGAGGTCGCGACCGCCGCGGGCGTGTCCCGCAACGACGTCGTGCTCGCCATGTGCTCCGGCGCGCTGCGCGATTACCTCATCGAACAGAGCGCGCTGCCGGACGCGCCGCTGGTCGCGATGGTCCCGGTGTCGCTGCGCCGCCGCGACACCGGCGACGCGACCGGCAACAACATCGGCGCGCTGCTGTGCAACCTGGCCACCGACCTGACCGACCCGGCGCAGCGGCTGGCCGCGATCTCCGAGTCGATGTCGAACGGCAAGAAGCTGTTCTCGCAGCTGTCGCCGCTGCAGACGCTGCTGCTGTCCGGGATCAACGTGGCCCAGCTGGGCGCGTCGCCGATCCCCGGCGTCGTCGGCAACACACGGCCGCCGTTCAACCTGGTGATCTCGAACGTCCCGGGCCCGCGCAAGCAGATGTACTGGAACGGCGCGGCCCTCGACGGCATTTACCCGGCGTCGGTGCTGCTCGACGGGCAGGCCCTGAACATCACGCTGACCAGCAACGGGGACAACCTCGACTTCGGTGTCACCGGGTGCCGGCGCAGCGTCCCGCACCTGCAGCGGATCCTGACGCATCTGGACACGGCGCTCGCCGAGCTGGAATTCGCGACGCGGGGGTAGCCGGTCAGTCGATGCCTTCCGGGCTGGCTCCGCCGACCTGGACGGCTTGGGCGACGATGCGGTCGATCTCGGCGAGGTCCGCTGAGGTGAGCTGAAGGCCGGTCGCGCTCTTCTCGATGCTGGCTGGGCGGCGGGCGCCGACGATGGCGACGTCGACCTTCGCCAGCGTCCACGCGATGGCCAGCTGGCTCACCTCCGCGTCCCTCTCCTTGGCGAAAGCGGCGAGCTGATCGACGATCTTCAGGTTGTGCCGCAACGAGTCCCCGCGGAAAGCGGACGAACGCGATCGCCAATCCGACGGGTCGAAGACGGTCTCGGAGGTCAGCGACCCGGTGAGCAGACCGCTGCCGAGCGCGCTGTAGGCGAGCACGCCGATGTTGTGCGCGCGGGCGTACGGGAGCGGATCGGTTTCCGCGCCGCGACGGAAGAGGTGGTAGGGCACCTGCACGGTTTCCACCGTCTCGTTCAATACCGTCTCGTGCACTGCGCTGAGCTGCGCGGAGTCGTAGTTCGACACTCCGGCGTGGCGGATCTTGCCCGCGTCCACGAACTCCCGCAGCGTCCCGGCGACCTCGGCAGCAGGAGTGCACGGGTCGGGCCAATGGATCTGGTAGAGGTCGAGGTGGTCGACGCCGAGCGCGCGCAGGCTCTCGTCGACTCCTTGGGCAAGCCATGCCCGACGCGAATCGCGGATGCGTTCGGAACCGGGGTTCGTCCCGCCTTTGGTGGCGATGACGACGCTGTCGCGGCGGTGGTCCAGCTCGCTGCGCAACGCTTTGCCCAGGAGCGCTTCGGCGGTGCCGTAGGCGCGGGCGGTGTCGAAGAGGGTGATGCCTAGTTCGTGTGCGCGCCGGATCGCCGCGATCGCGGTGTCCTCGTCGAAGCCGCCCCACTGACCGCCGAACCCGCCGGTGCCGAAGGCGATCCGGGAGACTTCGAGGCCGTTGCGGCCAAGGGTCGTCGTCCGCATGCGTCGAGCACAGCACTCTTCGCTTGCCGTCGCCGAGCGTTCTCAACTGCTGATTATTCGGTTGACAATCAGAGGATGCTCGCGAGGTGAGCCTCCTGGAGCCGTTGCGGCACCGCAGTTTCCGCGCCCTCGCCGCCGGGCGGACGCTCGGCACCTTCGGCAACTCGGTCGCTCCGGTCGCGCTCGCGTTCGCGGTGCTCGACCGCACCGGGTCGGCGGTCGATCTCGGGCTCGTCGTCGGGGTCCGGTCGCTGGCGGGCATCCTGCTGCTGCTTTTCGGCGGCGTGCTCGCGGACCGGCTGCCGCGCGCGGTGATCCTGCAGGGCACCGAGATCGCGGCCGGGCTCAGCCAGGCGCTGATCGCCGCGAGTGTCCTTTGTGGATTCGGTTCGGTCCCGTTCCTGATCTCGCTGAGCGTGGTCAACGGGGCGGTCGCGGCGATGTCGCTGCCCGCGTCGGCGGCGATCACCCCGCAGACGGTGCCGCGAGACCTGCTGGCTCCGGCGAACGCGTTGCTGCGGCTGCTGGTCAACGGCGGGCGCATCGCCGGAGCCGGAGTCGCCGGGGTCGCGGTGGCGGCGGCCGGATCCGGCTGGGCGCTGGCGGTGAACGCGCTGCTGTTCTTCGCCGCCGCGCTCGCCTATCACGCCGTCCGGCTGCCGCGCGCCGATCGGGTTCCGGGCGCACGGCCGATCGCCGATCTGGTCGCCGGATGGCACGAGTTCCGGTCCCGCGCCTGGGTGTGGGTGGTGGTGGCGCAGTTCGCCTTCGTCAACGCCGCCGGGCTCGGCACGCTCGTGGTCATCGGGCCGGTCGTCGCGGACGAGACGTTCGGGCGGTCCGGTTGGGGACTGGCGCTGGCGATGCAGACCGCGGGCGCGCTCGTCGGCGGAATCGTCGCCGCGCATTGGCGGCCGCGGCACGCCTTGTTCGTCGGGGTGCTGCTGGTGACGGTGGAAGCGCTGCCGGTGCTGACACTCGGCTGGTGGCCGTCGCTCGTCCCGCTGCTGATCGCGATGCTGGCGGCCGGGCTGGCGATGGAGCAGTTCAGCGTCGCCTGGGACGTTTCGCTGCAGGAACACATCCCGCCCGACAAGCTCGCCCGCGTGTACTCCTACGACATGCTGGGTTCACTCGCCGCGATGCCGCTCGGGCAGATCGCGGCGGGTCCCCTCGTGCAGCACTTCGGCCGCGAGCCGGTGCTCGTCGCGTGCGGGGTGCTGATCCTGGTTTCGACCGGGCTCGCGCTGTGCAGCCGCGAGATCCGGCAGCTCACGAACCGGACCGCGGCTCCGGCCGTACCGACAGGAAGTTGACCGCGCTCGCGCTGAACACCAGGTCGTCGTCGCTGTTGAACAGTTCCATCCGGGTGCGCACGAGGCCGCGATCGGGCTTCGACTTCGACAGCCGCGCCTCGGTGACGGTCGCCCGCATCCGCAGCCGGTCCCCCGGCCGCACCGGACGCGGCCAGCGCAGCTCGTCGACGCCGGGGCTGCCGAGGCTCGCGACCGACGAGAGGTAGTGGTCGGCGAACAGCCGCATCATCAGGCTCGACGTGTGCCAGCCGCTCGCGATCAGCCCGCCGAACGGGCCCTCCTTCGCCGCCGCCGGGTCGACGTGGAAACTCTGCGGGTCGTACTTTTCGGCGAACTCGATGATCTCCGCTTCGGTGACGGTCGTGTCGCCGAACTCGTACACCGATCCCTCGGGGTAGTCCTCGAACCAGCGGTCGTCGATGGGCGCGGTGAACTCGGTCATACGCGACAGCCTGCCACAGCTTTTCGGCTGGAAAACGTGACTTGCGTCTGCCCGCCGAGTGTCACGGCGCGGCCCAGGGCCGGACCTCCTCCAGCAGCTTCGCCACCGCCAGCACCAGGTCGTCCGAATGCCGGGGGCCGACGATCTGCAGGCCCACCGGAAGGCCCGATTCGGTGCGCCCGGCCGGGACGCTGATCGACGGCTGCTGCGTCATGTTGAACGGGTAGGTGAACGGCGTCCACTCCGGCCATTCGCTCATCCCGCTGCCCGGCGGCACGTCGTGGCCCGCCTCGAACGGCGGGATCGGGACGGTCGGCGTGAGCAGCACGTCGTAGCGGGTGTGGAACTCGCCCATCAGGATGCCGAGCGCGGCGCGTTCCGCGGTGGCGTCGAGGTAATCGCCCGCGGAGTAGGTGTGGCCCCGTTCCCACACGCGGCGCAGGCCCGGGTCGACCCGCGGCTCGCTGCCCGGCGGGAACGCGTCGAGCGACTTCGCCGCGCCCGCCGACCACAGCACGTCGAAGGCGTCCTTCGGGTCGGCGAAGCCGGGATCGGCCTGCTCCACCTGCAGCCCGGCGTCGGCGAGCGACTGCACCGCCGACTGGACGATCGCCGCGATCTCCGGGTCCACGTCGACAAAACCGAGCGCCGGCGAGTACGCCGCGATCAGCCCGCGCACGTCGCGCCGCACCGCCTCGCGGTAGGCGCTGATCGGCGGCGCGAGCCCGGTCGGGTCGCGGTGGTCCGGCAGCGCGAGGACGTCCAGCAGCAGCGCCGTGTCGTCCACGCAGCGCGCCATCGGCCCGGCGTGCGCGAGCGGGCCGAACGGGCTCGCCGGGAACAGCGGGATCCGGCCGTGGGTCGGTTTCATGCCGACGATCCCGCAGAACGACGCGGGAATCCGCACCGAACCGCCGCCGTCGGTGCCGACCGACAGCTCGCCCATCGCCGCCGCGACCGCGGCCGCGCTGCCGCCGCTGGACCCGCCCGCCGTCATCCGCGGGTTCACCGGATTGCGCGTGATGCCCGCGAGCGCGCTGTCGGTGACGCCCTTCCACGCGATCTCCGGCGTGGTCGTCTTGCCCAGCACGACGAGGCCCGCCTCGCGCATCCGCGCCATCACCGGGCTGTCGACCTCCCACGGCTGGTCCACCGGGATGCTCGTGGAACCGCGCAGCGTCGGCCAGCCCTGGGTGAGGAAGATGTCCTTGATGGACGCCGGGACGCCGTCGAGCGCGCCGATCGGATTCCCGTCGCGCCAGCGGGCCTCGGCCGCTTTCGCCTGGTCGAGCGCGCGGTCGGCGTCGACGAGGCAGTAGGCGTTGATCTCGCCGTCGCGGTCCTCGATGTTCCGCAGGGCGCTCTTCGTCGCCTCGACCGGCGACAGTTCGCCGGTGGCGTAGGCGGCCACGAGTTCGCTGGCGGTCAGTTCCCGGTCGCCCATCCGGCGCCTCCCTGCGATTCGGACGGCACGTAGCCGAGCCGTTTGTCCACGACGTTCCACAGCGGTTCCCCGGCGACCCAGCGCCGGAAGTTCCCCGCGAACACCTCGACCAGGGTCCGCCGCCAGCCGATGAAGTCGCCCGACATGTGCGGGGACAGCAGGACGTCCGGCATGGTCCACAGTGGACTTTCGGCGGGCAGCGGCTCGGTTTCGAAGACGTCGAGCGCGGCCCCGGCGATCTCGCCCGCCCGCAAGGCCGCGATCAGATCGGCCGTGACCACCAGTTCGCCGCGGCCCACGTTCACGAACCGCGCGGACGGTTTCATCGCGGCGAACGCGGCGGCGTCGAACATGCCCTTGGTCTGATCGGTGAGCGGCGCGACCGCGACGACATAGTCGAACTCGGGCAAATACCGCGCCAGTTCGGCGGATTCGCGCACGACGCCGAAATCCGGATCCCCGACCCGGGCCCGCCGGCCCGCCCCGGACACGCGCATCCCGGCCGCGCGCAGCATCCGCGCGATGGCCTTTCCGATCGGTCCGGTGCCCACCACCAGCACCTCCCGCCCGGCGATCCGCTCGCTCTCGCGGTGCTTCCACGTGCCGGCGCGCTGCAGGTCGAGCGAACGCGCGAAGTCCTTGGCGAACGACAGCACGACGCCGAGCACGTACTCCGCGATGGCGTCGTCGAACACCCCGCGCGAGTTCGTGAGCACGACGTCGCTCTCGCGCAGCCCCGGGAACAGCACCGGGTCGACGCCGGCGCTCGCGATGTGCAGCCACCGCAAGCGGTCCGCCGCGGGCCAGGCCCCCGGAACCGCACCGGAAAGGAAATCGTAGACAAAAAGCGCGTCGGCTCCGGCCAGCGCACCGGCGAGGCCGCGCTCGTCGGTGTAACGAACTACCGCCGCGTCTTCGATAGCGGCCATGTCCGGTGGTTGGTCTGCCCCGCAGAGCACTGCCAGTACGGGGGTTTCCGGGGCGATCACGATTGACACGGTAAAAGTGGCTCGTATGATTGTCAACAATCCGAGGACCACCCCCGGAGCACCGGACGGGCATCCGCACAGGCGTATTCCGGAGGCTGAACCTTGGATCTGGACTTCCTCGCGTTCGAGGGCCCGCTAGCCCAGCGCGGCATCGGCGTGATCGCGCCGTTCGACCTCGCGCTCGAGCGCGAACTGTGGCGCTGGGTGCCGATGGAGGTGTCGCTGCACCTCGCCCGCACCCCGTACGAACCAGTCCCGGTGAGCATGGAAATGGCCCAGCTGGTGAGCGACAGCCGACACCTCGCCACGGCCACGCGCGACGTGCTGCACGTGGAGCCCGAGGTGGTCGCGTACCTGTGCACCTCCGGCAGCTTCGTGAACGGCATCGACTACGAACGCTCCCTCACCAAGGCGATCTGCGACGCGGGCGCGCCGGACGCGGTCACCACCTCCGGTGCCCTCGTCGAGGTGCTGCACCAACTCGACCTGCACCGGGTCTCGGTGCTCACGCCGTACGACGCCGACCTCACCGGCAAACTCCACGACTTCCTCGCCGAGGTCGGCGTGGACACCGTGTCCAGCGACCACCTCGGACTGGGCGGCGGCATCTGGAAGGTCAGCTACCGCACCATCGCCGAGCGGATCCTGGCCGCGGACCACCGCGAGGCCGAGGCGATTTTCGTCAGCTGCACCAACCTCCCCACGTTCGACCTGATCGAACCGCTGGAGAAGGCGCTCGGCAAACCCGTGCTGACCGCCAACCAGCTGACCATGTGGGCCTGCCTGCGCCGGATGCGGCTGCCCATCGTGGGTCCCGGCCAGTGGCTGCGGGAGGTGTCTTGACCCCTCCCGCTAATATTGTCGACAATTTGCGCATCCCGGAGGTTTCGTGACCACGATCGGCTTCATCTACCCCGACCACGCGGCCGAGGACGACTACCCGCTCGCGGAACAGCTTCTCGGCGGCTCCGACGGCGACATCAGCCTGCCGGTCGCGCACATCTACGGCACCGACCTGCACGCGGTGCCGGAGCTGCTCGACCTCGGCAGCGAAGCCCGGCTCGCCGAAGGCGCCCGGCTGCTCGCGAAGCACCAGCCGGAAGCGGTGGTGTGGGCTTGCACGTCCGGCAGCTTCGTGTACGGCTGGGACGGCGCGCGCACCCAGGCCGACCAGCTCGGTGCGGTTGCCGGGGTCCCGGCGTCGAGCACGTCGTTCGCCTTCGTGCACGCGGCGAAAGCCCTTGGCGTGCAACGAGTCGCGGTGGCCGCGAGCTACCCCGACGACGTCGCGCGGCTGTTCGTGGACTTCCTCGCCGCGGGAGGCGTCGAGGTGCTCTCGATGTCGAGCGCCGACATCGACACCGCCGCCGAGGTAGGCCAGCTCGCGCCCGAGGCCGTCGTCGACCTGGCGGTAAGCCACGACCACCCGGACGCCGACGCGGTTCTGGTGCCCGACACCGCGATGCGCACGCTCGGCGAGATCACCGCGATCGAGGAGAAGCTCGGCAAGCCGGTGCTGACCGCCAACCAGGTGACCATCTGGGAAGGCCTGCGCCTGACCGGCTCGACCCGGCTGGTGCGTTCGCTGGGCGCGTTGTTCCGGACGAGGGGCTGACCCGTGGTCGCACTGCCTGACATAGAACCGGTGAGCCGGGAATCGACCGCGGCGGTGATCGCGCGCCAGCTGCGCGACGCGATCATGACCGGCGCGCTGCCGCCGGGCACCCAGCTCGGCGAAACCGACCTGGCCGCCCGCTTCCAGGTCTCGCGCGGCCCGCTGCGGGAGGCGATGCAGCACCTCGTGTCCGAGGGCCTGCTGCGCAGCGAACGCCACCGGGGCCTGTTCGTGATCGACCTCGAACCGACGGACGTGTTCGACATCTATCTCGCCCGTTCCGCGGTGGAAAGAGCCGCCCTGCTGTGCGCCTTCCGCGGCGACCGCGAGGCGGTGGCTGCCGTCCTGGAGCAGAACGTCGCCGACATGGCTGCCGCCGCGGACGATCCGGCCGCGTTGTCCGAGGCGGACCTCCGGTTTCACGAGGCGCTGATCAACGCTTCCGGCAGCAAACGGCTGATGCGGATGGCCCGGACGTTGCTGATCGAGACGCGGATGTGCCTGACGTTGCTGCAGAGCACGTATCAGGGCGTGGAGGATCGGCTGGAGGAGCACACGCGGATCATCGAAGCCCTGCGGTCGGGCGACGAGGAGACGGCGCTGCGCTTGCTGGACGCGCATATGGAGGACGCGATCAGCCGGCTGCTTCCGGGGAGGAGCTTGAAGGACGGGGTCGCGGCGGCTGGGTGAGGCGCGGAGCACGGCCCTCATGAGTGGCGATGCCGGTGCCAACAGGCAGGAACACGCACGAGCCGCCAGATTCCGGGCGGCAGCGCGCCTTGCGATGGCGGGTGCCTTTCTGTCGGGTGCGAAGTTCACAGCCCCAGCACCTCCCCCATCGTGCCGCCGAGGACGCGGTCTCGCAGTTCTCCGGGCGGGGTCACGCGTTCGATCGTCGCGCGGGACAGGACGGGGTCGCCGTACGGCGCGTCCGAACCGAACATCGTGCGGTCCGGGAGCTCGTTGATCGCGAGCCGGACGGCGAAGACGATGCTGGCCGTCGACAGTTCCAGGTAGATGTTCGGCGTTTCGCGGGCCAGGTCGATCGCGGTGAGCCAATGCGCGCCGCCCAGTTGGCTGATCACCAGCGGCACGGCCGGGTAGCGGCGGGCCAGCGCCGCCAGCGTGGACAGATCGGCTTCGGTGGTCGGGGCAGAGCCGTGCACGACGACCGGGAGTCCATTGTGGTCGGTGGCTGCCCGCAGGACCGGTTCGATCCGGGCGGCCGCGCCAGGGGCCGGGGTCAGTTCGCCGATTCCGTGGAAACCCCTGGCGACCTGATCGACCTCCGCGGCCAGCTGGTCTCCGGACCGGTCCAGGCGGACTGAGCGGAAGCCCAGGAACCGGCCGGGATGTGCGGCCAGCGCGGATTCGAGTTCTTGCCAGGCGGACTGATAGCCGTCGCCGGGCGCACCGTTGAGCGCGGCGTCCAGCACGCTCATTTCCCGGTGGAACGAAGCCAGATCCGTGGCTCGTTCTGGATGCGGCCTGGTCGCGAACAGCACGGCGCGGTCGGCCCCGGCCTCGTCCAGCAGGGCGAGGTGCTGGTGCACGGGGTCGTGGACGTGGCTGTGTGCGTCGATGATCAACGGAAACCCCCGGTTGTCCTGGGCGCGCGGAATGCGGCCGCCGGAGCCAGTGTTGAACGTTGACACCATGCCAAGGTCAAGCTCAGCGGAGGGACGATGCGGATCGGGCAGCTTGCCGAGCGCACCGGCACGAGCGAACGGCTCCTGCGGTACTACGAGCGTGTCGGCCTGCTGACCGCGGACCGGCGGCCCAACGGTTACCGCGACTACGCTCCCGCCGCCGAGCGGACCGTTCGGCAGATTCGCGCGTTGCTGGCGGCCGGGCTGCCGACCAGCCTGATCAAACGGATGCTGCCGTGCGCCGAGGCCGACGGTTCGCTGCGCCCGTGCCCGGGAGTGCTGGGCGCGCTGCGCACACAACTCACCGAACTCGACCGCCGGGCGGCGGACCTCGCTCAGGCGCAGCGAACGCTTCGCGAGGCTATCGCGGTGACGGAACGCGCCAGCTGAACAGCTCAGGTCGTGATCCAGTAGCGCCGCACCGGTCCGTGCTCGGTCTGGCGTACTTCGTCCAGCACCCCGCCCGCGCGTTCGATCGTCTTGGCGGACGCCAGGTTCTCTCCCGCGCACACCAAGAGCACCCGCGACAGCTCCCGGGCCTCGGGCAGCATCTCGCGCAATGCCCAAGAAGCCAGACCGCGGCCGCGCGCCGACGGGCGGATGCCGAAGCCGATGTGCCCGGCCCACGACACGTACTCCGCCGGGCCGGAGCGCAAGGCGATCCCGCCGAGCACCTGTCCGTCCTCGACTAGCCAGCGGTACAGAGCGCGGTCCTGCGTCAAGGAATCCACCCAGGCGGCGAAGCCAGCGGGAGAATCGACCACGTCCGACGCCGAGAGGCCGAAGCCGTCCTCGTGCAGCCCTGGACCCCATTCGGCGTGTGCTTCCAGCCAGGCGCGACGCAATCGGACGGTGGGGGCCAGAAGTTCGGGCATGGTCCGATTCTACCGGGCGAAAGTACGAAAAACCCTGGCGCAGCAAGAAAAACTCAGGCATGACGCACCCCCAGCACGGGCTGTCCGCCGAGGCCGAAGTTGTACTGCGGCGACCACGGGAACCGGCCCGCGGGATCGGCGTAGACCAGCTGCATGGCTTCGATTCCGGTGCCATAACAGCAAACCGCGATGTGCAGATGCGTCGCGGGGGCGCTGAGCTTCACGACTTCCAGCGCGGGCAGCCGAGGCAGCAGCCACTGGTCGCCAGGTTCCGGCGGGCCGGTGTGCAGGATGTGCTCAGCCCCGGCGTTGAGCACGTATGCCGCTTCGTGCAACGACAATCCCGTGACGACCAGTTCCGGCAGGCCTCGCACGGTCAGGCCCGCGGTGTACGCCCAGGGCGGCCGGGAACCTGGCCCCTGCACGCCCTGGACGCACCATCCGTATTCCCGGATCCGGTCCAGCACCTCGATCAGGTACTGCTCCTCGGATCTTTCCGGTTCCTCGCACATCTGGCACATCGGTGCCCTCCTCCCCTCGGGGACCCGCCGACCGGGTCAGGGAAGAGTGAACCTCGCGGCACCGACGAAAAATCAGCGGAGCGAATCAGCCACCGCGGCGCCGAGCGAGGTTGTGGTAGCGGTTCCGCCGAGGTCGGGGGTGAGCGTTTCGCCCGCGGTCAGCACCTCGTCGACCGAAGCGCGGATCGCTTGCGCGGCAACGGTTTCCCCGAGGTGATCGAGCAGCATCGCCCCGGCGAGGATTTGCGCGACCGGGTTCGCGATGCCCTGTCCGGCGATGTCCGGAGCACTGCCGTGGACCGCCTCGAACATCGACGGAAAGTCACCTGATGGGTTGATGTTTCCGGACGGCGCCATGCCCAGTCCGCCGGTGATCGCGGCCGCGAGGTCGCTCAGGATGTCGCCGAACAGGTTCGACGCCACCACCACGTCGAGCCGGTCGGGGGCCTGCACCATCCGCGCGGCGAGAGCGTCCACATGGCACTGTTCCGCGCGGACGTCCGGGTACCGCGCGGCGACCTCGGCGAAAATCTCGTCCCAGTAAGGCATCGAGTGGATCAGCCCGTTGGACTTGGTCGCCGAGGTGACGTGCCGCGAACGCGTGCGCGCGAGGTCGAAGGCGTACCGGATGATCCGTTCCACCCCGACCCGCGTGAACACCGACTCCTGCAGCACGAACTCGTCCGGCCGCCCGGCGTTGTGCCGTCCGCCGATCTCCGAGTACTCGCCCTCGGAGTTCTCCCGGACGATCACCATTTCCAGCTCGTCGGCCTTCCGCCCGGCCAGCACCGAGGACGTCCCCGGCAGCAGCCGGACCGGCCGCAGGTTGACGTACTGCTGGAACGCCCGCCGCAACGGAATCAGCAGGCCCCACAACGAAACGTGGTCCGCCACGCCGGGGAAGCCGACCGCGCCGAGCAGGATGCCGTCGAAGCCCGACAGCTGCGCGACACCGTCCTCGGGCATCATCGCGCCGGTCTTCGCGTACCGCTCGCAGCTCCAGTCGAATTCGGTCCACTCCAAGGAGAAGCCGTACTTCGCCGCCGCCGCGTCGAGGACCCGGCGCGCTTCGATCGTGACGTCGACCCCGATCCCGTCGCCCGGGATGCTCGCAATCCGGTGTGTCACAGGCTCACCGCGATGTACTTGGTCTCCAGGAACTCGTCGATGCCGACCGTGCCGCCCTCGCGGCCGAGACCGGACTGCTTGACGCCGCCGAACGGAGCCGCCGGGTTGGACACGATGCCCTGGTTGAGGCCGATCATCCCGGCCTCCAAGCGTTCCGACACCCGCAGCGCGCGCTTCAGGTCGCTGGTGAACAGGTAGGACACCAGGCCGAATTCGGTGTCGTTGGCCTTCTCGACCGCCTCGTCCTCGGTGTCGAACGGCGTGATCGGCGCGACCGGGCCGAAGATTTCCTCGCTGGCCAGCCGAGCGTCGACCGGCACGTCGGTGAGCACGGTCGCCGGGTAGAAGTGCCCCGGACCGTCGACCCGCGAGCCGCCGGTGAGCACCCGAGCGCCCTTGTCCGTGGCGTCCTTGACCAGCTCGGTCACCTTCTTCACCGCGGCCTCGTCAATGAGCGGACCGACCACGACGCCCTCGTCGGTGCCGCGGCCCATCGGCAGCGCCTGCATCCGCTCGGTGAGCTTGCGAGAGAACTCCTCGGCCACGCCGCGCTGCACGTAGAACCGGTTCGCCGCGGTGCATGCCTCGCCGATATTGCGCATCTTGGCCTGCATCGCGCCTTCGACCGCGGCGTCCAGGTCCGCGTCGTCGAACACGACGAACGGCGCGTTGCCGCCCAGTTCCATCGACGTGCGCAGCACCTTCTCCGCGCACTGCTCCAACAGCTTGCGCCCGACCCCGGTCGACCCGGTGAACGACAGCTTGCGCGCGCGTCCGTCGCGGATCAGCGGCTCCATCACGCCGCCCGCGTCCTTGGTGGTGACGACGTTCAGCACGCCCTCGGGCAGCCCGGCGTCGGCGAGGATCTGAGTGAGCGCGAGCATCGACAGCGGCGTCTGCGCGGCGGGCTTGATCACCATCGTGCAGCCCGCGGCGACGGCCGGGCCGATCTTGCGCGTGCCCATCGCCATCGGGAAGTTCCACGGCGTGATGAGCAGCGTCGGACCCACCGGCTGGCGCGTGATCAGGAACCGGCCCGAGCCGTTCGGGGCCACCGCGTAGCCGCCGTCGATCCGCACCGCTTCCTCGGCGAACCAGCGGAAGAACTCGGCGGCATAAGTGATTTCGCCGGCGGCCTCGGCGACCGGTTTGCCCATCTCGAGGGTCATCAGCAGCGCCAGCTCGTCCCGGCGTTCGATGAGCTTCTCGTACGCGCGGTGCAGGATCTCGCCGCGCTCCCGGGGCGCCACCGCCGCCCAGCCGGACTGTGCCGCGACCGCCGCGTCGAGCGCCGCGAGACCGTCTTCCGGCCCGGCGTCCGCGACCTGGCACAGCACCTCTCCGGTGGAGGGGTCCTGCACGTCGAAGGTCTTCCCGCTGCGCGCGGCGACCCACTTGCCGCCGATGAAGAGTTCCTTGCCGACCGCGCCCACGACGCCGTTCTCGGTGATCCCGCTCATCCAGCTCGCTCCTGTTCCTGTTGTCCCGAACTCATGCTATGGATATTGTCAACAATCGACAACCGTCTCCACCCGCATCCCAGGAGGGCGCCGCATGGCCCAGCTGTCCCCGCTGCTCAAGCAGGCAACGCCCGTCGTCGTCGACCACGGTGAAGGGGTTTACCTCTACGACGTGGACGGGAAACGTCATCTCGACTTCACCGCGGGCATCGGGGTGACCAGCACCGGGCACTGTCACCCGCGCGTGGTCGAAGCCGCGCGCGAACAGATCGGCAAGCTCGTGCACGGCCAGTACACGACCGTCATGCACAAGCCGCTGCTCGAACTGACCCGCAAGCTCGGCGAAGTGCTGCCGTCCGGGCTCGATTCGCTCTTCTACGCGAACTCCGGCAGCGAGGCCGTGGAGGCCGCGCTGCGGCTGGCGCGGCAAGCGACGAAGCGGCCGAACGTCATCGTGTTCCAGGGCGGTTTCCACGGCCGCACGGTCGCCGCGGCGACCATGACCACCTCCGGCACGCGGTTCAGCGCGGGCATCTCGCCGCTGATGTCCGGCGTGCACGTCGCGCCGTTCCCGTACGCCTACCACTACGGCTGGGACGAGGAAACGGCCACGAAGTTCGCCCTGCGCGAGCTCGACTACCTCTTCCAGACCGTCTCCGCGCCGAACGAGACGGCCGCGTTCTTCATCGAGCCGGTGCTCGGCGAAGGCGGCTACGTTCCCGCGAACACCGCGTTCATGGCCGGGCTGCGCGAACGCGCCGACCGGCACGGCATCCTGCTGGTGCTCGACGAGGTGCAGGCGGGCTTCGGCCGCACCGGCAAGTTCTGGGGCCACGACCACTTCGACGTCCACCCGGACGTCGTGCTGATCGCGAAGGGCCTCGCCAGCGGCTTCCCGCTGTCGGGCATCGCCGCTTCGGAAGAGCTGATGGCGAAGGCGTACCCGGGTTCGCAAGGCGGCACGTACGGCGGCAACGCGGTGTCGTGTGCGGCGGCTGTCGCGACGCTCGATGTCATCCAGGACGAAGGCTTGGTCGAGAACGCCGCGGAGCGCGGGCGTCAGCTTCTCGAGGGCGCGCGCGTCGTCGCGGACAAGACGCCGGCTATCGGCGACGTACGCGGTCTCGGGCTCCTCGTGGGCACTGAGTTCACCACTGCGGACGGCGAACCGGACACGGCCACTGCGCAGGCCGCGCAGCAGGCGGCTGCCAAGAGCGGGCTGCTGTTGCTTACCTGTGGTGCGTACTCGAACGTCGTGCGCATGGTGCCGCCGCTGGTCGTCAACGCGGAACAGGTCGACGACGCCCTCCGTATCTGGGGCGAAGTCGTCTCGTCGGTCACGGGGAGCTGAGGCATGGCGCGCTACATCACCATCAGCCTCGACAAGCGCGGCATCACCTGCCGCGCCCGGCTGCTCGACGACGAAGCACCCCGCACCTGCAAGGCGGTGTGGGACGCACTGCCGCAGAGCGGTTCGGCCTACCACGCGAAGTACGCGCGCAACGAGGTCTACACGCTCGTACCGCCCTTCGCCGAGCCGAAGCCGGGCCGCGAGAATCCGACCATCACGCCGATTCCCGGCGACGTGGTCTACTTCGGATTCGAGGCATGGGAAATCGGCAATCCGGCGTACGGCTACGACGACGGCAGCGAGGCCCACAGCGACCAGGGTGCCACGGATCTCGCGATTTTCTACGGCCGCAACAACCTCCTGATCAACGGCGACGCGGGCTGGGTGCCCGGCAACGTGTTCGCGACGATCGAGGAAGGCCTGTCCGAGATGGCCGCGGCCGCGCAGGATCTGTGGCTGCGCGGCGTGGAGGGCGAGACGCTGTCGTTCGCCCGGGCGGACTGACGGGTCCGGCGGGCAGGTGGGCTCGTGAGTGTTCATCCCGGTTCCAATCGGGATGAACACTCACGAGCCCCCGGATTGGCGCGCGACCTTCGGTGGCGCATGGCTCGCCAGGGCAGTGCCCAGCACCGGTTGGCGAGGCGGGCCCCGAGGAAGTACGTGAGGGGAACCCTCACGGAATCTGATTCCGTGAGGGTTCCCCTCACGTACTTCCGCCGCACGCCGGATCCACCGGCAGGGCAGCACCCTCGCGCACCGCCGACTCCGCACCCGCACCCGCACCCGCACCCAAGAAAACCCCATCGGGCCAGATTGTTCCGCCAGAGTGAAGCCGGGTTAACCCTCCGCGATCATGAAAGCGGCCTGGAATCCCCTGCCGGACAAGGGATCCAGGCCCGATGATCACCCGGCGGTGTGAACCTCGGCAACTCACCAATCGTGGCTTCGCATTCACCGGTTCGAGGGGCGACGCCGCCCGGTTGCCGCAGTGCGCGTCTGCTACCCAGGGTGATCGGACCCGGCGTTCGCTACGAACCGTGGCGAAGAGTCCACAGTGCACCCCCGGCGACAAACCCGAAAGCCTTACATGTTTAACATGGGAAGATTCTTCGGCCGCTGATTCCTTGCCAGCACAGGGAAAACCGCGTTTTGACACCGCGAGCGCGCCGGTGGAAATCTGCGTTGGCTCCTCGCGAGAGCACCAAGGAAGAACAAATCCGAACAAGGAGCCCCTCAATGCAGATGTTCACCCAGCACGTGCACCACGGCCACGACCTGATCTCGGGTCTGCTCGCCCACCTGGCGCACGTGCTCGGCTGGCTCGTCTGACCGGCACCGAGGATTAACCCAGGGGCCGGCCTGTTGGCGCGGGCCGGTCCCTGCTTGGGTTCTCCCCCTGGCCACGCCGCGGCGTGGCCTTTTTCGTGCCCGCCCTCCGTCGGCTAACGTGAAAACTATTCATGGCCAGCCCGGTGACAGAACGGCTAGGCTTCGGCCTTGACGTACGCGCGCGCACGAGGGAGTGGCATGAGCGAGATCGCAACACAGCTGGCAGGTGCCGTCGGAGCTGGGAACCTGCTGACCGGTGACGCGATTTCCGACGATTACGCGCACGACGAGGCGCTCAGCACGCCCGGCCAGAAACCGGCGTACGTCGCGAAGCCGGCGACTGCCGAAGAGGTCTCCGCGCTGCTGAAGATCGCCTCCGCCGAGGGCATCCCGGTGACCGCACGCGGGTCCGGCAGCGGGCTGTCCGCCGCGGCGCGGCCGGTCGAGGGCGGGTTGGTCGTCTCGTTCGAGCGGATGAACTCGGTGCTCGAGATCGACACCGGCAACCACGTCGCCGTGGTCCAGCCGGGCGTCACGCTGGCCGAACTCGACGCGAAGACCGCCGAGCACGGCCTCACCTACCCCGTTTATCCCGGCGAGCTGAGCGCGAGCGTCGGCGGCACCGTCGGCACCAACGCCGGCGGCATGCGCGCGATCCGCTACGGCATCACGCGCGGCAACGTCTCGGGTCTGCAGGCGGTGCTCGCGACCGGCGAGATCATCCGCGTCGGCGGCCGGATGTCGAAGATTTCCAGCGGTTACGACCTCACCCAGCTGATCATCGGCTCGGAGGGCACCCTCGCGCTGGTGACCGAGGTGATCGTGAAACTGCAGCCGCGGCTGCCGCACGGCGCGACCGTGCTCGCCCCGTTCGACGATTTCGAACAGGTGATGGCGGCGGTGCCGAAGATCGCCGCGAGCGGACTCGCGCCGCAGATCCTCGAGTACATCGACAACATGACGATGGCCGCGATGGTCTACAACGACAAGCTCGAACTGGGCGTCCCGGCCGAAATCCGCGACCGGACCCAGGCGTATCTGGCCGTGGCACTGGAAAACCGGGTGGCCGACCGGCTCGGCGAGGACGTCGAAGCGCTCGGCGAACTGCTGGTCGAACTCGGCGCGACCGACGCGTACGTGCTCGAAGGCGGAGCCGCGCGCAAGCTCATCGAGGCCCGCGAAAAAGCCTTCTGGAACGCCAAAGCCGCGGGCGCGGACGACGTGATCGACGTGGTGGTGCCGCGCACCGCGATGCCGCAGTTCCTGGCCAAAGCCCGCGAGCTGGCGATGGCGACCGGCGGCGGCGCGATCGGCTGCGGGCACGCCGGCGACGGCAACGTCCACCTGGCGATCTTCTGCAAGGACCCGGACACCCGCTCGCAGCTGCTGACCGACATTTTCGGCTACGCCTACGAACTGGGCGGCGCGATCTCCGGCGAGCACGGCCTCGGCCGCACCAAGACGAAGTACTACGCCAAGCTGGAAGACCCGGTGAAGCTCGATCTGCTGCACCGCGTCAAGGACAGCTTCGACCCGGCCGGGATCCTGAACCCCGGCGTCCTGTTCGCGCAAACCGGAAAGTGAGCACAGTGAGCACGCTCAACGGCGCCCAGTCCCTCATCCGCACGCTCGTCGACAGCGGGGTCGACGTGTGCTTCTCCAACCCCGGCACCTCGGAGATGCATTTCGTCGCCGCGCTCGATTCGGTGCCGGAAATGCGCGGCGTGCTCGCGCTGTTCGAGGGCGTCGTGACCGGTGCCGCGGACGGGTACGCGCGGGTCGCCGGCAAGCCCGCCGCGACGCTGCTGCACCTCGGCCCTGGCCTGGGGAACGGCCTGGCGAACCTGCACAACGCGCGCCGCGCGCACACGCCGGTGGTCAACGTGATCGGCGACCACGCCACCTATCACAAGCAGTACGACGCCCCGCTGGAGTCGGACATCGACGCCATCGCGGGCTCGCTCGAAGGCTGGGTGCGCCGGTCCGGGCACACGAAGGACGTCGGCGCGGACGCCGCGGCGGCGGTCGCGGCGGCGCAGGACGCACCGGGCCGGGTCGCGACGCTGATCCTTCCCGCCGACGCGTCGTGGGGCGAGGGCGGCGAAACGTGCGAGCCGATCCCGCCGCGCGTGCCGCAGACGGTCGACGCGACGACCGTGCAGAAGATCGCGGACGTGCTGCGCAGCGGCGAGCCGGTGGCGTTGCTGGTCGGCGGATCTGCTTGCCACGAAGCCGGTTTGCGCGCGACCAGCCGGATCGCCGCCGCGACCGGAGCGAAGGCGCTCGCCGAAACTTTCCCGGCGCGGCTGGAGCGCGGCGCCGGTCTGCCGAACATCGAACGGCTGGGCTATCTCGCCGAACAGGCCAAGTACCAGCTGGACGGGATCAAGCACCTGATCGTCGCGGGCACGCGGGCGCCGGTGTCGTTCTTCGCCTACCCCGGCATGCCGAGCGAGCTGACCCCGGAAGGCGCGGAAGTCCACGTCCTTTCGACGGTCGGCCAGGACGTCGCCGCCGCGCTGGAAGCGGTCGCCGCGTTGGTCGCCGCGGACACCGAGCCGGTCCTGCAGGCCGCCGGACGGCCGGAGCTGCCGAGCGGTCCGATCACCGTGCAGAACTGGGTCGACGTGATCGGCGCGCTGCTGCCGGAGAACGCGATCATCGTCGACGAGGCGAACACGTCCGGCCTCATGCTCCCCGCCGCGACGGCGGGCGCGCCGCGGCACGACGTGCTGACCCTGACCGGCGGCGCGATCGGCTACGGCATGCCGGTGGCCGTCGGCGCGGCGATCGCGGCTCCGCGGCGGCCGGTGATCAACCTCGAATCCGACGGCAGCGCGATGTACACGATCTCCGCGCTGTGGACGCAAGCGCGCGAGAACCTCGACGTGACCACGGTGGTGCTCAACAACAACGCGTACGCGATCCTGCGGATGGAACTGCAGCGCGTCGGTGCGTCCGGCGACGGCCCGCGCGCGAAGGACCTGCTGGACATCGGCCGTCCGGACCTGGATTTCGCGAAGATCGCCGAGGGCATGGGCGTTCCGGCGACCCGGGCGACGACGGCGGAGGAGCTGGCTGAGCAGTTCCGGCGCGCGGTGGGCGAGCCGGGGCCGCACCTGATCGACGTGGCTGTTCCGCCGCTGCTCTGATACTCGTGAGGCTCTAGACCCGGGCGAGTTCCGGGCTGGCGGCACGGAACCGCGGCACCACCGCGGTCAACGCCAGCCCGGCCACCGCCGCGACGGCGGCGACCGCGAATGTGGCGCGGAAACCGGCGAGCGACGGCACGGTGAACGAGCCGACGGTGATCGTCAGGTGGGCCAGCATCGTGGCCATCACGGCGCTGGAGGTCGAGGTGCCGACGGAACGCATGAGCGAGTTGAGCCCGTTCGCCGACGCCGTTTCGGTGACCGGCACCGCGCTCATGATCAGCGCGGGCATCGCGGCGTAAGCGATTCCGACGCCCGCGCCGATGATCACCGACGCGATGATCAGCTCGACCGCGTTGGCCATCAGGAAAATCGCGAAGACATAGCCGACCGCGATCACGGTCGCGCCGGTCATGAGCGTGACGCGGGCGCCGTAGCGGTTGGTAAGCCGCGCGGAAACCGGGGACAGCGCCATCATCACCAGGCCGTTCGGCGCGAGGCACAGACCGGCTTCCACCATGCTGAGCCCGAGGCCGTAGCCGGTCGCCGAAGGTGCCTGCAGCAACTGCGGGAACGACAACGACATCGCGTACATCGCGAAGCCGACGAGCACCGACGCGAGGTTCGTGAACAGCACCGGCCGTCGCGCCGAAACGCGCAGATCGACCAGCGGGTCACGACGGCGCAGCTGATACCAGCCCCAAGCCGCGAGAACAACGACGGCGGTCGCGGCGAACCCGAGCGTCGCCGGGCTGCCCCAACCCCATTGGCCGCCCTTCACGATCGGCAGCAACAGGCTCGTGA
This sequence comes from Amycolatopsis sp. NPDC004079, assembly GCF_040610415.1. Classification (NCBI taxonomy): domain Bacteria; kingdom Bacillati; phylum Actinomycetota; class Actinomycetes; order Pseudonocardiales; family Pseudonocardiaceae; genus Amycolatopsis; species Amycolatopsis sp. NPDC004079. The sequence goes on along the minus strand of NZ_JBEXMH010000050.1, from coordinate 54,116 downwards.
GACCGACGATCAACCCGAGCGTGCCAAGGAAATCGAACGGCGCGGGCGTGCGGACCGGCGATTCCGGAACAAACCGCAGGATCAGCAGCGCACAACCGAGCCCGAGTCCGGCCGCGCCCCAGAACAGCACGTGCCAGTCCGCGTGCTCGGCCACGATCGCCGCGACCGGCAACCCGATCGCGCCGCCGACCCCGAGCGTCGCGCTCATCAGCGAAATCGCGCCGCTGACGCGTTCCGGCGGAAGTTCGTCGCGCATGATGCTGATGCCGAGCGGGATGACGCCCATCGCGCAGCCCTGCAGCCCGCGGCCGACGATCATCAGCGCGAGCGAACTGGTCAGCGCCGAAACCACGGACCCGGCGATCAGCACGGCGAGACTCACGAGCAGCACGCGGCGCTTGCCGTAAAGATCGCCGAGCCGCCCAGCGACCGGGGTGCACACCGCCGCGGCCAGCAGCGTGACGGTGACGACCCACGACGCGTCCGTCGGCGTCGTGTTCAGCAGTCTCGGGAACGCCGGGATCAACGGGATGACCAGCGTCTGCATGAACGAAGCGACCAGCCCGCACGAGGCGAGCACCACGATGATCGGCCGCGCGCCTGCCCGTGCCACCACGTCCCCCGTTCCGTATGCCGTACCGGATTCGCACGCTACCGGTCGGGGCGGAAGGAACGGTCGATTCGTGATCGATCCGACTTAGCGGACTGGTCCGTTCGGCCCAGCGCTTGCTTGGGTCACAGCCACTGTTTGACGCCGCCGTGGCCGGAGCAGGTACCGGAACGGTGCTGGCTGTAGCTGTAACTGCCGTCCTTGCACTGCGCGGTCGCGCCGGAGGGATTCGAGTCCGGGCGGTGGACGCAGTTTCCGGAGGAGTTGCGGTAGTAGTCGGCACCGCACTCGGCGGGCGCGGGATTCGGCGCGGCTGCTTGCGCTGGCGGAGCGGCTTGGGTCTTCGGCGCAGCTTGGGTCTTCGGCGCAGCCGGGGCTTTCGGCGCGGCCGGGGCTTTCGGCGCAGCTTGGGCTTTCGGCGCGGCTTGGGCTTTCGGCACCGCATTCGGTTGAGCCGCAGTGGTCGGTGGCGCGACCTCCTGCTGCGTGGTCTCCGGAGGCGCGACTGACGTCGTGGGCGCTTCCGGCGCGCTATAGGTCGTAGTCGGCGGCGAATACTCGCTCGTGACGCTGCTCTGCACGACCGGAGCCGGGTTCCCGACTGGAGCGGGAGCCGCCCCGCACCCAGCGACCACAACGCCCGCGGCCAAAGCCATCCACAGTTTACGCATCATGCGGAACCTCCCTCGCAATCCAGACAATGGACGAGGTCGGGAATCCGCGGAAAACTGTTACAGCGGTTGCGCAGACCACTCGGTCGGTGACGGAGAGAGAACGAATTCCAGTCGCCCGCCGTACTGGGTCAAGACCTCTCAATCCCGTTACGGCAGAACGTTCCGACAGACCGAATAGATACCAAGGCCGGTTGCCAAAGGCTGGGCTGCAACGGGCGGCCTCACAGTGGCTTCGGAGAGGCCGATCAACGATGTCATCCACGACAATCTGATCCAACTCGGCGAGTGAGCACAAGCGTCAGCCCCGGACTCCACGAGGTGTCCGGGGCTGTTTCGCTTGCACGCCTACCTCTTCAGGTCGTCCAGGCCCGCGCGAAGCCAGTCGATCTTGGCTGCGAGCAGTTCCGTTTCTCCAGGCATCACTGTCAGGTACCGATTGCGCGGTGGCCCGGAGATCTCAAACGCCACCCGGCCGCTGGCAGTGTCCAGGTAGCTCAGTTGCCCGTCTGCGGCGCGGCGATGTCCATCGCGCCCGCGCGCCGCAAGGGTGATCTCGCCGAGACCGTAACGGGGTGCCCGGAACAGAGCGTCGATCTCCAGTGCCTCGCGCGGCCGCCGCTCCCCTGTGTCGTAACGGCCGTCACCACCGTCGGAACGGAACTCGTCCTGCGGCAGCGAGAACGTCGCCACTTGCGCGGCCCGGTAGTCGGGCAGGTTCGTTGCCAGCGCATACCCAGCCGAGCGAGTGGGAGACGGCTGCTTCAGCAACACCCGGTCCCCATCGCACAGTGCAGCAATGCAGGTCCGGCCGCGGACCGCGACCAGAACACCGTACCGCTCCCCTTGGTTCACGACGTGCGCTACGTACTCGATCTCGGCCCGCGCCAGCGTATAGAGCACTTCTTCGAACTCATCGGCGATCCTGCTGCCCCGCAACAGGCCGAGCTCTGCCAGTTCGCCGCGCACGGCCTCGTTCATCCCGGCGCCTGTCGAGTCGGTGGTAAAGCGAATGTCACCGACCAGCACCGGATGCATGCCGTCGAGTCCACAACTCTTCATCGCACCAGTCAACGTGCTCAGCTTAACCTCGGTTGTGCGTGTCAGCACCGCCTGTTCCTCCCCCCTCAACTCGCCCTAACGCTGCGGACGTTCGCCGATGACTGGCGGCGTCGGCCGCACTTCGCTGCCGCCGAACAGGCCGTCCGGGTCAGCTTCCTGGAGGTAAGACGGAGCCTTTTTCTCCTTGTCTTCCTCGCCTTTGCTGCCTTTTCCGCCTATTCCGCCGCCCATCGCGGCGCTGTTCTTCGCTGCCGTACCCGATCCGCGTGCGCCCGGTTCGCCGCCCCAGCCCAGGCCGCCTCGGGAACCACCGGAATCGCCTGCACCGCTGCCGCCCGGCGAATAACCCAAGGGACCGAATCCGCCACCGCCGACGCCGTTGCCCTGCCCGAGATCGATCGGATTCAGCGGCGGACCAGGCTGATAGCGCGGAGGACCCGGCGTCGGTCCTGGCTCGGGCCACGACTCCTTCCTCGTCCTCTCGTCGTCGAGGTCCCTCGGGTGACGCCCGTCGCCGGGCGGCAGGATCGGCGGCTCTTCGATGGGCCGACGCGAGGGACCAGGTCCTGGTGACGGAATCGGCGTCGGACGCGGATCTGGACTCGGCGTCGGTACAGGACCTGGGACTGGCACCGGTTTCGGACTCGGCGTCGATACCGGGCTGGGCGTAGGCGCCGGAACCGGTGTCTCGTGATCACGACCGGGTCGCGGGCCTCCGTCCCAGCCTCCGCCCGGATGAGGCTCGTGGGCCGGATGCTTCGGCTGGCCGTCCGCGCTGGCGAGACTGACGTCCGCGCCCGTGTCCTCCAGCCTCGAGTACTGCTCCGGCACACGCCCGCTGTTCGTGCCGGACGCGCCGTGGTAGCCCGTGAACACATCGACGTTCTTCTGCGCATCTGCCTGCCAGCTCGACACCTTCGCCGAATAGGCGTCGCTGTTGCCGTTCAGCGAGTCGAGGAGGTCCGCTGCGGTGAGCTCCGGCTTGTCCGCAGACACCGGCTTCACGCTGTTCTTCGCGGTCTGGAACGCAGACATCTGGTCATTGGCAGCAGTCCGGGCGGCCGTGAGGTGCAGGCTGTCGTCCATCGAGGCAGCCATCAACGGCATACACACATTCGACACCGCCTCGTCCGAAGCTGCGCCCTTGAACCCGCCGCTCAGCGTCTCCGCCAGCGCCGAGACCCGGGCGGCGCGCTGCTCCAAACTCTTGCTCAGCTTGTCCGCGGCTTGATGCGTCTCCCCCAGCGACTCGGATCCCTTGCCCGTGGTCAGCTGCTGGTAGATCTCGGCGGCATTCAACGACTGGCCCGGCATCACTGCCCCCGCGGATGTTGCCCACGACCATCTCGGCCACGTTGCGGGCGGAGTCGCACGGATCTTTCGAGCCGATCCGTGTTTTAGGCTGCCGGACGCCGATGTCGATCGTTTGCGTGTCGCTGGCGCCGACCGCCACGTTGCACTCGCCAGGAGTGCGGCTGGCGGACACGTCGTACGCGACGATCGGGTACCCGCCCGCAGGAGCAAGCGGCTGGAAAAACTTGTATGAGCTGCCTTTGGCCGCGTAAACCGACGTCAGCCCCTGTTTGTCGGCAGCTGTGAAGATCACCGAGATCTTGGCGTCGCCGTGTGCCGCGTCGCCTCCCCAGTAACACGCGGGGCCGGCCGCGCCATCGAGCCGGGGAAGCGATTCCACCGGCGACCCGAACAGGCCGTTGAGCTGGCCCGCGGTGAGCGCCTTGCACGGATCCTTGGCGGCCTGAGCGGTGTCGATCGGATTCTCGACCTTCGGCACGCCAGGACCGGGGAGCTGACCGGTGGCACCGCTGCTGGACGAGGCCGGGCCGGCGGGAACGGACGGCTCCGGGCCTGCCTGCCCGTCCTTGGCGGACGAACAACCGGCCAGTGCGAACAACGCGACGCCAGCCAACGCGACTGCCCGCTTCACAGGCTTCCTCCGATGTTCTTCACGTCGGTCGCGTGCGTGTCCTCGGCGGCGGTGTAGCCGCCGAGTGCCTTGCGGAACTTCCCTGCCTGCTTGCGGCAGTACTCCGCGCGATCCTGCAGCGACTTGACCAACGCCTCGCCGGAGCCCTGAAACACCTTTGCGTTGTCACCGCTCGCGAAATCCAGCCCTGGGGGCTGCGTCCGCGTAATGACCCTTGCGGTGTCGACGTCCAGATCGAACTCGCGTGCCAGACCCTCGAACTCGCTGGCGATGTGATCCAAGGTCGACCGATCGAATGAGTAGCCGCCGGAATTCCCGAACAAGCCGCTCACGAACCGGTCTGGCGACTCGCCCCCGTACGACCCGCCGTGCTTGATGTCGCTCACCGCTCTACGCCTCCCCGCGCAATGCTTCCCTGGACCCATACCGGCCCGCGCAAGCCACCATGAGTGGCCGAGCGGTCACTCTAGTACGGCCAGGAGGCGGCCGTCCCGGGTTCACGATGATCAGTCAGGACGTCCGGGACCGCGCGGCTGGATGCTCCGGAAAGGCACGGCCCGCATTGGCTGGAGCGCCTCCGGCCAGACAGGCGGTTTGCGACGCTGAGGAACCCCGGCAGCTCCGACTGCGAATCTGGCTTGTGTCGGAAATATCCGCGACGGCGGGATGAAGCTGCCGTCCGACGCTGGGGACGGATCGTGGCGCAACGAAAACGGGGCTGCTCCAAGAATTCCGGAGCAGCCCCGCCAGTCAAACCTGCCTTATTCGTAAATCTCGCCCTTGGCGGCCTTCTCCACCAGCGACTGCGGCGGTTCGAAGTGGCTGCCGTACCGCGCCGCCAGTTCGCGGGCCCGGTCCGCAAAGCCCTGCAGGCCGCCCTCGTACTGGTTGATGTACTGGATCACGCCGCCGGTCCAGGCCGGGAAGCCGATGCCGAAGATGGACCCGATGTTGGCGTCCGCGACCGTGGTCAGGACGCCCTCGTCGAAGCACTTCACCGTTTCCAGCGCTTCGGCGAAGAGCATGCGCTCCTTGAGGTCCTCGAACGGCACGTCCGCCGAACCCGAGCCGAACGCCTCGCGCAGGCCCGGCCACAGACCGGTGCGCTTGCCGTTCTCGTCGTACTCGTAGAAGCCCGCTCCGGTGGAGCGGCCCTTGCGGTCGTACTTGTCGAGCATCGTGTCGATGACGGCCTCGGACGCGTGCGGCGTCCAGGTGCCGCCCTCGGCCTCGATCGCGGCGCGGGTTTCCGCCCGGATCTTGCGCGGCAGCGTCAGGGTCAGCTCGTCCATCAGCTGCAGCGGCGGCGCCGGGTACCCGGCCTGCGAACCCGCCTGCTCGATCGACGCCGGCTCGACGCCCTCGCCCAGCGCGGCCACGGCCTCGTTGATGAAGGTGCCGATGACCCGCGAGGTGAAGAAGCCGCGGCTGTCGTTGACGACGATCGGGGTCTTGCGGATCTGCAGGGTGTAGTCGAAGACCTTCGCCAGCGTGGCGGGCGACGTCTTCTCCCCGCAGATGATCTCGACCAGCGGCATCTTGTCCACCGGCGAGAAGAAGTGGATCCCGATGAAGTCCTCGGTCCGCTGCACGCCCTCGGCCAGCGCGGTGATCGGCAGGGTCGAGGTGTTGGAGCCCAGCACCGCGTCGGCGTCGACGATGCTCTCGATCTCGCCGAACACCTTGTGCTTCAGCTCGACGCTCTCGAACACGGCCTCGATCACGAAGTCGACGCCCGCGAAGTCGGCCGGGTCGGCGGTCGGCTTGATCCGCGCCAGCAGCGCGTCCGACTTCTCCTGCGTGGTCTTGCCGCGCGAGAGCGCCTTCTCCTCGAGCTTGACCGCGTAGCCCTTGCCCTTGTCGGCCGCCTCCTGCGAGACGTCCTTGAGCACGACGTCGATGCCCGCCTTCGCGGACACGTACGCGATCGCGGCGCCCATCATCCCGGCGCCGAGCACGCCGACCTTCTTGGCGGTGTACTTCTCGAACCCGTCCGGACGCGAACCGCCGGAGTTGATCGACTGCAGGTCGAAGAAGAACGCCTTGGTCATGTTCTTCGAAACCTGCCCGATGGCGAGGCTGACGAAGTAGCGCGTCTCGACCTGGATCGCGGTGTCGAAGTCGACCTGCGAACCCTCGATCGCGGCGGCGAGGATCGCGCGCGGCGCGGGCATCGGCGCGCCCTTGAGCTGCTTGCGCAGGTTCGCCGGGAACGCGGGCAGGTTCGCCGCGAAGCTCGGGTTCGACGGGGTGCCGCCCGGGATCTTGTATCCCTTGACGTCCCACGGCTGCACGCCGCCCTCGGGGTTGGCCTTGATCCACGCCTTCGCGGCGGGCACCAGCTCGTCGACGGTGTCCACGACCTCGTGCACCAGGCCCAGCTCCAGCGCCTTGCGCGGCTTGAGCCGCTGGCCCTGCAGCAGCACGTTCAGCAGCGCGCTCTGGATGCCGAGCAGCCGCACGGTGCGGACCACGCCGCCGCCGCCGGGCAGCAGGCCCAGGGTGACCTCGGGCAGGCCGATCTGGCTGCCCTTGACGTCGGCCGCGATGCGGTGGTGCGTCGCCAGCGCGATCTCGAGACCGCCGCCGAGCGCCGCGCCGTTGATGGCCGCGACGACCGGCTTGCCCAGCTGCTCGAGCCGGCGCATCTGGCCCTTCATCGCGGTGCTGGACGCGGTGATCTCGGCCGCGTGCTCCGGCTGCGCCTGGATCAGGTCGCGCAGGTCGCCGCCGGCGAAGAAGGTCTTCTTCGCCGAGGTGAGCACGACGCCGGCGATGTCGTCCTTCTCCGCCTCGAGCCGGTCCACGGTCGCGGCGAGCGACTCGCGGAAGGCCTGGTTCATCGTGTTGGCCGACTGGTCCGGGTCGTCCAGGGTCAGCGTGACGATGCCGTCGGAATCCTTGTCCCAGCGGATGGTCTTGCTCTCGGTCATCAGGTCCTCACACCCGCTCGATGATGGTCGCGACGCCCATGCCGCCGCCGATGCACAGGGTCACCAGCGCCCGGCGCGCCTCGCGGCGTTCCAGCTCGTCGACCACGGTGCCGACCAGCATCGCGCCGGTGGCGCCGAGCGGGTGGCCCATGGCGATCGCGCCGCCGTTGACGTTGATCTTCTCGTCCGGCAGGTCGAAGTCCTTCTGCCACTTGAGCACGACGGACGCGAACGCCTCGTTGAGCTCCCACAGGTCGATGTCGTCCGGGGTCAGGCCCGCGGTCTTCAGGACCTTTTCGGTGGCCGGCGTCGGACCGGTCAGCATGATGGTGGGCTCGGAGCCGATCGAGGCGGTGGCGACGATGCGCGCCCGCGGCGTGAGGCCGAAGGTCTTGCCCGCCTGCTCGGAACCGACCAGGACGATCGCCGAACCGTCGACGATGCCCGACGAGTTGCCGCCGGTGTGCACGTGGTCGATCTTCTCGACCTGGTGGTACTTCTGGAGCGCGACGGCGTCGAAGCCGCCCATCTCGCCGATCGTGGTGAAGGCCGGCTTGAGCTTCGCCAGACCCTCCACAGTGGACCCCGGACGGCGGTGCTCGTCGTGGTCGAGGATCGTGACGCCGTTCATGTCCTTCACCGGCACCACGGACTTCGCGAAGTAGCCGCCGGACCAGGCCGCCTCGGCCTTCTCCTGCGAGCGGACCGCGAACGCGTCCACGTCCTCGCGGGAGAAGCCCTCCATCGTCGCGATAAGGTCCGCGCCGATGCCCTGCGGGGCGATGTACTGGTCGTACGCGGTGGCCGGGTCCATGAACAGCGCGCCGCCGTCCGAACCCATCGGCACCCGCGACATCGACTCGACGCCGCCCGCGATGATCAGCTGGTCCCAGCCGGAGCGGACCTTCTGCGCCGCGACGTTCGTGGCCTCGAGCCCGGACGCGCAGAACCGGTTGAGCTGCACGCCCGCGACCGTCTGCGGCAGGCCCGCGACGAGCGCGGCGGTGCGCGCGATGTCCGCGCCCTGCTCGCCCACCGGGGACACGACGCCGAGCACGATGTCGTCGATCGCCTGCGGATCGAGGTTCGGGTGGCGGACCTTCAGCTCCTGGATGAGGCCGACCACCAGGTCGACCGGCTTGGTGCCGTGCAGGGCACCGCCCTTGTTCTTGCCCCGGGGCGTGCGCAACGCCTCGTAGATGTAGGCCTCGCTACTCACTGAACACTCCTCCGCGAAGCGGCGTGGTTGGACACTGCGGTGTATCTCGCCGCCGACTATACCGGCCAGTAGGTGCTAATGGCCATTAACATAAGCCCGATGAACCCCATGGTGTCAATGGGTTGCCGTAGTTTCGATTCACGCTATGGTCAGTTCACCATGAGTACGTCTCCCTCCCGCGGCACGCGGCCTCGCGACCGCAAGGCCCAGCTGGCCGCCGTCGCGGCCGAGCTGTTCCGCGCGCGGGGGTTCCACGGTGTCGGGATCAACGACATCGCCGCTTCGGCGGGCGTGACCGGGCCCGCGCTGTACCGGCATTTCGCCGACAAGCAGGCGATCCTCGCCTACGTCGTGCTCGCCGGAATCGACGACATGGAATCGGCCACCGCGGCCGCGCTCGCCGATTCCGCGCCGCCGCTGGAGCAGTTGGACGCCCTGCTCACCGGCCTCGCGACGCAGGCGGTCGAGCGCCGGGAGATCGCCGCGCTGTGGCGCTGGGAAGGTCCGCATCTGCCGCGCGAGCAGCGCCGCGAGATCCGCCGCCGGTCCGGCGCGGTGCTCGACGCGTGGACGAAAGCCCTGCTCACGCTGCGTCCGGAGCTGTCGGTGGACGAGGCTGAGCTGCTGTGCTGGGCCGCGCTGTCAGTGTTCGGGAGCGTCGCGGTGCACCACACGTCGGTGGCGCGCAAACGCTTCGTGCCGCTGCTGGTCGAGCTGGCATTGAAGGTGCTCAACGTCTCGCTACCAGTCCCCGCCGAGCCTGCGGCACCGGTCGCAAGCAGCCTCGGCACGCCGTCCCGCCGCGAGCAGGTGCTGAGCGCCGCGACCGGGCTTTTCGCCGAACGCGGCTTCCACACGGTGAGCATGGAAGACATCGGCGCGGCGGCGGGCATCGCCGGGCCCAGTGTGTACCGGCACTTCCCCAGCAAGGGCGCGCTGATGGTCGCGATCGGACACCGCGCGGCGGACCGCCTCGCGCTGGCCGCCGAGCAAGCGCTGCAGGCACCCGACGAGCGGTCCGCGCTGGGACGGCTTGCCGCGTCGTATGTGCACATTCTGCTGCGTACGCCGGAACTGCTGGTGTCGTTCACGGCGGACCGGGTGACCATGCCGGAGCGGGACAAAGCTGATCTGCGGCGGGTCCAGCGTGACTATGTCGATCAGTGGGTTTCGCTGCTGTGCGCGGTGTTTCCGGAGCTTCCGGCGCGCGAGGCGAAGATCCGGGTGCATGCCGCGCTGACTATCGCGAACGACCTGAGCCGCACCGGGCGGATCAAGAGCAGGCCGCATCTGCAAGCTGAGCTGACGGCAGTGCTGCACGCGGTCCTCGGGCTCGACTGAACGCTCTGCGCGAAACCGTCCCTGCCGCTCCCCCGGACGTGTAAGCATCTGCCGTGCCCACGAGACGGTTGCATCTGGTTCGCGCGGACGAAGGCCACCGCGTCACGACCCTCGAGCTTTTCTTCGACCTGGTCTTCGTCTACGCCATCACGCAGACGACCGAGCTGATGTCCGGGCACCTGAGCCTGCTCGGCGTCGGCGAGGGGCTGCTGGTGCTGATGGTGCTGTGGTGGTGCTGGTGCAGTTACGCGTGGCTCGGCACCACGATCCACGTCGACCACGGCATCGCGCGGCTGGCGATGTTCGGCGCGATGGCGGTGATGTTCCTCGTCGCGCTCGCGGTGCCGCAGGCGCTCACCAACGAACCGGGCGGGCTCGACGGGCCGTTGCTGTTCGTCGCTTGTTACGGCGTCGTGCGGCTGCTGCACATCGTCGCCTACCTCGGGGCCGCGCGGCACGACGCCGAACTGCGCCAGGTGCTGCTGCGGATGTTGCGCGGGCTCATCCCGAGCCTGGCCTTGCTGGCCGTCGCCGACGTCGTGGGCGGGGCGTGGCAGCCGGTGCTGTGGGTGGTCGCGCTGCTGGTGGACTACGTCAACGTCTATCTCTCCGGACCGACGGGCTGGCGGGTGCACTCGCCCGCGCACTTCGCCGAGCGGTTCGGGCTGATCGTGATCATCGCGCTGGGCGAATCGGTCGTGGCGATCGGCATCGGGATCGGGCACGTGCCGATCACCTGGCTCATCGCCGGGTCGTCGATCTGCGGGATCGCGCTCGCCGCCGGGATGTGGTGGACGTACTTCGACCTGGTCGCGCACGTCGCCGAGCGACGGCTCGCCCGCGCCGAGGGCATCGCGCGCGCCAAGATCGCGACCGACTCCTACACCTATCTGCACCTGCCGCTCATCGCCGGCATCGTGCTCATCTCGCTCGGGTTGAAGAAGACGTTCCTCACGCTGTCCGACAGCGTGCACCACAGTCCGACGGACGCGCTGCACGGCGTCGCGCTGTGGTCGCTGACCGGCGGGCTCGCGCTGTATCTGGTCGCGCTCAGCTCGCTTCGGCGACGCAACCTCGGCACCTGGAACCGGCAGCGGCTCGTGCTCGCCGCCGTGCTGCTCGCGCTCACGCCGCTGCTCGGACACGTGCCCGCGGCCTTGCTGCTGCTGATCGTCACGGCCTCGGTCCTGCTGCTCATCGCGTTCGAACGCACGTCGCTGGCCAGGCGGCCGGTGGTCGAGTGAGCCGGGCCGCACTGGCGGATTCCGCGTCGTCGCGTTAACCTACTCGTGAGTAGGTAACGCGAGGGAGATGCTGCATGGCTGCGCCAAGGAAACGAGACGCGATGGGCCTCGGGCTGGCCGCGCTCACCCGGTTGGCCGGGAGCAAGGCGATCGACCGGGTCGGGCTGCGCGGACCGGTGCAGAACCTGGTCAAGACGGGAACCCGGAGCGGTTTCCGCGCGGCGGGGGCGGCGACCAGGTCGTTCACCTCGGTCCAGCGGCTGGGCAAGCCGGCGCGGCTGGCGAAGCCGGACGACCGCGGGCTGTTCGATCTGACGCCGGACGAGGACCAGAAGCTCATCGTCGAGACGGTCGGCGAGTTCGCCGCCGAGCAGCTGCGCCCGGCCGCCGCGGACGCCGACGAGAAGCTCGCCGCGCCGGAGGGTCTGCTGAGCCGCGCGGCCGAGCTGGGGATCAGCCTCGTCGGCATCCCGGAGGAGCTGGGCGGCGCGGGCACGGAGCGTTCGGTCGTCACGAACGCGCTGGTCGCGGAGGCGCTCGCGCACGGCGACCTCGGGCTCGCGGTGGCCGTGCTGGCCCCGTCGGCGGTGAGCACCGCGCTGGTCGCGTGGGGCGACGAGCAGCAGCAAGCCGATTACGTGCCCGCGTTCACCGGCGAGCAGGTGCCCGCCGCGGCGCTCGCGCTGCTGGAGCGGACGCCGCTGTTCGACCCGTTCAAGCCCGCCACCAAGGCGAAGCGCACCCCGAAGGGCTACCAGCTCGACGGCGTGAAGTCGCTCGTCCCGCGCGCGGCGGAGGCCGAGCTGTTCCTCGTCTCGGCCGATCTGGAAGGCCGCGGACCGGCGCTGTTCCTGGTCGAATCGTCCAACGCGGGCGTGACGATCGAGTCCGAACCCGCGATGGGCCTGCGCGGCGCGGCCACCGGGAAGCTGCATCTGGAGAAGGTTTCGCTGCCCGCGGGCGCGCTGCTCGGCGGCGGCAAGGCGGACGTTTTCACTGAGGTCATAAGGCTTTCCCGGCTCGGCTGGGCGGCGCTCGCCGCGGGTGTCGGCAAGGCCGTGCTGGACTACGTCGTGCCTTACGTGAACGAGCGCACCGCGTTCGGCGAGCCGATCAGCCACCGGCAGGCGGTCGCGTTCTCGGTGGCGGACATCGCGATCGAACTGGAAGGCCTGCGCCTGGTCACGCTGCGCGCGGCTTCGCGAGCCGAGCAGGGCAAGGAATACGCGCGGGAAGCGGCGCTCGCCCGGAAGCTCGCGACGGACAAGGGCATGCAGATCGGCAACGCCGGCGTGCAGTTGCTGGGCGGGCACGGGTTCGTGAAGGAGCACCCGGTGGAGCGCTGGTACCGCGACCTGCGGGCGATCGGCGTGATGGAAGGCGCCGTCCTCCTCTGATCCTTTTTCTTGCTCCGAAAGGCAACTCATGATCAACCTGGAAGCTCCGAAGAAGGCCGGCGCCCTGATCAACCAGGCGTACCAGGCCGCGGCCGAGGTGTTCCGGCCGATCTCGCGCAAGTACGACCGCGCCGAGCACACCTATCCGTCCGAATTGGACATGTTCGCCGCACTGCTGGACGGCCTGAACTCCTCCGGCGAGGGCGGGGCCGGCGCGGCTGGCGTGCGCCGGTCCGAAAAGGACAGTGGACCCAAGGGAAACCGCAACGGCGCCAACCTGAACGTGGTGCTCGGCACCATTGAGATGTGCTGGGGCGACGTCGGCCTGCTGCTGTCCATGCCGCGCCAGGGCCTCGGCAACGCCGCGATCGGCTCCGTCGCGACCGACGAGCAGCTTGAGCGTTTCAAGGGCCTGTGGGCCGCGATGGCGATCACCGAACCCGGCTGCGGTTCGGACTCGGCCGCCATCACCACGACGGCCACCGAGGACGGCGACGACTACATCCTGAACGGCGAAAAGATCTTCGTGACGTCCGGCCAGCGCGCGGACGCCGTCGTGGTCTGGGCGACGCTGGACCGCACGAAGGGCCGCGCCGCGATCAAGTCTTTCGTGGTGGAGAAGGGCACGCCGGGCTTCGAGGTCGTGCGCGTGGAGCACAAACTGGGCATCCGCGCGTCCGACACCGCCGTGCTGCGCTTCGAGAACTGCCGGGTTCCGCGCGAAAACCTCTTGGGCACGCCGGAAATCGACACCGCCAAGGGTTTCGCCGGGGTCATGCAGACCTTCGACAACACCCGCCCGCTGGTGGCCGCCATGGCGATCGGCGTCGCACGCGCGGCGTTGGACGAAACCCGCCGCGTCCTGACCGAAGCCGGGGTTGTCATCGACTACGACCGCCCGGCTCTGACGCAGCACGCTGCCGCCGCGACTTTCCTGCAACTGGAAGCGGACTACGAAGCGGCGTATCTGCTGACGCTGGAGTCGGCGTGGATGGCGGACAACCGTGAGCCAAACTCGCTGCAGGCTTCCATGGCGAAGGCCAAGGCTGGTCGCACGGTGGTCGATGTGACGTTGAAGTGCGTCGAGCTTGCCGGGGCGTATGGGTATACGGAGGAATCGCTGCTGGAGAAGTGGTCCCGGGATGCCAAGATCTTGGACATCTTTGAGGGGACGCAGCAGATTCAGCAGTTGATCGTGGCTCGGCGGGTGCTGGGCAAGACTTCGGCACAATTGAAGTAGTTGTGACGTCACGGAAAGCCGCCCGGTCGCTTGCCCTTCTCGGGGCCTTGCAACTGGGCGGCCTTCGCGTCGCCTGAGCCGGATCGCGTGATCAGGCTACTACTAGACCGTCATCGAGACCCAGGTCGCCCGAACACCGCGCCGACCGCCTACCGCGTCTACCGCCTACCGCGTCTACCGGTGGTTCGACGGGACGACGGCGTGTACGCCTGGAGCGTGAAGCTTAGGTCTGAGTGACCGAGGTAGTCCACGTGAATCAGCCTCACCGATCTTGCTCAACGTAGTCACGGCCAGGTGGTGGCCCCGCGTCGAGGTCGCCGTGCAGGCGCACTTGTACCCCACGCCGTCGGCCGAGGCCGATTCCGTCGCCCGGTCGTCTTATTCAGGCCGGGCGGTGCAGCGCGGTGACGACCCGTCCCAACACGACCGCAGGTAGGTCGGCGTCGCCGACCATGCAGTCAACAGTGACGCAAAGCCGCCTATTCGTCCCGAGCGAAGAGTTGCACCAACCGATAAGTAACCTTCTCCTCGCCCACTGATTCATCGAGTATGGTTGTAGCCTCTATTGCAACTTCATATATACTGTTAATCGTCGCGTGGGTAGCCGCGTATTCAGCACGTTCATCTATTCGACCTTCATAGTCAACCGGATCGGAATCCGACACGTCCCGCAGGCCAAACCGACGACGATGCTCGTCTATGCTAAACAAGCGCATGCGACCACGAATTATCTCGACCTCTTCTTTCGGCACCAAATTTCGAAGTCGCGAAAGCAAGTCTTGAATTCTATCCGAGGAGAGAGTCGCCAACTGATGCGGGAAGCCACTTCCGGCCGCAGCGATGGCCACATCAGCATTAGATTCAGCCAGCTTCTCAACGAATGATCTAAAGCTTTTTGCGGCGCGAACCTTCAACTCTCGAACAGATTGAGTCAACTCGGGCGCAGCAAAATCTTGACTCAAGATACTCATCAACTGGCGGGTCGCCTGAGCAAATAGCGAGTCGCCGAATATGTCATCCAACTGCCCCGACGCCAACTCTACAACAAAGCTCGCGGCGGAAAGTTGCGTTACAGAAGCGGCCATCTGGCTGGATATCTCAGAAGGAACTTTCCCCCGAGTTGGCGGCTCGTCGCTTTGCAATCGATAACCGAGGTTGTCATATACATTTTGCGTTGCAACTAAGATCTTGCCCACAGTCTGAACCGGCGCCTCGGTCCGAGTGAATTCGGGTAGCATAACTCGGATTCGCACATGCGTCCGATGCTCCTGCGTCGCCGCCAACTCCAACTGATTTGCATCACTCATAGGTGGCAACGTTGGCGTCGGCAATTTCACGCTAAAATCAGAGTCCGGAAGCCACTCTTCCGGCAAGCCTCCAGCGTAGATCGGCGACACCTTATCCACAATTCCATCACCCGGGACGGCCGCTAGTTCTACCTCATATACAACACCCTCTGAATGTTGCATCGCGTCCCGCAGTGACATTCCTCCCGATCTCACCATTATAAGACGACCCTCGGAGACCGGGACATAGATCCAGGTGTCAGATTCGTCGCTCGAGTCAACCCAAACTGCTACATAAAACTGCCCAGTTCCTGATATCGCACTGAAGATTCTGGGGCCATCGTAGAACGCAAACGTCTCGACGATTCTAAGATCGCCAAGAGGCGTTCCCTCAGGCAACCATGTCATGCGACAACCTCAAAATTCAACCACGATTCATCACCTATTGGACGCCACCAAGTCTGGTGACCCTTTGAGGTATGGCTCGGAGTATCTTTGATCAGGCCCAATGATGCAATATCACCCTTCGCAACCTTGCGTTTCCTAAAACCAGGAATAGCCTTACGCGCTGCCTCGGCTTCATCCAAGGTGCTGAACACGCTCAAGCCTGAGGCTGCACACTCTTGCTCGTCCGGCCAGTTCCGCCTCATCTTGCCGGCGAGGTGGCGTTCCTTGTTCGACTCGAAGTCACTCACCTCAGGCACGTCACTCCTCACAAAGCGGTAGCAAGCCCCTTCGGGCACGATGGCATCCTCAGGCGGACAGGAAGACGGGTAGAACTCAGGCCACTCCACGAAACCTCCTCAAGACGCCAACTGGCCTTCGCTTCGCCGTCGCTAGCATCGTCACACAGGTGTACGACACTTTTCACCACCGCAGACAGCGCGCTGCCGAACATCGCTCTATGGGATCAAGAGCACGCCTGCGGTAACGGCGCGCCTATCGCCCACGTAACCCCTGTCTTGGCGGCCGCATCCGCTCCCGATACGGCGGACTGCCGCTCCGCTCCGCTTCGCGCGCCGGGCGTGCGACCACCAGCAGGTCGTCACCTGGCGCAGCGCCACACGGCGGCGGGGCAGAGATCTCCTGAGCCAACGTCGGCCTCCCTCTACGAGCGCTTGTGACATTCGGGTCGTTCGTGACTCGATCTCCGTTACGCACCGTCCTGGGGGACCTACATCCCGACGCCTGATCGTGACAACGGTTCGGTAGCACAGGGTCAAGACGGGTGAAACGTGTCTTGACCTGGCACCACCAGTCGCGTGCTGGCTTCGTATCGGGATACAAGGGTCAGTGCGGCCGAGCGCTGAGCCGTCTCGAGGCCGTCAGACACTCAGAGAGAGGCGGCAGACGCCGAGACCTAGCAAGACGCATAAGCGCAGTTCAGAGGCTGCTTTCGGCGAAGTGAACGAGATTGGTGAGAATCTGCTGAGAAACCTTGGACATCTTCGAGGGGACGCAGCAGATCCAGCAACTGATCGTGGCTCGGCGGGTGCTGGGCAAGACCAGCGCGCAGCTCAAGTAGTCCAGCCGCTCGGCCCGTCTCGCGGAGGCGGGCCGAGCTACTCCACCTGCCTCTTCCCCGTGGATTGCCCGAAGAAATAGCCGAGGACCAGCAGGAACGCGCTCGACAGCACCTGGTTGATCTCCACCGCGGCGAACATCGCGGCCACCACCGCGAGGCACATGATCAGCAGAATCGCGGCTCCGACATAGGTCGCGACGGATTCCTTCGCCAGGAAGTTCTGCCACACCTTGGCTTTCCGCTCGTACTTGTCGATATCGGTGGCCATCGCCGCCGCCTCGACTTCGACTTCGGCGATCTTCCGGCTGGTTTCCTTCAGCTCGCCGTCGATCTGACCGGTCTTGCTTTCGAATTCGCCCAGCAACCGGTGGAATTCCCCTTTGGTTCCGGCGTCGTCTACCCCGGACACCGCGTTTCTCAGCTTGCCGATCTCCTGCCCGACGGTCAGCCCGTTGATCAACTCGAGGATCTGCTCACGTCGCTCCAGAGAGATCTTCAAGGCACTGCGATGGGCGTTCACCTTGCGGAGGGCGTCCGCACGCCCTTTCGACCCGCTTTCCGTCGCCAGCGCTTCCTCGTGCAGCTCTAGTTTCTTCTGCTGCCGGACAATGAAGGCGTCAAGCCGGTCCAGCGACGCACGGAGGTCGTCGACGGACTGCTTCTCGAGCGACGAGCTGTCGAGCCCGCTGTCGATGAACTCCAGCTCCATCCGCCGTCTCAACCGGCCGTCCCGGTGATCCGGTTCTTCGAACTCGACAACACTGCGATCTTCTGGAACGCTCATAGTTATTGTCCGTTTGATCGAGTTGCGCAGCCCCTCTGCCGCCTGCGGTGCTCCACGGATCGCGTGCGAGCTAGCCTTTGTTGCGCACGGTCCTCAGCCGTCGCCGTTCTGAACCCGAATCGTGACAACGACAACAGCGCCACTGATTGCGAATAGTGCAGTTTCAGCCGCTATTCATCAGTGAATGCGCAGCCAAGAGACCTTGTTCAATCGTTTTGGGCGACAGAATCCAGCGCATCCAGAACCGCGTCCCCATTCGCGCGGGCCCACTCCGTCAGGGTGTGGATCGGCTCGATCAGCGTCGCTCCCAGCGGCGTCAGCTCGTACTCGACGCGCGGCGGAGCCTCGGCATACGCCTGGCGCCGGACGAGTCCGTGCGCTTCCAGCCGACGCAGCGTCTGGGTGAGCACCTTCCGGGAGATCCCGCCGATCAGGTCAACCAGGTCCCCATGCCGGACCGGCCCCTTGCTGAGACCGGCGAGCACGACCACCGTCCACTTGTCGGCGATCAGCTCTACTGCCAGCCGCGCCGGGCAATCGGCGAGGAAGATGCCGCGGGAACCGCTCATGGAGTCCAAGGTACCTGCTGGTACCTATCGGAATCCTAGCCTGGTTTTCGTACCCCTCCAGAAACCAGGAGAGTCATGCGAGTCATCACCCAGCAGAAACTCGGCGGTCCCGAAGTGCTCACGATCGCCGACGCGCCCGAACCCCGCCCATTGCCGACCGAAGTCCTCGTGCGCGTCAAGGCGATTGGGCTGAATCCGTTGGAAGCACGGCTGCGGGAGGGCGAATTCCCCTTGCTCGGCCAGCCGCCGTTCGTGCTCGGCTGGGATGTCAGCGGCGTGGTCGAAGAGGCCTTGACCTGGCGGTTCCGGCCCGGCGACGAAGTATTCGGGATGCCGTTGTTTCCCCGCGCCGCCAACGCGTATGCCGAAGCAGTGGCGGCACCGGCGTTGCATCTGGTCCGCAAGCCGGAGAAGCTTTCGCACGTCGAGGCCGCCGCTTTGCCGATCGTCGGGCTGACGGCGTGGCAGGGGCTGGTCGACCTTGGCGGAGTGAGCGCAGGCGACCGCGTTCTGATTCACGGCGGCGGTGGCGGAGTCGGGCACGTCGCGATCCAGATCGCGAAAGCCCTTGGTGCGCACGTGATTGCTACGGCCAGCGAGAGCAAGCGGGAGTTCGTCGAGGGGCTTGGCGCCGATGAAGTCATCGACTATAAGAAGGTCGACTTCAGTGAAGTGGTCAGCGAAATCGACGTTGTGCTCGACACTCTCGGCGGCGACACAGTCGAGCGGTCCCTCGGAGTACTCCGTCCCGGCGGGCATCTCGTGACGGCGGTCGCCGACGAAGACACCGCGCTGATCGCGAAGTTCGAGGCGGCGGGAATGCGGTTCAGCGGGATCGGGGTCGATCCGGATCCGGTCGCGCTGCGGCAGCTCGTCGGGCTCGTCGAACAGGGCAAGCTCAGGGTCCACGTGCAGGAGACGTTCCCGTTCGAGCGCATCGCCGACGCGCATCGGCTGCTCGACGGCGGTCATCTCCAGGGCAAGGTCGTCCTCACGGTCGGTTCAAACCTCCAGCACGATCCGGCCTCGCGCCTCGCCTGATTCCTGCAATCGGTGCGCTTCGGCGGCCGACGACAGGGGCAGGCGAGTGCCGACGCGAGGGCGAAGGATTCCGGTGGACAGGGCCCGGTTGATGACCCGGGCAGCGGAACCCAGCGCGGAGACACCGGCGTTGCTGATGGCGAAACCGCGGATGCTCGCGTCACGCGTGTACAACTCGCCGATCGGCAGCGTCGGGGTCGACTCCATTCCGGCCATCGCGACGATGCGGCCGCCACGGGACAAGAGCGGCACTGCCGAGATCAGATCATGGCTGCCTGCGTTGTCCCACAAAAGATCCACCGCCGGCAGTTTGCGATAGAGGTCGGGATCGGCG
Source organism: Amycolatopsis sp. NPDC004079 (assembly GCF_040610415.1). Taxonomy (NCBI): domain Bacteria; kingdom Bacillati; phylum Actinomycetota; class Actinomycetes; order Pseudonocardiales; family Pseudonocardiaceae; genus Amycolatopsis; species Amycolatopsis sp. NPDC004079. The sequence goes on along the minus strand of NZ_JBEXMH010000050.1, from coordinate 34,915 downwards.
TAGTCGAAAACCTCGTCGGCACCGCATTCCCGGCACCATTCCGCGTCGTCGGCGCGGGCGGTCGCGATGACGCGCAGGCCAGCGGTCGAAGCAAGTTGGACGACGGCGCTGCCGACCCCGCCGCCCGCGCCGAGCACGGCAATCGTCTCGCCGTAACCGGCGTCGGCGTGCTCGAAAAGGCCCAGATACGCAGCGGCGGCGGTGTGCAGGACGGCGACAGCGTCGTCGGAAACCCCGTCCGGCAAGAGATACAGCCGGTCCTCGGGAACCGCACAGTACTCCGCGAACGAACCCTGCCGACCGTCGTGGCCGAGGCTGTTGCACCACACGCGGTCGCCGGGCGTGAAGCGGTTCACCGGCGAGGAAACAACCGTGCCCACCAAGTCCCGGCCGATGACGAATGGCAAAGAAACCTCGGTGGGATACGCGCCGGAACGGATGAAGGTGTCGACGTGGTTCACCGTCACCGCGGACACTTTCACCAGCAGTTCGCGCGGCCCCGGCTCGGGGTCTGGAAGCTGACCGACCTTGATCTCGGAACTGTCGCCGAGCGACGTCACGTATGCAGCGATCACCGGCCCACGGTACCGCCGGTTTATTACCGACTTCGCGCGCATATCGGATTGATCTCCGCTGCCCGGAATCCGCGCGCAAAGCCGCGTAAATGCCCTAATCTGCCCGGCATGACCGCTCCGGTGGCGCCGGCCGACCTCAAACAGGCCCGCATCTTCATGTGGATCCAGGTCGCGCTGAGCGCGATCGGGCCGCTGCTGCTGGCCGGGATGGCCGGCGTTTCGCTGGTCGACCTGATCAGCCTCACCCAGCTCTACATCGTGATCACCTACGCGACCGCCATCGCGCTCGCGGTGTGCGCGGTCGTATTGCCGAAGCGCCAGCAATGGGCCTACGTGACCGCCGCGGTCATCGAAGGCCTCCTGGTGCTGAACAGCCTGGTCACGCTGCTCAGCAAGGGCCTGCCCGGCATTCTGCCGCTGATTTTCGCCGGGCTCGCACTGCGTGCGCTGCTCACCCGCGACGTGCGGACGTGGTTCTTCCCGCAGCAGCCTTCAGCCAGCTGACCGGTCGTCCAGGAATTCGTCGAGGTACCGCCAGGTCGTGCCCCGGGCGCGACGGCCGGTGAGCACGCCGAGGTGCCCGCCGGGCGCGGTGCGGAACCGGACCTCCGGCGCGTTTTCCAGCAGCTGCACCACGCGTTCCACCGACGCCCGCGGCGCGATGGTGTCGTTTTCGCCCGCCACCACCAGCATCGGTGTCTTCACGTCGGACAGGCTGATCTTGCGCCCGTTCAGGTCTACGGTGCCCTCGGCGAGGTCGTTGGTGCGGAACAAACGGTGGTACAGCTGGCCGAACGTCCGCCCGGGGTAGGCGTACATGTTGCCCATGAAGTGGTCCACCGCCTCGATCTGCGCGAGGTAGTCGCGGTCGTCGAGGTTTTTCAGGATCGCCAGCGGTTTCGTGATTTCCTTGGAGATCCCGGTGGCCCGGAACACCCGGGTGACCAAATAGGACGGTGCGCCGCCGAACACCCGGTACACCGGGGTGAGCAGGTGCCCGCCGGTCAGGTCCACGAGCGGGCGGAACGGCGCGACGATCGGGATCGCGGTGAAATCGACCGGCGAGCCGACCGCGGTGATCGATTCGATCGGCAGCTCCGGCTGGTCCGCGCTGACGAGCATGGAGAAAATCCCGCCGAGCGACCACGACACCAGGTGCACGCCCTGTCCGCCGGCGTCCTCGCTGACCTTCCGGATCGCCCTCGGCAGCACCTCGTCGATCCAGTGCTCGATGCCGAGGCGGCGGTCGGAGAACGCGACCATGCCGTAGTCCACCAGGTAGGTCGGCCGTCCGCCCTCCACCAGGTGCTCGATGAGGCTGCAGCCGCGGCGCAGGTCGAAGCACAGCGCGGGCGCGGCCAGCGGCGGCACCAGCAGCACCGGCGGGCCGGAGACCTCGGACGCGCCGTGCGTCATCCGGTACACCGACCGGTTGGGCCCCTGGTCGATCAGGACCCTCGGCATCGGCCGCAGATCGGCGACCCCACCCTGGAAAACCTTGCCCACGACATTGGCCGCCGCGGCAGCCAACCGGGCCGGTGGGGAAACCATTCAGCGCCTCCTGGAACTCGTCGTCTGCCGGGCATCTTGCCGTGCGCGCGGGCGCGGCATCAACACGCCACTCCCGCAAGCACCCGGCAAGCGCACGTCCCCGTCAGACGCTCCCACCAGGCGGGACGGCCGACGGCGCGCTGCGGGCGGCCCGGTCCTCGTACTCGGCGCGCTCGGGCGAATGCGCGGCGGACGCCAGCAGTTGATCGCCGCCGAGCGCGCGCACCAGCCATTCGCCGAACGCGCGCGGGAACAACCGCGTGAACCGGCCGGTCAGATCAAGCGATTTCGGTACGAATACGTCGAACTTCGGCCGCTCCAGCGCGTCGACGATCGCCACCGCGACGTCTTCCGGCCCGACCGACTTGATGAACCGCGCTTCGCCCAGCCCCGACGCGAGTTCCGTGCGCACCACCGCGGGCATCACGCACGACACCTCGACGCCGGTACCGCGCAGCTCCAGATGCACCGCCTCGGACAGCCCGACCACCGCGTGTTTCGTAGCGCAATATGTGGCCGCACCGGCAAATCCGGACTTTCCGGCCATCGACGCCACGTTCACGATGTGCCCGCGCCCGCGCGGCTTCATCCGCTTGACGGCCTCGCGCGTGCCGTGCACGACCGCGTGCACGTTGATCTCCAGCAGCCGCCGCGTGGCCGCGTCGTCCTCCTCGTCCAGCGGCGAGAGCGGCATGATCCCGGCGTTGTTGATCAGCACGTCGATCGGCCCGACAGTGCTTTCGACGTCGTCCAGGAACGCGGTGAAGGCGGCCGTGTCCGTGACGTCCAGCGGCGACGCGACCACGTCCGGACCCAGCTCACCAGCGGTTTTCTCGGCCCGGACCCGGTCGAGGTCGCCGAGCACGAGCCGGGCACCGCGCCGGTGCAGCGCGGCGGCCGTCGCCGCCCCGATGCCCTGCGCGCCGCCCGTGACGACGACGACCTTCCCGGAGAGCGACTGCCTGGCCATGGCGGACTCCTCGGTCTATTGACATCTAGCCAATATCGTCCTCCGGGTCCGGCCGCGCCGCTATCCCCCAACCCGTTGCTCGAGGACCTGGCCGAGCCAGCCGTCGACGGTGAACTGCTCGGTCGGCTTGAAGCCCTGGCTCTCGTAATAGCGCGGCAGATCGCCGTCGCCGCCCGCCCAGCAGTCGACGCGCACGAGGTCGATCCCGCGCCGTTTCGCCTCGTCCATCGCGTGCTGCAGTAGCCGCGAGCCGACCCGGTGCCCGGTGAACTGGCGCGAAGTGATCAGCAGCCGCACGTACAGTTCGGGCTCGTCGACCTGCGGCGCGTACGGCATCGCTTGGCCGAGGATCAGCGCTCCGGCGGGCTTTCCGTCGACCTCCGCCATCCGGAGCTCGGGATCGGCCGCGTACTCGCGCACCCGCTCGACCCGCTTCGGGATGTTGCTCCACGGCTCGGTGCCCCATTGGCCCGCGCTGCCCCGCGCGACCAGCCATGCGACGGCGTCGTCGAAAAACCCCAGCATTACGTCTGCGTCTCCGGCAACCCCAGGCCGGATGGTGAACTCCATGGCTCCACCATAAGGATCTGGTGAAGCAGCGCCGCCGGGACTCCGCCCGGACGCCCCGGCGGCGCCGGGTCTCAGGCGCCGACCCCGAGGTGGCGCGCGATCAGCATCTTCTGGACCTCGCTGGTGCCCTCGCCGATTTCCAGGATCTTCGCGTCCCGGTAGAAGCGGCTGACCGGGAATTCGTTCATGAAGCCGTATCCGCCGAAGATCTGCGTCGCGTCGCGGGCGTTGTCCATCGCCGCGTTCGACGCCACCAGTTTCGCGATCGACGCTTCCTTCTTGAACGGTTCGCCGCGCAGCATCTTCGACGCCGCCTGGTAATACGCCAGCCGAGCGGTGTGCGCGCGCACTTCCATGTCCGCGATCTTGAACTGGATCGCCTGGTACTCGCCGATCCGGTGGCCGAACGCGACGCGGTCCTTCGCGTACTTCAGGCATTCGTCCACGCAGCCCTGCGCGAGACCGACGCTCAGCGCGGCGATCGCCACCCGGCCCTCGTCCAAAATGGACAGGAACTGCGCGTAGCCGCGGCCCCGCTTGCCCACCAGGTTCTCCGCGGGCACCCGGACGTCCGAAAAGGACAGTTCGTGGGTGTCCGAGCAGTTCCAGCCGACCTTCGAGTACTTCGGGGCCACCGCGAAGCCCGGCGTGCCGGACGGGACGATGATCGCCGAGATCTCCTTGCGGCCGTTCTCCATCACGTCGGTGACCGCGGTGACGGTGACCAGCCTCGTGATGTCGGTGCCGGAGTTGGTGATGAACGCCTTGCTGCCGTTGATGATCCACTCGTCGCCGTCGAGCCGGGCGCGCGTGCGGGTGGCCCCGGCGTCGGAGCCGCCGCCGGGTTCGGTGAGCCCGAATCCGCCGAGCGCCTCGGCCGTGGTCAGCATGGGCAGCCAGGTTTCCTTCTGCTCCTGGGTGCCGAAGCGGTAGATGGGCATCGCGCCGAGCGAAACCCCCGCCTCCAGTGTGATCGCGACCGAGGAGTCGACCCGCGCCAATTCCTCCAGCGCGAGGCACAGCGCGAAGTAGTCCCCGCCCATGCCGCCGAATTCCTCCGGGAACGGCAGGCCGAACAGGCCCATCTCGCCCATCTTGGCGACCAGGTCGTACGGGAATTCTTCCTTCTCGTACAGCGGGCCGATCACCGGCGCGACCTCCGCCTGCGCGAAGTCCTCGACCGTCTTGCGGAGCGCTTCGTATTCCTCGTCAAGCCGGAAGTCGATCACTGCTTCTCCTCTGCCGCACTCACGACGGCAAGCGTCTCGTCGAGCGCGACCTGCTGGCCGACCCGCACCGAAAGCTCAGTCACCACACCGTCGATCGGCGCGGTCACGGTGTGCTCCATCTTCATCGCCTCGACGACCAGCAGCGGCGTACCGGCGCTCACCACGTCGCCTTCGGCGGCCTTGACCACCAGCACCGTTCCCGGCATCGGGCTCTTCACCGGACCAGCACCCGCCGCCTCGCCGCGCGAGGAGAGCGTGAATTCCTGGTCGGCGAACGCGAACGACTTGCCTTCGCGAGCCAGCCACACGGTCCGCTGTGGACCGTCGGCGCAGCGGTACCGCTCGACGCCGTTGGCCCGGCGCACCTCGAGCAGATCGCCTTCGCGGCGGGCGGAAACGCGCACCGGCTCGGCGTCGTCCACCTGCACCGAAGCGTCCGACGGCGTGCCCTCGACCCGCACGACGGCCTGGTTTTCCCCGGTCCGCAGCCGGAAAGTGATCCCGCCGGGGCCGCTGAGCCGCCATCCGCTCGGGATGTCCCACGGGTCCACGACCGCGTCCGTCGGCTGCAGCGAAACCAGCCGATCCATTGCCGCGGCGACGAAAAACCCGGCTGGGACTTCGGAAGAGACCAATGCGGACAGTCGCCGGTCCACCAGTTCGGTGTCCAGCTTCCCGGCGCGGACGTCCTCGTCGGCCAGCAAACCGCGCAGGAACGCGATGTTCGTGCCGAGGCCGAGCAACGCGGTGTCGGCCAGCGCGCGGTCCAGTTTCTGCAGCGCCGACGCCCGGTCCGGGCCGTGCGCGATGATCTTCGCCAGCATCGGGTCGTAGTTCGACCCGACCACCGCGCCGACCGACATCCACGAGTCCACTCGCACGCCGTCGCCGGAGGGCTCGTGCACGGCCAGCACCGTGCCGCCGGTCGGGATGAAGCCGCGCGCCGGATCCTCGGCGTAGACCCGGGCTTCGACGGCGTGCCCGTCGAGGCGCACGTCGTCCTGGGTCAGTCCGAGCGGCTCCCCTGCCGCCACCCGCACCTGCCAGGAAACCAGGTCGAGTCCGGTCACCATTTCCGTGACCGGGTGCTCCACCTGCAGCCGGGTGTTCATCTCCATGAAGAAGAACTCGTCGGGGTTGTGCGCGGACATGATGAACTCGACCGTGCCCGCGCCGACGTAGCCGACCGACCGCGCGGCTTCCGCGGCCGCCGCGCCCATTTTCGCCCGCGTGGCCTCGTCCAGGAGCACCGACGGCGCTTCCTCGATGATCTTCTGGTGCCGCCGCTGCAGGCTGCACTCGCGCTCGCCGAGGTGCAGCACAGTGCCGTGCGTGTCGGCGAGCACCTGGATCTCGATGTGCCGCGGCGTGGTGACGAACCGCTCCATCAGCAACGTGTCGTCACCGAAAGAACTCTTCGCTTCCCGGCGCGCCGACTCGATCGCAGCGTCCAGTTCGGACTCTTCGTGCACCAGGCGCATGCCCTTGCCGCCACCGCCCGCAGACGGCTTCAGCAACAGCGGATAACCGACTTTCGCCGCCGCTGCGGCGTACCCGCCCTCCGGAATGTCCACATCGGACGCGCCGGGCACGACCGGAACACCGGCCGCGGACACCGTGGCCTTCGCCCGGATCTTGTCGCCCATCTTGTCGATCGCTTCCGGCGGCGGGCCGATGAACACCAGTCCGGCCTCCGCGCAAGCCCGCGCGAACGCGGTGTTCTCAGCGAGGAAGCCGTACCCCGGATGCACCGCCTGCGCGCCGGTTTCCTTTGCCGCCGCGACAATCGCCGGGATCGACAGGTAGCTTTTCGCCGCTTCGGCCGGGCCGAGGCGCACCGCGGTGTCGGCCTCGCGCACGTGCCGGGCGTCGGCGTCCGCGTCGCTGTACACCGCGACCGAACGGATCCCGAGCGCACGCAGCGACCGGATTACGCGAACCGCGATCTCGCCGCGGTTAGCGACCAAAACAGTCTCGAACACGCTCATCACATCCGGAAGACGCCGTAGTTGACCTCGGGCAGAGGCGCGTTGGCCGCGGTCGACAGCGCGAGCCCGAGCACCGTGCGGGTGTCCGCCGGGTCGATCACGCCGTCGTCCCACAGCCGCGCGGTGGAGTAGTACGGGCTGCCCTGTTCCTCGTACTGCTCGCGGATCGGGTCTTTGAAGGTCTCTTCGTCCTCAGTGGACCATTCGCCGCCGCGGCCCTCGATCGCGTCGCGGCGGACCGTCGACAGCACCGACGCCGCCTGCTCGCCGCCCATCACGGAAATCCGCGCGTTCGGCCACATCCACAGGAACCGCGGCGAGTACGCCCGGCCGCACATGGAGTAGTTGCCCGCGCCGAAGGAGCCGCCGATGATCACGGTGAACTTCGGCACCCGTGCGCACGCCACCGCGGTGACCATTTTCGCGCCGTGCTTGGCGATGCCGCCCGCCTCGTACGCGCGCCCGACCATGAAGCCGGTGATGTTCTGCAGGAACACCAAGGGAATCGAACGCCGGTCGCACAGTTCGATGAAGTGCGCGCCCTTCATCGCGGACTCGGCGAACAGCACGCCGTTGTTCGCGATGATGCCGACCGGGTGGCCGTGGATGTGCGCGAAGCCGGTGACGAGCGTCGAGCCGTATTCCTTTTTGAACTCCGCGAACCGGCTGCCGTCGACGACGCGGGCGATGACCTCGCGCACGTCGTACGGGGTGCGCGAATCCGTCGGCACCACGCCGTACAGCTCGCGTTCGTCCGCGGCGGGCGGCTCGATCGCCTTGACGTCCCACGGCCGCGGCGTGCGCGGGCCGAGCGTGGAGACGATGTCGCGGACGATGCGCAGCGCGTGCGCGTCGTCGTCCGCGAGGTGGTCGGTGACGCCGGACTGGCGCGCGTGCACGTCGCCGCCGCCCAGTTCTTCAGCGGTGACGACCTCGCCGGTCGCGGCCTTCACCAGCGGCGGGCCGCCGAGGAAAATGGTGCCCTGATTGCGCACGATGACCGCTTCGTCGCTCATCGCGGGGACGTACGCGCCGCCGGCGGTGCACGAGCCGAGCACGGCGGCGATCTGCGGGATGCCGCGCGCGGACATGGTGGCCTGGTTGTAGAAGATCCGGCCGAAGTGCTCGCGGTCCGGGAAGACCTCGTCTTGGCGCGGCAGGAACGCGCCGCCGGAGTCGACCAGGTAAATGCACGGCAAGTTGTTGTGCAGCGCGACTTCCTGCGCCCGCAGGTGCTTCTTCACCGTCATCGGGTAGTACGTGCCGCCCTTGACCGTGGCGTCGTTGGCGACGATCACGCATTCGCGGCCGGACACGCGCCCGATCCCGGTGATGATGCCCGCGGACGGGGCCTCGTCGTCGTACAGTCCGGTCGCGGCGAGCGGGGACAGCTCCAGGAACGGGGATCCCGGGTCCAGCAGCGCGTCCACCCGGTCGCGCGGCAGCAGCTTGCCGCGTTCCACATGGCGGGCGCGCGACTTCTCCGGCCCGCCGAGCCGGGCGGCGGCGAGCCGCTTGTGCAGATCCTCGACCAATTCGCCGTGCGAGGTGACGCTACGGGTGAAAGTGTCGCTGTTCGGATCCGCGGAACTGCGCAGTACCGGCGTGTCCATGGCTCTCCGTCGAGACGTTAGCGGTCGTTAACTCCGTCGGAGATGTTAGTGCTCGTTAACCGCTCTGTCCAGCCCCGCGCGAAGCGCCCCAATGTGGCATTGGGTGCATGCGACGCACCCAATGTGGCGTTCGGTGCGTCAGATGCACCCAATGCCACATTGGGGCGGTCACGGACGGGTGAGGCGAGCGGGGAACTCAGCCCGCTACGGCGTCGGAGATCCAGCCCGCCACCGGCAGATCCCGTTCGAGGCATTCGACCGACAGCCGGATCGTCCAGCGCAGCGCCTGCAGCAGGAGGCTGTCCACCTCGTTGGGGGCCGCGCTCGCCAACGCGATCTCGACCTGTTCGCGGGCGGCGGCGGTATTGCCGTGCACCTCGGCGAGCAGCGTGCGGACGGCGGTGCGGACCGGCGGATCGGCCTGGTCGATCGAAACCTCTTCGCCCGCCTCGTCGAAAACCTGGACCTTGACCGGGGCGGTGCCGCCGTCACCGAGCGTGGACACCATCGCGCTGCACTCGCCGAAGAGCAGCAGCATCAACTCTTTCGTCTCCTCGTCGCGTTCGCCCGGCTCCCGCGACGAGGGCGTGACCTCTTCCAGCGCCTCCGTGTCCTCGCCAAGACTGATGGCGACGAGCGCGCGCTGTGCCTTCTCGACGAGCCTCTGCTCGCCCTCGCTCCGGTCCGCGGTCACGTGCCTATCAAACACCAGACCGGCGGTCGGCGGGATACCCCGGATCGCGGCCTCAGCCCGCCGCGGAAAGCGCACCCAGCGCTAGCCGGCACAGCAGATCGGCGAGCGCGCCGTCACCGAGATGGCGGTTGTAAGGCGTCGAGTTGATCAAGCCGAACACGGCGTGTGCCGCCGACCGCGCCTGGCGTTCGCCGAGGCCGGGCACAGCTTCGCGAATCGCCCGCACCCACACCTCGACGTACTGCCGCTGGAGCGCGCGCACCTGCTTGCGGTCACCGTCGGTGAGATTCGCGAGATTGCGCTCCTGCACGGTGATGAGCGACGGGTGGTCGAGCGCGAAGTCGACGTGGAACCGCACGAGCGCGGCGAGCAGCTCGTCCGGGGTGCCGCCCGCCGCGGCGCGCTTGGTGCCGCCCTCGAGCAGGTAGTGGCTGATCGAGTTGAGCATTTCCCCGAGAATCGCGTCCTTGCTGCGGAAATGCCGGTACAGCGCGGGACCGGAGATGCCGACGGCCGCGCCGATGTCGTCGATGCCGACGCCGTGGAAACCGTGGTGGGCGAACAGCTCGGCGGCGGCGGTGAGGATCTGTTCCCGTCTGTTCGGCTTCGCGCCGTTCACCAGTGGGAGGGAATTCGCCGACATCCGCACATAGTAGGTCCCGCGGTTAGCGAACGCTAACTTCCCGTCCTACTTCCTGCCTGGGCCAAGTGGAGGCACCCGGATTTCAGGGGTGTCTCGTGGGGATTGCACCTGGTAAAGCTTTACGCCGTCAAGCTGTCACGACAGGAGTGACCTATGGCTGCAACCACCCGTCAACCATCACGACGCATCCTTCGGATGTGCGCGGCCCTGGGGGTCGCTCTCGCTACCTCGCTCGGGTTCGCGTCCGCCGCGAGTGCTGCATCGCAAAACTACGTCGCGCTCGGCGACTCCTACTCCTCCGGAGTGGGCGCCGGGAGCTACGGGGATTCCGGCAGCTGCAAACGCAGTGCCAACGCGTACGGCCAGCTGTGGGCCAACGCCCACTCCGGCACCAATTTCACCTTCCTCGCCTGCTCGGGCGCGAAGACCGGCGACGTGCTGAACCAGATCAGCTCGATGCCGTCCAACGCCACCTTGATCACGCTCACCGTGGGCGGCAACGACGCCGGCTTCACCGACGTGATCAAGACGTGCACGCTGGGCAGCGACCAGACCTGCGTGGACCGGGTCAACACCGCCAAGACGTACGTCCAGAACACCCTGCCCGGCTTGCTGGACAAGGTGTACTCGGCGGCCAAGAGCAAGGCTCCCGGGGCGCAACTGGTCGTGCTGTCTTATCCGCGGTTCTACACCGTGCCCGGCTCGTGCAATGTCGGGTTGAGCGACACGAAGCGCTCGGCGATCAACTCCGGGGCGGACACGCTGGCTTCGGTGCTGTCGTCGCGGGTTTCCGCCGCCGGCGGGAAGTTCGTGGACGTCCGGTCGGCGTTCGTCGGGCACAACATCTGCTCGTCGGCGAGCGACTATCTGCACAGCTTGACCTGGCCGGTGGACGAGTCGTACCACCCGACTGCCGCCGGGCAGCGGGGCGGCTACTACTCGCCGCTGACCTCGGCGATCGGCTGAGGTTTCGCGGAGATTCGTGAAGGCCGCCTTGAGTTCGCTCAAGGCGGCCTTCCTTCGCGTCTCAGCCCAGCAAAGTTTTGACCAGCGCGGCGATCTGCTCGGTCTCGATGAGGAACGAGTCGTGGCCGTACGGCGAAGCCAGCACCGCGGCCTCGCCGCCGACGGCCGCTGCGATCTCGTGCGACTGGTACGGCGGGTAAAGCCGATCGCTGTCCACCGCGGCGACCACAGTGCGCGCGGTGACCCGGCCCAGTGCGGCGGCGACCCCGCCCCGGTCGCGGCCGACGTCGTGGGTGTTCATGGATTCGGTGAGCACCGCGTAGGAACCCGCGTCGAACCGGTGGACGAGCTTGTCCGCGTGATGGTCCAGATAGGACTCGACCGCGAATCGCCCGCCGGCCAGCGGGTCTTCGTCCCGCTGCGGCCGGTTCCCGAAACGCGTCTCCAGTTCGGGTTCGCAGCGATAGGTGACGTGCGCGATCCGCCGGGCCACGCCCAATCCGCGGTAAGGCCCTTCGGCCGCGGTGTAGTAGTCGCCGCCTCGCCAGGCCAGGTCGCCTCGGATCGCGTGCAGCTGAGGTGCGGCCCAAGCGATTTGCTCGGCGGACGCGCGCGCGGTCGAAGCGAGAACGAGCGCGGAGGCGACCCGATCGGGTTCGCTTACGGCCCATTCGAGAGCCCGCATCCCGCCCATCGAACCGCCCGCGACGGCGGCCCAGCGTTCGATGCCGAGCGCGTCCGCGAGTGCCGCTTCGGCGTTGACCTGGTCCCGGACGGTCAGAGCCGGGAATCGGCTGCCCCACGCCTCGCCGTCCGGGGCGGGCGAGGACGGACCTGTCGACCCCTGGCAACCGCCGAGGACGTTAGGGGCCACGACGAACAGTTCGCCGGTGTCGAAAGCCTTGCCGGGACCGATCAGTCCGTCCCACCATCCGGGACTCGGATGCCCGGGTCCGGCGGGACCGGCGGCGTGGCTGTCGCCGGTGAGAGCGTGCTCGACGAGGACGGCGTTGGACCCGTCGGAGTTGAGCGTTCCCCACGTTTCGAACGCGAGGGTGTAGCTGGGCAGGCTGGCACCGGCCTCCAGCGCGAGCGCGCCGGGGCCGGTGAACCAGTGCCGTCTGCCGGGTGGGTCCCCCGCCCGCCACGCGCCGGTGACGGGCGGGAGACTCGCGCCGGGATCGGTCACAGCGCCGCCTTGGCAGCCCGGAAGCCTGCCTCGAGGTCGGCCTTCAGGTCCTCGATTCCTTCCAGCCCGACCGCGAGCCGCACGAGACCCGGCGTGACGCCGGCGGCGACCTGCTCCTCGGGGCCGAGCTGGCTGTGCGTGGTCGACGCCGGGTGCACGATCAGGCTGCGCACGTCGCCGAGGTTCACCAGCTGGCTGTGCAATTCGGTGCCGTCGACGAACTTCCGACCCGCCTCGACACCGCCGCGCAGCTCGAACGACAGCACCGCGCCGGCACCGCGCGGCAGGTACTTCTGCGCCGCCGCGTGATACGGGCTCGACGGCAGTCCGGCGTAGTAGACCTTCTCGACCTCGTCGCGCTCTTCCAGCCATTCCGCGAGGGCCAGCGCGTTGTTGGAGTGCCGCTCCACGCGCAGCGACAGCGTCTCGATGCCCTGCAGGATGAGGAAACTGTTCAGCGGGGCGATCGCCGCGCCGGTGTCGCGCAGGATCTGCACGCGGGCCTTGGCCGCGAACGCACCCGGGCCGAGCGCCTCCCAGTACTTGAGACCGTGGTAGCTCGGGTCGGGCTCGTTGAAGCCCGGGAACCGACCCGGGTCCTTGCCGAAGTCGAACGTGCCGCCGTCGACGAGGACACCGGCGACCGTCGTGCCGTGCCCGCCGAGGTATTTCGTCGCCGAGTGCACGACGATGTCGGCGCCGTGCTCGATCGGGCGAACCAGGTACGGCGTCGGCACCGTGTTGTCCACGACCAGCGGGACACCGGCTTCGTGCGCCAGATCGGCGACCTTGCGGATGTCGAGGACAGCGCTGCTCGGGTTGGCCAGCGTCTCGGCGAAGAACAGCTTGGTGTTCGGCCGGACCGCGGCCCGCCACTGCTCCGCGTCGTCCTGGTCGTCGATGAAGGTGACCTCGATGCCGAGCTTCGGCAGCGTGTAGTGGAAGAGGTTGTAGGTGCCGCCGTACAGCGACGGGCTGGTGACGAAGTGGTCGCCCGCGCTGGCCAGAGTCAGGATCGCCGCGGTGACCGCCGCCGAACCGGAGGCGAACGCGAGACCGGCGACGCCGCCTTCGAGAGTGGCGACGCGCTGCTCCAGCACGTCCTGGGTCGGGTTGTTGATCCGCGTGTAGATGTGGCCGGGCTCGGCGAGGCTGAACAGGTCGGCCCCGTGCTGAGTGTCGCGGAAGACGTACGAGGTGGTCTGGTAGATCGGCGTGGCACGAGCGCCGGTGGCCGGGTCGGGCGCCGCCCCCGCGTGGATCTGCTTGGTCTCGAAGGACCAGCTCGTGGTGTCTTCCGGCATGTGCTCGCTCCTAGCGGTCGGGATCGGGTCGGCTGGGCGCCGACGCTAACCAGGCCGGACGAACCGCCCAACTGCTCTCACGAGATGAGAGTCCTACGCACCCGTACGTATGAACAAGTGCCGAGCGCTGACGGACGACGAGACGGTGCTGTGCCGCGCACGCTGAGGCGCATGGACTGGAGAATGCGCCCGGCGACCCGGAAGTGGTTCCTGTTCGGCCACGTCGTCACGTCGGTCGGCTGGATCGGAGCCGAACTCGCGGTGCTGATCTGCAGCATTCTCGCGATCGCCGGCTTCGACCCGGTGACCACGCGCAGCGCGAACGTCATCGCCGGAATTCTCGCCGGAACGCTCTATTTCCCGGCCAGCCTCCTCGCGCTGGCGACCGGTGTCGTCCTCGGGCTCGGCACGAAGTGGAAGCTGGTGCGCTACCACTGGGTGCTGTGGAAACTGCTGGCGACGCTGGCCCTGTTCGGCGGCGGAAACCTGCTGGTAGTCCCGTCTTTCGTCGCGCACGGCGAGCAGGCGTCGCGGGGCGAGGTCGTGGGGGCGAGCGCGGTGGCGGGAACGGGGGCGATGAGTGTCGGGCTGACGCTGCTGCTGGGGGCGACACTGGTGTCTTACTTCAAGCCGTGGCCGAAGGTCGGTCGCGCTAACTAGTGCCGCGGGTGGCGAAACCGGCGCAGTCTTCTACCGTTCCAGCAAGAACGTCAGAAGCGCTGGAGGTAGCTGTGGTTTCGGTGCGCAGCGTCGTGGACCGGGTCGGTCCCACGCTGCTCCACGCGCTTCTCGTGCCCGAAGGCTGTCCCGCGGTCGGCGACGTGGTGATCGCCGAGCCGGGCGCGGAGTCCGCCATCGCCGCCGGTGACCTGGTGCTCGGCGTCGCCACCGTCGAGTCGGCCGACGCCGCGGCGCTCGTCCGGGTGAGCGCTGGCCGGGGTGCGGCGGCGGTGTTGCTGAAACCTCCGTTGGCCGCGAAGCAGTCGGTGCGGCGGGCGGCGAAGTCGGCTGGGATCGCGTTGATCCAGGTGCACGCGGCGACGTCCTGGGCCCAGCTGGTCTGGCTGTTGCGCACAGTTCTGGACGCACTCGCCGACGAATCCGAAGCTCTCGAGGAGGGCGGCGACCCAGGTTCCGGCGACCTTTTCCGGCTCGCCGATGCCGTGGCCGCGGTGGTCGACGCGTCGGTGACGATCGAGGACACCAACTCGCGCGTCCTCGCCTACTCCGCCCGCCAAGACCTCACCGACCCGGCGCGCGTCGCGACGATCATGGGCCGCCGCATCCCAGACGACGTACTCGCCCGGTTCCGCTCGCGCGGCGTTTTCCGCGAGCTTTCCCGCGGCCGACAGACGATTTTCGTGCCGGCCCAGCGCGACGGCACCCTGCCGCGGCTGATCGTGCCCATCCGGATGGGCGGCGAACTGCTGGGTTCGATGTGGGCCGTCGTCCCCGGTCCGGTTTCCGAGGAACGCGCAGCGGCTTTCGCCGACGCCGCCCCGGTGGTCGCCCTGCATCTTCTACGCCGACGCGCACACACAGACGCGCAGCGCCGAGCTTCCGCCGAATTGCTGCGCGCGGTCTTGGAAGGACAAGTCCCGCCACGCCGGGTGGTCGCCGAGCTGGACCTGTCCGACGAGCCGCACCGGGTCGTTGTCGTGGACGTCAGCGGCGGCGACAGCCGGGACGCCGAAGGGCTGTTGCTGGCTTTGCTGGAACGGATTTCGCAGGGTTTCGGACGCCGTCCGGTCGCGGCTGAACTGGGCGGGTTGCTGTACGTCGTGGTCCCGGACCGCACCGGCGAGGGCGGCTGGCCGGAACTGCGGGAGGCGCTGCTCGCCCAACCCGCCTCCCGCCGAGGCGGCTTGCCTCGCGCGGCTGCTGGCGCACCAGGCGATCCGACCGCGCTGGCCGCGTCACGAGCCCAAGCGGACGAAGCGCTGGGCCTGCTGCGGGCAGGACTGGTCGAGGGCCGCGTCGTGGCTTACGACGAAGCGTGGACCGCGCTGGTCCTGCACCGCGCCGCCGCCGGAGCAGCGGCGGCGCAGGTGTCAGAACTCGGCCCGCTCGGCGTGCTGCGCGCCCACGACGAGACGAGCAACGCCGGGTACGTCGACACTCTCTACGAATGGCTGCGACATCCCGGCGACCCCCGCGCCGCCGCGGAACGCCTGCGCATTCACCCGAACACGTTGCGGTACCGGATGAAACGGCTGCTGGAACTGGTCCCGCTGAACCTCGACGACCCCGACGTCCGGCTCGCGTTGCTCACCCAGCTGATCGCACTCCGCTGGAGCTGACCCGGTAGCTGAGATCGTTGGCCCGCAACGATTCCGGCCGCATCCGGATCCACACCGTGCCGCGCTCGGCCGGATCGTCCAGGAGATACGCGCGGAACCGCGGATCCCACGCGGACTCGTCCGGACCCAGGTACCGCACCAGTTTCCGGCGTCCTCGAGGCACGTCGAACGGCTCGATCCCGGCCGGTCCGCGCGCGATCACCTGACGCACCAAGCCGGTCGCGAGATCGCAGACGTCCACCGTCACCGCGAGCCGCGGCTCCGCACGCACCTGATCGGGCAGCCTCGACCACGGGCCGCTGAGGATCCAGAACTCCCCGTCCTCCCAGAGATACCAGGTGGGCCGGACGGCCGGACCCGCGGTCGCGACCCGTGCGGTCAGCGGCTGTGCGAGGAAACTGTCGACATCGAAATCGGTCACGCGATCAGCAACGTCTTCCCGATCGTGCCCCGAGACTCGATCGCCGCATGCGCATCAGCCGCACGCTCCAACGGAAACCGCTGCCCGATCACCGGAGTCAACTGCCCAGCCGCAGCCGCCTCCAACGCCGACTCGGTGTACCCGCGCATCGCCGCCGCATCACCGATCGACCGAACCAGCTTCACTCCGCGCGCCGCAGCGTCCTCTTCGGACACTTCCGCCCACGAACCGCTTGCCAGACCGTAAATCGCCATCCGCCCACCAGGCCGCACCAAAGAGAACGCCGCTGTACCGACCGCACCTCCCACGCCGTCGAACACCACATCCACCTCCCCGGCCGACGCAGTCCACTCCGGATCCGTGTAGTCAACGGCCAAGTCCGCGCCCAATTCCCGAGCACGAGCAAGCTTTTCCGCCCCGCCCGCCGCAGCCACGACCTCCGCACCAGCCGCCTTCGCCAGTTGCACCAAGAGGCTGCCGACCCCTCCTGCGGCAGCCTCGACGAGCACCCGTTCCCCTGGCGCTACCGCGGTCGCGTGCACCAACCCGGTCGCCGTGCGGCCGTCTGCCAGCAACGCGACAGCCGCGTCGAGGCTCAGCGCTTGCGGCACCGGGAACACCAACGCCGCGTCCACGACCACGCGCTGGGCGTAACCGCCGCTGCCGCCGGTCGACGTCACCACGCGTTTCCCGACCAGCGCCGGGTCCACGCCCTCCCCGGCGCGGCTGATCACACCCCCGACGCCGTTGCCGGGCACCATCGGCAGCGCGCCCGCGAACGGCCCGTTGCCGGTCGCCCGGAACTGCGTTTCCACGAAGGTGACGTTGGCGAACGCCACCTCGATCAGCACCTGCCCCGGTCCGGGAGCCGGATCGGGGGCGTCCCCCGCCTCCAGCACCGCCGGCCCGCCGAACTCCCGCAGCCACACCGCTCGCATTGATGCCCTTCCTCGAGTCTCCGCCATGAGCCAGCCAACTACCTCAAGTGCGGTCGAGGTCAAGGGCGTTGTCCTGGCAGCACTACTGACCCCGCGCAAGACTGTGGCGGCGGAATGATGACACCGCCGTCCGGGTAGATCACCGTGAGTGGCAACACCTTCGCCAGAACCGCCGCCAGGAGGCAAGCAGTGCGCATCGCCGTTCCCCGTGAGATCAAGAAGCACGAGTACCGGGTCGCGTTGACCCCGGCCGGCGTGCACGAACTGGTCGGTCGCGGGCACGACGTCTTCGTCGAGACGGGTGCCGGGACCGGGTCGTCCATCACGGACGAGGAGTACGTCGCCGCGGGCGCGAAGGTGCTCGCCACGGCGGACGAGACGTGGTCCGAGGGCGAACTCGTGCTGAAGGTGAAGGAGCCGATCGCCGAGGAGTACCCGCGCCTGCGCAAGGATCTGGTGCTGTTCACCTACCTGCACATCGCCGCGGACCGTCCGCTGACCGACGCGCTGCTGGCCGCGGGCACCACCGCGATCGCCTACGAGACGGTGCAGAAGCCGAACGGCGCGCTGCCGCTGCTGGCCCCGATGTCCGAGGTCGCGGGCCGGCTGGCCCCGCAGGTCGGCGCTTACGCCCTGATGAAGCCGAGCGGCGGCCGCGGCGTCCTGCCCGGCGGCATCCCCGGCGTGCACCCGGCCCGCGTGGTCGTCATCGGCGGCGGCGTGGCCGGCCTCAACGCCGCCCGTGTCGCCCTCGGTCTCGGCTCCGACGTGGAGATCCTCGACACCAACGTCGACCGCCTCCGCCAGATCGACAACGACTTCGGCGGCCGCATCCGCACCGTCACCTCGAACCGCCTGTCGGTAGAAGAGTCGGTCCTCGAGGCGGACCTCGTCATCGGCGCGGTCCTGGTCCCCGGCGCGAAGGCCCCGAAGCTGGTCTCCAACGACCTGGTCTCCCGCATGAAGCCGGGCAGCGTCCTGGTGGACATCGCCATCGACCAGGGCGGCTGCTTCGCCGACTCGCGCCCGACCACCCACGACGACCCGACCTACACGGTCCACAACTCGGTCTTCTACTGCGTGGCCAACATGCCCGGCGCCGTCCCCCGCACGAGCACCTACGGCCTCACCAACGTAACCCTCCCCTACGCGGTGCAGCTGGCAGACAAGGGCTGGAAGCAGGCCTTGTCCGCAGACCCCTCCCTGGCCCTGGGCCTCAACACCCACGCCGGCGCCCTAACCAACGCCCCGGTCGCCACCGCCCACAACCTCCCCCACACCCCCATCGAAACCGCCCTGGCGTAACCAACAGCTACAAGAAAGCGGCGAGGCCCTCAGGGACCTCGCCGCTTCTCTTATGCCCCAAGCATTTTTGTACCAACAAGACCCACCACTCAACCGCCGCCGAAGGCACCGCGGGGGTCCGGGGGCTCGGCCCCCGGGCAATACGACGCCCCTTCCTCGGCGAAGCGCCGCCAGGCGCGAGCAGAGGAAGGGAAGAAGGGGCGACCCGCTCAACCAGCCTGGGGGTCACTGGGAGCGGGTCGCCGAGTACTAGCTTAAAGAACATTGGGCGGGAGCGCGCGCCCGGGGGTGGGTTTCGCCGGGGTTCTTCCCGGTGACCAGGTGAACGTTCAACCTTCCGCCTTTGGCCGCCGGACCAGGCTTTCCCTGCTCCATGCCGCTTACAGGGTCATGGGGAACCGGCTGGGGTGCCCTTCGTCACCTCTGCCCTGGGCGGGCCCGCGAGCGCGCCGGTTGTGCCCGTTTGGTCCGGGCCGACGGTTCGCTGGGGAATAAATTGTCGGTGCCGCTCCCTAACCTTGTGATGTGACCACCACTGCGACGCCTGCGCGTCAAGACCGTCCGATTGCTGAGACGGCGCCCCGACCGGTCGGCTGGGTGCGCCGGTTGTCCGCTGCCTGCTGGGAGCACCGCGGCGTTGTCGTGCTCGCGATGACGGCGGCGATCTTGAGCGTCGGCGTGCAGGCGGCGAGTCCGTTGCTGGTGCGGTCGGCGGTGGACGACGCGGTGGCCGGGCACACGTCGCAGCTGGGCGCGCTCGCGGTGGGGCTGGTGGCGTTGCAGGTCGTCGCGTTCGGCTCGGCGTTCCTGCGCCGGTATGTCGGCGGGCGGCTGGCGCTGGACGTGCAGCACGATCTGCGGAACCGGGTGTTCGGCGCGGTGTCGCGGCTGGACGGCGGGAAGCAGGACGCGTTGCGCACCGGGCAGGTCGTGTCGCGCGCGATTTCGGATCTGCAGCTGGTCACCGGGCTGCTGATGCAGGTGCCGTTGTCGGCGGGTTCGGTGATTTTCGCGGTGCTGGCGCTGGGCGCGATGCTGTGGATGTCGCCGCTGCTCACGCTCATCGCGCTGGTGGTCGCGCCCGCGGTCGGGATCGTCGTGGCGTTGAGCAGGCGGCGGTTGTTCCCGGCGACCTGGTCGGCCCAGCAGCGCGCGGCGGATGTCGCGCAGCACGTCGAGGAAACCGTCACCGGCGTGCGCGTGGTGAAGGGTTTCGGGCAGGAAGCGCGCGAGGTCGCCCGGCTGGAGCGCACGGCGCGGAAGCTGTTCGCGGAACGGCTGCGCGCGGCGAAGCTGTCCGCGTTGCCGACAGCGACCACGTCGGCACTGCCTGCCGCGGGTCAGGTAGCGGTGCTGGCGATCGGCGGCATGCTGGCGCTGAACGGGCAGATCAGCCTGGGCACGTTCCTCGCGTTCGCCACGTATCTCGCGGCGTTGATCGGCCCGGCGCGGTTCCTGTCCGGCTTGGTGGTGCAGGCGCAGCTCACGCGCGCTGGCGCGGAGCGGGTCTACGAGCTGATCGACGCGCAGCCGGAGGTCACCGACAGCCCCGACGCGCGGCCGCTGCCGCCCGGCACGCTGGGTGTGGAACTGAACGACGTGAAGTTCGGCTACACCCGCAGCGACCCAGTGCTTGACGGGCTCACCCTCGAAGCATGCCCCGGCGAAACGCTCGCGCTGGTGGGCACCGCAGGGTCCGGCAAGTCCACGATTTCCATGCTGCTGCCCCGGTTTTACGACGTGCACTCGGGTTCGGTACGCGTCGGGGGCCTGGACGTGCGCGATGTGCCGCTGAAAGACCTGCGGCAGGCGATCGGCGTGGTCTTCGAGGAAGCGTTCCTGTTCTCCACGTCGGTGCGCGACAACATCGCTTACGGCCGCCCGGACGCGAGCGACGAGGAGGTCTTCGCGGCCGCCCGCGCGGCGGAGGCGGACGAGTTCATCCGCGCGCTGCCGGAGGGGTACGCCACCGAGGTCGGCGAGCGCGGGCTCACGCTGTCCGGCGGGCAGCGGCAACGGCTCGGGCTCGCCCGTGCGCTGCTCACCGACCCGCGCGTGCTGATCCTGGACGACGCGACGTCGGCGATCGACACCGTCACCGAAGCCGCGATCCACGACACGCTGCGCGCGGTTACCGCCGAGCGCACCACGCTGCTCATCGCGCACCGACGGTCGACGCTGCAGCTGGCCGACCGGATCGCGGTGATGGATCAGGGCCGGGTGGTCGACGTCGGCACCGAGGAGGAGTTGCTGGCGCGGTGCGCGCTGTTCCGCGAACTGGTCGCCGGCCCGGGCGACGACGTCGAAAAACCGCACCGCTGCGACAACCTTGAGCCCGGTGCGGACGGCACCACCGCAGTCCTGTGGCCGCACGACGAACGAGACGAGGTCGACGCTCTCGCCGACGCCGCGCAGTCCCGCGGCGGGACACCAGGCGGTGGAAGCGGCTTCGCGGGCAGCGGCGGCGCGGACGTGCCGCCGACACCAGAGCTGTTGGAAGGCGTCCGCCGGCTGCCCCCGGCTGCTGACCGCCCACGACTGTCCGATGTGGACGTCACGGCCCCGGATCCCGGCTTCCGGCTGTCCCGGATCCTGCGTCCGGTGCGGTGGCCGCTCGCCGGAGTGGTCGGTCTCGTCGCGGCCGACGCGCTGGCCTCGCTCGCGCTGCCCGCGCTGTATCAACGCGGGGTCGACCACGGCGTACTGCCCGGGGTGGCGAGCGTCGTGTGGCTGCTGGCCGGAATCGGCGCACTCGTCGTGGCCGCCGACTGGTTCGTGGTGCGCTGGCAGACGCGGCTCACCGCCCGCGTCGGCGAGACGGTGCTGTACTCGCTGCGCGTGCGCAGTTACGCACACCTGCAACGACTCGGACTGGACTACTACGAGCGCGAACTGTCCGGGAAGATCATGACCCGGATGACCACCGACGTCGACGCGCTGTCCACGTTCCTGCAAACCGGCCTGGCCACCGCAGTAGTCAGCGCACTCACCTTGGTAGGCATCACGGTCGCGCTGCTGGTCACCGATGCCGCGCTGGCCGTGTACGCGCTGGCCATGCTGCCGATCCTGCTCGTCGCGACGTTCGTGTTCCGCCGGGTCGCTTCGCGCGCATACAGCGAGGCGCGCGAGAAGGTGAGCGTCGTGAACGCGGACATGCAGGAGAACGTCAGCGGTCTGCGCGTCGCTCAGGCGTACACGCGCGAAGAGCGTTCGGCGGCGGTGTTCGCGTCGCGCAGTGACGACTACCGCCGGTCGCGGCTGCGCGCGCAGCGGTACATCGCGACGTACTTCCCGCTCGTCTCCCTGCTGTCGGATCTGGCGACCACCACGGTGCTGGTCGTCGGCGCACACCGCGTCGCAGGCGGCACCCTCGAAGCCGGTGTGCTGCTCGGATTCTTGCTGTACCTGCAGCAATTCTTCTCGCCGATCCAGCAACTGTCGTCGGTCTTCGACGGCTACCAGCAGGCGCGCGTCGGCCTGAGCCGCATCGGCGACCTGCTGCGCACGCCGACGTCGGTGCCCGCCGCCGAACAGCCAGTCGAACTGCCCGCACACCTGTCCGGCGAAGTGCGTTTCAAGGACGTCGATTTCGCTTACACCGGCACGGAAAAGCCCGCGCTGGAAAACCTGACGCTCGACGTCGCGGCAGGCGAAACCGTCGCACTGGTCGGCGCGACCGGCGCAGGCAAGTCCACCGCGGTGAAGCTAGTCGCGCGCTACTATGACGCCACCGGCGGCGCGGTATTGATCGACGGCGTCGACGTCCGCGAATACGACCTGCCCGCACTGCGCGCCCGGATGGGCGTAGTACCGCAGGAAGCACATCTGTTCTCCGGCACCGTCGCGGACAACGTGCGATACGGCCGCCCAGAAGCCACCGACGCGGAAGTCGAAGCCGCCGTACGCTCCGTCGGCGCCCTGGACGGCGTAGCCGCGTTGCCCGCCGGCTTCCGACAACCAGTAGGCGAACGCGGCCGCTCCCTGTCCGCCGGGCAACGGCAGCTCGTCGCACTGGCCCGAGCCGAACTGGTCGACCCGGACGTTCTGTTGCTGGACGAAGCCACCGCTGCCCTGGACCCAGCCACCGAAGCCACCGTGCTGCGAGCCACCGAACACCTGGCCCGCCGCCGCACCACCTTCGTAGTCGCCCACCGCCTGGCAACAGCCGCGAAGGCCGACCGAATCGTGGTGCTAGACCACGGCCGCATCGTCGAGCAGGGCACGCACACAGAGCTAGTCGCCGCGGATGGCCACTACGCGCGACTGTGGGCGCTGGGCTGACGGCGACCGCCCAGACTCCGGCACACCACGCGAACGCCGCTGCCTGACTGACGTTCGCGTGGTGTCCGACCACCACTCGCAACGCTGAACAACGCACCCCGAACGGGTCTCAGCCGTCCTTGGCCGCGAGCGCTGAGGTGAATCAGGCGATCTTCTGGCGATAATCACGATCGCGAAGAAGCACGCCGACACACCACGCGAACGCCGCTATCCAACTGACGCTCGCCTGGTGGCCGACCACAACTCGCAACATCGAACCGGCCTCGCCGTCACGCAGCTGCGGGCATCGGGGTGCGCCAGAAAACCTTGCGGCGACAACTCGCCTTGGCGACCAAGCCCGTCACCGCACTCCCCGCACACCACCGCATCGCCAGACAACACCCGCCGAACGAGCCGCGACCAACAGGCACTGCCCGTAACCGCGACCGCCGGACCGAGTCAGGAAATCTTCCGACGATAAATCACATTCGCGAAGACATACGCCACCACCAAAATCCCCACACACCAAGCAAGCGCGGTCCAGATCCCGCTCCCCACCGGACGCTCCGCGAACAGATCCCGGATGGTGTTCACGATCGACGTCACCGGCTGGTGCTCAGCGAACGCGCGCACCGGCCCAGGCATGGTCCCGGTGGGTACAAAGGCCGAACTGACGAACGGCAGGAAGATGAGCGGGTACGAGAACGCACTCGCGCCGTCCGCGGACTTCGCGGTGAGCCCAGGGATCACCGCGAGCCACGTCAGCGCCAGGGTGAACAGCACCACGATGCCCAGCACCGCGAGCCACGCCAGCGGCCCCGCGCTGGTGCGGAAGCCCATCGCGAACGCGACGAGCACCACGACCGCGACCGAGATCAGGTTCGCGATCACCGACGTCAGCACGTGCGCCCACAGCACCGCCGAGCGGGCGATCGGCATGGACTGGAAGCGTTCGAAGATGCCGCCCTTCAGGTCCAGGAAGAGCCGGAACGCGGTGTAGGCGATCCCGGAGGCGATGGTGATCAGGAGGATTCCGGGCAGCAGGTAGGTCACGTACGACTCGGAGCCGGAGTTGATCGCGCCGCCGAGGACGTAGGTGAAGAGCAGCAGCATGACGATCGGCGTGACCGTCGTGGTGATGATCGTGTCGAGGCTGCGGGTGATGTGCCGCAGCGATCGTCCTAACAGGACCGAGCTGTCGCTGACAAAGTGGCCGCTCATTGCCCTTCCCCCTTGGTTCCAGCGCCGACAAGGGAAAAGAAGACGTCTTCCAGCGTCGGCTGCTTCTCGACGTACTCGACCTTGGCCGGCGGAAGCAGCTGCTTGAGTTCGGCGAGCGTGCCGTTCACGAGCACCCGCCCCTCGTGCAGGATCGCGATCCGGTCGGCGAGGTGTTCGGCCTCCTCGAGATACTGCGTGGTGAGCAGCACCGTCGCTCCCTGCTCGGCGAGTTCCTCCACCGCCTTCCAGACGTCGTTGCGCGCCTGCGGATCGAGCCCGGTCGTCGGTTCGTCGAGGAAAATGACCTGCGGGCCCCCGATCAAGCTCATCGCGATGTCAAGACGGCGACGCATACCCCCCGAATACGTCGACACCTTGCGCGCCCCGGCGTCAGTCAACGCGAACCGCTCCAGCAGCCCGTCCGCGATCGCACCTGGGTTCTTGAGATGCCGCAGCTTGGCGACCAGCACCAGATTCTCGCGCCCGGTAAGGATCTCGTCGACCGCCGCGAACTGCCCGGTGAGGCTGATCGACTCGCGCACGTCCGCCCCCTGGCTGGCGACCGCGAACCCGTTGACCTCCGCCTCCCCCGCGTCGGCCTTGAGCAACGTGGACAAGATCCGCACGACCGTGGTCTTGCCCGCCCCGTTCGACCCGAGCAGCGCGAAAATACTGCCCCGCGCCACCTCGAAATCGACCCCGCGCAGCACTTCCAGCTTCCCGTACGACTTTCGCAACCCCCGCACCCGAATCGCCGGCGTCGTCACCGCGCACCTCCGACCGCGCGGTCGATCGATTCGGTCAGCTTCGTCCGTTCCCGGGAAATCCAGTTCCCCTCGGGATAACTCCGGAGAAACTCTTCCGCGAACTCGACCGGCTCGTCACCGACAATTTCCCGGACGGTCGTCCCGTTCGCCACGCTCTGCTCGAACAGGTCGATGAGGTCGTCCAGCATCCGCAGGTGACTCTCCGCCGTCCCCGGCCCGAAGTACTGCAGGTACCGGTGCAACGCCTTGATCGCCGCCCGATAGTCCGGCGGCAGCTCCTCGACGCGCGCTTTGTACCGCCGATACCGCTTCTTGTCCTCCAGCGGCCCGGTGACGACCTCCAGATAATGCAGATATCTGCTCTTGGATTCATTCCCCATGATCGATTCCCTCCTTGCGCAGCTGTTCGAGCCGGTCCGAGAGAAACCGCCAGTTCCGCCAGAATTCGTCAAGACTCGCTCTCCCCGGAGCGTTCAGCGAATAAACCTTCCGCGGCGGCCCTTTCTCGGACGGCACTTTTTCGACGTCGACGAGCCCGCGCTGCTCGATCCGCACGAGCAACGCGTAAACGGTGCCCTCGGCGAGATCGGTGAACCCCCGTTCGCGCAACCAGGAGGTGATCTCGTACCCGTAGGCGGGCCGCCCGGCAAGAATCGCGAGGACGATGCCCTCCAAGGTCCCCTTGAGCATCTCCGTCGCCTGCTTGCCCATCGAACACCCTTCAGCTAGTCAGTGTCGCTGAGTACCAGTAGATAGTAACACTGACTACCGGCGACGGGGGGGAGGCATTCCGGGACCGCCGCGAGGAGGCACACCGAACGGGCCCTGGCGACGGGGCCATCTCCGGGCCGGACGAGACAGGCAGGACAGGTTCAGAGAGACCGCGAAGTCAGGGCAGCTCGCGCCACCGGAGGTCGCCCCAGCCCGCCGAGGCGACGTCGGCCAGTTCGGCCCAGCGAGTCGTCCCGGGGCGAACGTGCGTGTCCGAGCCGACGGACCACTCGGGCGCTTCCGGCTCGACGTGCTCGAACTCGTCGATGCCGGACGGGGTGCGCCACACCGCGGTGCAGGAATCGCACATCAGCAGGACCGTGCCGTGCTCGGTGACGAGCGGGCGGATCAATCCCTGGTCCCAGAACGACGGACATTCGACCAGCCACATCGCGCCATCACCGCCTCGCCTCGAAAACCGCCGCGCCCGAGTGAGGCCGCAGCCTTTCGACAGCACAACACCGCACAGTGAACGACCCGCTACGCACATCCCAACTCGGCCGGAACAGGCGCGGACGACCCCGCACTGCCCCACCTGGACGAACGACCTAGCCACCTCGGACGCCCGCTTCGGACCGCACGAGCACCGCGACGGTCGACGGACCGCACAGCGAGGACCACCCCGGCACCGCCGCTGCCCGACTTCGACACAACCCCCGCGTCCGCCGCCGACTCGACCCCGGCCCGGCGAACGGCTCACCAGCGAGGCGCCCGCCGCGGCCACGCCAGTCGCGCGGCGGGCTGAGAACGGGGCACAAGTCAGCCGACCTGCGCGAAGCCCGGCGCACGTGGTCCGGACCAACCCGGGCCACCACCGTCCGCTCGCCGCAGCCAGCCGAGCGAGCTGTGACACCGGGCACGCGCTGTGTCCGGGATCACCCCAAACCAGCCGAGGTGACGGCATTCGGCTCTTGCGACGCGTACGGTGGTCCCTGCTGTCTGTCAGGCTGGGCCTCTCAACCGATCCAGACAATGACCTGTCTCACGAGCGTCCAGGTGGCGTGTTTCAGGCCACCGGCAGGGGACTAGCCTGGCGGTCAGCAGGTGCTTGTGATATCGGATCGAGAATGGATAGAGGCGAGAGCCAGCCGTGGCCAGCAGCAGTCCCGCATCGCAGTTCGGTGCCAATGAGTGGCTCGTCGAAGAAATGTACGAGCGGTTTCTCGCGGACCCCCAGTCGGTAGACGCCGCCTGGCACGATTTCTTCGCCGACTACAAGCCCACTCCGGGCGGCAACGGCACGCAAGCGGGAGGGAACGGAGAGGTCAAGGCCTCCGCGCCGGCCCCCGCCGCCAAGCCCGCCCCGTCCGCCAAGACCCCGGCGGCCCCAGCGGCGCCGGCGGCCAGCGCCCCCGCCGCCAAGGCTCCGGCGGCGAAGGCCCCGGCAGCCAAGTCCGCCCCGGCGGCGAAGCCCGCGGCGGCCGCTCCGGCAGCCAAGTCCGCGCCGGAATCCAAGCAGCTGCGCGGCGCCGCCGCGGCGATCGCCAAGAACATGGACGCCTCGCTCGCCGTGCCGACCGCGACCAGCGTGCGCGCGGTCCCGGCGAAGCTGATGGCGGACAACCGCATCGTCATCAACAACCACCTCAAGCGCACCCGCGGCGGCAAGATCTCCTTCACGCACCTCATCGGCTACGCCATGGTGCGGGCGCTGAAGGACTTCCCGAACATGAACCGGCACTACCAGCTGATCGACGGGAAGCCGTTCGCGATCACGCCGGAGCACGTGAACTTCGGGCTTGCCATCGACATGAAGGGCAAGGACGACTCCCGCACGCTCGTCGTGGCCTCCATCAAGGCCACCGAGAACATGACGTTCATGCAGTTCTGGCAGGCCTACGAGGAGATCGTCAAGAAGGCCCGCACGAACAAGCTCACCGCGGACGACTTCGCGGGCACCACCATCTCGCTCACCAACCCGGGCGGCATCGGCACGAACCACTCGGTGCCGCGGCTGCAGGCGGGCCAGGGCGCGATCATCGGCGTCGGCGCGATGCAGTACCCGGCGTCGTTCGAGGGCACCAGCGAGAAGACCCTGGTCGACCTCGCGGTCAGCAAGATCATGACGCTGACCTCGACGTATGACCACCGCATCATCCAGGGCGCGGAGTCCGGCGAGTTCCTGAAGCGCATTCACGAACTGCTGCTCGGCGAGGACGGCTTCTACGACGACGTCTTCACCAGCCTGCGGCTGCCGTACGAGCCGATCCGCTGGGTCGCCGACATCCCGGACGGCCCGGTCGACAAGACCGCGCGCGTCATGGAGCTGATCGAGGCGTTCCGGATGCGCGGCCACCTGATGGCCGACACCGACCCGCTGAACTACCGCCAGCGCAGCCACCACGACCTGGACGTGCTGAGCCACGGCCTGACCCTGTGGGACCTGGACCGCGAGTTCGCGGTCGGCGACTTCTCCAGCCGCGAGCGGATGAAGCTGCGCGACATCCTCGGCGTGCTGCGCGACTCGTACTGCCGCACGGTCGGCGTGGAGTACACGCACATCCTCGACCCCGAGGAGCGCGGCTGGATCCAGGAGCGCGTCGAGGTCCGGCACAGCAAGCCGGAGCCGTCCGCGCAGAAGTACATCCTGTCGAAGCTCAACGCCGCCGAGGCGTTCGAGACCTTCCTGCAGACCAAGTACGTCGGCCAGAAGCGGTTCTCGCTCGAAGGCGGCGAGACCGCGATCCCGCTGCTCGACACCATCCTGGACAAGGCCGCCGAGCACGAACTCGACGAGGTCGTCATCGGCATGCCGCACCGCGGCCGGCTGAACGTGCTGGCGAACATCGTCGGCAAGCCGATCAGCCAGATCTTCCAGGAGTTCGAGGGCAACCTCGACCCGGGACAGGCGCACGGCTCCGGCGACGTGAAGTACCACCTCGGGGCCGAGGGCAAGTACTTCCGGATGTTCGGCGACGGCGAGACCCGGGTGTCGCTGGCGTCCAACCCGTCGCACCTGGAGACCGTCGACCCGGTGCTCGAGGGCATCGTCCGCGCCAAGCAGGACGTCCTCGACAAGGGCGGCGAGGGCTACACCGTGCTGCCGGTCCTGATGCACGGCGACGCGGCCTTCGCGGGCCAGGGCGTCGTGGCCGAGACCCTGAACCTGGCGCTGCTGCGCGGCTACCGCACCGGCGGCACCGTGCACGTCGTCGTCAACAACCAGGTCGGCTTCACCACCGCGCCGGAGCACTCGCGCTCCAGCCAGTACGCCACCGACGTCGCGAAGATGATCGGCGCGCCGGTCTTCCACGTGAACGGCGACGACCCCGAGGCCGCGCACTGGGTCGCGAAGCTGGCGGTCGACTACCGCCAGGCGTTCCACAAGGACGTCGTGATCGACCTGGTCTGCTACCGCCGCCGCGGCCACAACGAGGGCGACGACCCGTCGATGACGCAGCCGGCGATGTACGACATCATCGATTCCAAGCGCTCGGTCCGGAAGACCTACACCGAATCGCTGATCGGCCGGGGCGACATCTCCGTCGAAGAGGCCGAGGCCGCGCTGCGCGACTTCTCCAGCCAGCTCGAGCACGTCTTCAACGAGGTCCGCGAACTCGAGCGGCACCCGGCGAAGGCGAGCCCGTCGGTCGAGGGCGAGCAGCAGATCCCGGCGAAGGTCACCACCGCCGTGTCGCGCGAGGTCGTCGAGCAGATCGGCGACGCGTTCGTCAACCTGCCCGAGGGCTTCACCCCGCACCCGCGGGTCAAGCCGGTCATGGAGCGCCGCCACAAGATGTCCCGCGAAGGCGGCATCGACTGGGCGTTCGGCGAACTGCTCGCGTTCGGGTCGCTGGCGCTGGAAGGCCGTCTCGTGCGGCTGTCCGGCCAGGACTCCCGGCGCGGCACCTTCACCCAGCGGCACTCGGTGTTCATCGACCGCAAGAACGGCCAGGAGTACTCGCCGCTGCAGAACCTGGCCGACGGCCAGGGCCGCGTGATGATCTACGACTCGGCGCTGTCGGAGTACGCGGCCGTCGGCTTCGAGTACGGCTACTCGGTGGCGAACTCCGAGGCGCTGGTGATGTGGGAAGCGCAGTTCGGCGACTTCGTCAACGGCGCGCAGACCGTGATCGACGAGTACATCTCCTCCGGCGAGGCCAAGTGGGGCCAGCGCTCGGACGTCGTGCTGCTGCTGCCGCACGGCCACGAGGGCCAGGGCCCGGACCACACGTCCGGCCGGATCGAGCGGTTCATGGCGCTGTGCGCGGAAGCCTCGATGACCGTCGCGGTGCCCTCCACCCCGGCGAACTACTTCCACCTGCTGCGCCGCCACGCCCTCGACGGCATCCAGCGTCCGCTGATCGTCTTCACCCCGAAGTCGATGCTGCGCAACAAGGCGGCGACGTCGACGGTCGAGGACGTCACCGGCCAGAGCCGGTTCATGTCGGTCATCGACGACACGACGCAGGACCCGGCGAAGGTCCGCAAGGTGCTGCTCACCTCGGGCAAGCTCTACTGGGAGCTGGTGGCCGAACGCGAGAAGCGCGGCGCGGACGACGTCGCGATCGTGCGGATCGAGCAGTACTACCCGCTGCCGAAGAAGAAGCTGCTGGCGGCGGTGGAGCGCTACACGAACGCGCAGCAGATCGCCTGGGTCCAGGAGGAGCCGGAAAACCAGGGCGCGTGGCCGTTCTTCGGCCTCAACCTGCCCCGGAAGTTCCCGGAGTTCTTCGGTGGGCTCGACGTGGTCGCACGGCGTCCGATGGCCGCCCCGTCGGCCGGTTCGTCCAAGGTGCACGAGGTCGAGCAGAAGGCGTTGATCGCCAAGGCGTTCGACTGATCGTTGCTTGCTCCGAAGGCCGCCGCGGGATGCGTTCCCGCGGCGGCCTTCGCCGTTGTTCAGGCCACTTCTACGCGGAACACCGCGATCCTCCCCGCAGCCGCGGCCGCCGCGACCCCGTCCGGTGTCGGCGATTCCGCCAGCCCCGTCGTGACGTAACGCTTCCCCACGCTCGCGGGCCCTCCAGCCACCACCTCGCGCAACACCGGCCCCCGCTCCGCGACCGGCAGCTCCGCGAACCGCACCCGCCGCGACCGTCGCCCGCGAGACAACGTGCCCGCACCGGCCGCCCGGACATTCGCCACCCAGGCCGCCTTCGGGAACGCCTGGATCAGGTACTCCTCGCCCTGAACTTTCAGTACCGCCAACGGAAACGTCCGCGGCTCGCCGCTGCGCCGCCCGGGGACGGTGAGCAGCTCCATCGGCCCGAACGCGAGCCCCGCGCGCTGCAGGGCGGTGATGAACCGGTTGATCGTGTTGACCTTGCGCCGGTATCCGGCTGCCTTGGTGTCCATGGTTCCGAGCGTACGCCATCTTGTATGAGTTTCATACTTTCTGGGAGTCATACGTATACCTTCCGGTTATGCCCGGGGTACCGGAAAGGCAGTGGCGGCGCACCGGCCGGACCAAGTTGACTGGTTGACAAACATCCGAGGAGGGCTGGAGTGCACTACGACGTCGTCGTAGTCGGAGGCGGTGCTGGGGGTATCGCCTCCGCTGCCGGGGCGGCGCGGACCGGGGCGCGGGTGCTGCTGGTCGAGCAGTACCCGTACCTTGGCGGCGCGGCGACGATCAGCTCCGTGCTGACCCTGTGCGGTTTCTTCGACCAGACCGGCGAGCAGGTCGTCGCGGGCGTCGGCGACGAGGTGCTGCGGCGGTTGCGCCAGCGCGGCGCCTACGAAGAAAAGACGATGGGCTGGACCGGCAACAAGATCGTCCTGCTCGACTTGGAAACCACCAAACTGGTCTACGACGAGCTGGCCGCCGACGCCGGCGTGGACGTCCTCCTGCACACCAAACTCATCGGCGCGAAGCGGACGCACGGGGTCGTCACCGAGGTCGAACTGCACCATCGCGGCGGCGTGGAGCGGGTCACCGCCGGTGCGTTCATCGACGCCAGCGGCGACGGCGCACTCCTGGCCGACGCCGGAGCCGCCGTCCGCATCACGCCGCTGAGCGACCGGCAAACCAGCACGCTCGTCTGCCGATTCTCCGGCGTCTCCGAAGACGCCGACCTCTCACGCGAGGGCCTGCGGGCCGCAGTCGCCGCGTATCAACGAGAAACCGGCGTCCAGCTGGCCCGCGACTACGGCATCGCCGTGCACCTTCCCTTGACCCGCAACGTAATCGCGCTGCTAGTGGACGAACAAACCGACGTCCTGAACGCCGCCGCGCTAAGCCGCGACGAAGCCAGCGCGCGACGTCAAGCATGGCAATACCTCGACGCCCTGCGCAAACACCTGCCCGGCTGGTCGTCGGCACGCCTCGAGGAAACCGGCCCACAGCTAGGCATCCGCGAAGGACGTCACCTGGTCGGCCGCGAACAACTCACCGGCCGCGACGTCCTGACCGCCCGCAAGCGCCCCGACGCGTCCATCGGCCGCTGCGGCTGGCCGATCGAAGACCACGCGGGGCCAGGCGTCACCCGCTACGAACCGATCGCCGACCGGGGCTGGTACGACCTCCCCTACGGCGCGATCTGCTCCGCCGACACCGCGAACCTCTGGGCCGTCGGCCGCCTGACCAGCTCCGACGACGACGCGTACGCATCAGTCCGAGTCATGGGCACCGCCTTCGCGACCGGCCACGCAGCGGGGATCGCCGCCGCACAGTACGTCGACGGCCACGCCCACGACGTCCGCGCGATCCGCGCCGAACTGCACCGCCAAGACGCCCTGGCTTGACCCGCCAACCCGGTAACGAGAACCTTCCCTGATCGTCCCCAGGCCGAAGGAGCCCCCATGCCGAGCCGCTATCGCTGGGTCGTCCTGCTGCTCTGCTGGGCAGTGTTCACGATGACCTCGGTCGACCGGTCGACGTGGGGCCCGGCGTCGTCGGCAGTCAGCGATTCGCTCGGTGTCCCGCTGGCCGCGCTCGGGATCTTCGCCACCTGCTACTACATCGGTTACGTCATCTCCAACACCGCCGGCGGCTTCCTCTCCGATTGGCTGGGCAGCCGCGCAGTCCTAGGCATCAGCTCCCTGGTCGCAGGCGTCCTGATGGTGGGGTTCGGCTCCACCACCTCCATCGCCTGGGGCCTGATCCTGCAAGCCCTGCTCGGCCTGTTCGCCGGAGTCGACTTCTCCGCCGGGCTCAAGCTGATCACCACCTGGTTCCGCCCAGAGGAGCACGGTCTGGCAAGCGGCATCTTCATGACCGCGACGTCGCTAGGAACCGTCGTAGCCAACGCCGTCGTCCCCACGCTGGTCAAAAACAGCGGATGGCCAGTGTCGTATCACCTCTTCGGCGGAGTCACCGTCGTACTCGGCTTGCTGTGCCTGGCCTTCATCCGCAACGGCACCCCCTCGACTGGCCCCCGCGCCCTGCCGAACCCGCGCCCGCTCTTCCGCAACCGCGACCTGCTGCTACTGGGATTGGCCGGTTTCGGCGGCCTATGGGGCACCTACGGTTTCGTCACGTGGTCCAACACCCTGATGATCCGAGGCGAACACATCGACCCGGTGCGGGCGGGCGTAGTCCTGGTGATCTTCTCCGGGACCGCGGTAGTCATCAAACCGCTGATCGGCTGGCTCACCGACAAAGTCGGCCTGGGCAGGCGAATCCCCATCATCGCCGTCCTCATCCTCTTCGGCGCGGCTCTGCTGGTCTTCGGTTCCCTGAACAGCTACAGCGCTTTCCTAGTGGTAGCCCCAATTCTCGGCATCGGCGCCTACGCCTACAGCCCCCTGACCGCCGCCATGATCCCCGCCCTGACCGGCCCCCGCCTAGCCGGTTCCGCCGCCGGTGCGGTGAACGCCTTCTGGCAGCTGGGCAGCGTAATCGTGCCCGCGGTGGTAGGCCCGGTCTTCCACGCGACCGGCTCGTTCTACGCCGCTTTCCTCACCCTGGCCGCCGGACCGCTTGTGGGAGCGGCGGTTCTGCTTTTCATGCGCGACGACCGTCCAGCACAGGTTGCTCCGCAGGCAGCGACGGCCTGATCAGGGCATTCCGAGCACCGGAAACTGCGCCTCGATCGAGGACAGCTCCCCGACGATGGCCGGCAGATCGGACTGGTCAAGGCCGTCGATCTCGAAGCACAGCCGGTTCCCCGACCCGTGCCCATCGATGGCCTCTCCTTCGATCTCGACTCTGCCGGACTTCTCCACCGTGACCGTCAGCCCGAGCCACCTCTCCATCGACTCCAGCCGAGCGACACCGCCGAACTCGGCATACGCCTTCGACAGCTGCTCCCGAAAGCTCAGCAGCTCGTCAGCTCGCAACCCGGCGGGCACCTGGGCGGTGAACCCGCCGACGACGAGGTCCACTGGACTGAAGAGCCAGTTACCGTCCCAAAAATCGGCCGCCTCGACGTGCATCCGTCCCAGCACGGTGATTACCAGCCGATCACCCCCTTTTCTCCCGATGGTCACCGAGGCCGACTCGACATCGCTCACTCTTACCCCCACGTCGTCGAGCACCAGGTTATGCACCGTGTCGAAATCAATTTCCGCGCAGCCCGTCACTCAGGGAGACTGAGCGACATGCAGATCCGCCAGTCGACCGCCGACGACGCACCCGCGATCCACGCCGTGCACACCGCCGCCTTCCGCGTCCACAACAAGGACGTCA
Organism: Amycolatopsis sp. NPDC004079; assembly: GCF_040610415.1. Lineage (NCBI taxonomy): Bacteria > Bacillati > Actinomycetota > Actinomycetes > Pseudonocardiales > Pseudonocardiaceae > Amycolatopsis > Amycolatopsis sp. NPDC004079. Next base: position 1,068 of record NZ_JBEXMH010000050.1, on the reverse strand, counting down.
CCGGCGAAATGCCCGAAGCGAAGCTAGTCACCGAACTAACCGCGGACGGCGATCTGCTCCCCGCCCTCTCGTTCGTCGCCCACCGCGACGGCGAGCTGATCGGCCACGCCTGCTCCAGCCCAGGCCACCTAGGCGACGACCCAGAATCCGCCATCGGCTTCGGCCCGCTAGGCGTCCTCCCCTCGCACCAACGCAGCGGGGCAGGCTCAGCCTTGGTCCACGCGACGATCGGCGCCGCCAATGCCCTGGGGTACGGCCTGATCATCTTGCTGGGCGACCCGGGTTATTACTCCCGCTTCGGCTTCGTACTGGCCGAAACGCTCGGCATCACGCCGCCGGTGCCGGAATGGGCCCCGCACTTCCAGGCCCTCCGGCTGGCGGCGTACGCCCCGGAGAATCGAGGAGCCTTCCGCTACGCTGCGGCCTTTGACCGGCTTTGAGCTTTCCGGAGAAGGAGCGCCATCGTGTCCGAGGAACCCGGCCGCATCTTTCGTGACGCCTGGATCGCCGGCGTCAGGCGGCATTTCCCCGGCGAGCCCAAGCCCGGTTACGTCACGCCGTGGGATGAAACGCCAGACTGGGAGCGAGCCAGTGCCGCTGCGGTTTACACGCAGGTTCGGCAGTTCGTCGAGATTTCCGGTGGCAGCACCGCGAAACTGACCCGAGCGCAGAAGAGCCGCTTCGTGGCGCTGTGCTGGATCGCGCAAATTCATCAGCACATCTCGGACCCGAAGCCAGCGTACGTCGCGGACTGGGATCAGCTCCCGCAGTGGCAGCAGGAGACCGACGCGGACATTTTCGAGGCGATCGAGATTCTCGTGAGTGGCAATCCCAGTTAGAACACAATGCCGCATAGCTTGAGGCGGTGCCACGGGTGCGGTTGAGGCGAATCTGCCCAGGTCGAAGGCCCTGGGCGGGGTCAGTGGTCCGTGAGGGGAACCCTGAGGGACTCTGAGTCCCTCAGGGTTCCCCTCACGGACTCCAGTAAACGGTCGCATGGTCGTAAATCGGGCATTCCGGCAACCTTGACGTCCTTTGTGGACGGTCGGCGAGCGTAGGCTGCGCAGT
>NZ_JBEXMH010000049.1:0-78916 GCF_040610415.1 Amycolatopsis sp. NPDC004079 | reverse complement strand
AAGGCGGGAAAGATGCCTTGACAAGCACCCGCCGTCCGCGTTTTTGGCTTCGTATCGGGGTGCGGGGGTGGTGTGGGTGCCTCGCTGGTTGGGTGTACCGGCTGCGGTCGGCGGACTATGGCGGGTCGTGAGGGGAACCCTGGGGGACTCTGAGTCCGTGAGGGTTCCCCTCACGGAATGGCGGACAGGATTTCCTTGGTGGATTTCACTGTTGCGAAGCCGCCGCCGTGGAGGTTTGTCGCGGTTGCCCGGGTCAGTTCGTCTGCGGTCAGGGTGGTGCCGTCTGGGCCTTCCAGGGCGAAGGTGAACGTGGCGTCCAGGGCGAAAGTTACGTCGTAGCCTAGGTTTCCGCCCATGCGGGCGGTGGTTTCGCAGCAGAAGTTGGTTTGGATTCCGGCCAGGACGAAGCTGGTGATGCCTCGGGTCTTGAACCAGGCGTCCAGGTCGATGTCGCCCAGGAAGGCGGAGTTCACCTTCTTGCCGAAGACCAGGTCTGGGCGGGCGTTGGCTAGTTCGGGCTTGAAGTCGTTGCCTGGCTGGCCTGGGCGTAGGGGCGAATCTGGCTTGATGGAGTCGTGGTGGACTAGGACGACTGGGGCGCGTCGATCCTGCCAAGACTGCAGCAGCGCTTGGATGTTCGCTTCGGCGTCGGGGTGGTTGCGCGGGCCCCAGAACTTGGCGTCGTCGAAGCCTTGTTGGACGTCGATCAGCAGCAGTGCGGTGGTCATGAGCTTGATTCTGGCCGCGAGATCGCGCCGAAGGGGAGTGGCAGAAGAGGCGCGATGCGGTACTTTTCTGCCATGCGCACGATCGGGGTGCTGCTCCTGCCGGGCAGCCGGATGTTCGACCTGGCGGTGATCGCGGAGGTGTGGGCTCAGGATCGCACCGACAGTGGGATCGGTCCGTTCACGGTGCGCGTGTGTGCGCCTGGGCGGGGACGGACGCGGGTGTCGCCGTTCGGGGAAGTTGTTGCGACGCATGGTCTTTCCGGGCTGGACGAGTGCGATCTGATTCTCGCGCCGGGACGCGACGATCCGTTGGCCGAGGTGCCTGCCGCTGCGCGGGGCGCGCTTCGGCGGGCTCATCGTGGCGGGGCGACGGTTGCTGGGCTTTGTTCCGGGGCGTTCACGCTCGCTGCTGCGGGGCTGCTTGACGGGCGGCCTGCTACTACGCATTGGCGCGATCTCGACGCGCTCGCGACAGCCGCGCCGGCGGCGGAGCTTCGGCGTGACGTGTTGTACGCCGAGCAGGACGGCGTGCTTACGTCTGCGGGCGTCGTGGGTGGGCTTGATCTTTGCCTGCATCTGGTGCGGCGTGATCATGGGGCGGATGTTGCGGCGCGGCTTGCTCGCCGCCTGGTCATGCCGCCGGTTCGGGAAGGCGGGCAGCGGCAGTATGCGGAGGCTCCCTTGCCTGCCAATGCTTCGAGGCCGGGGATCGCGTCCACAATGGACTGGGCGATGACTCGGCTTGCCGACGAGATCAGCGTGCCGGATCTGGTGGAGCACGCGGGGATGAGTCCTCGGACTTTTCATCGCGAGTTCGCTGCCGCTACTGGCAGTACGCCTGGGCGATGGTTGCTCGTCCAGCGGGTGCAGCACGCACAGCGGCTCCTGGAAACCACCGATCTGCCGGTCGCTCGGGTGGCTGAGCGGGCGGGGCTCGGCAGCGCCGCGAACCTGCGACGCCGGTTGCGGGCGGAGGTGGGGGTCGGGCCGGATTCCTATCGGCGCACTTTCCGCATCCCCGTCAGCGGGGTTACGGTCGAGGCATGGGCGAGTACGAGCACATCCTCGTAAAGCGGGACGGCGACACGGTCACCATCACGATGAACCGCGCGGCGCGGCGCAATTCGCTGTCGGCCGAGCATCTCGGCGAGTTGCTCGCCGCGTTCCGTGCGGCGGGCGAGTCAGACGCGACCGGCATCGTGCTGGCGGCGGCGGGGCCGGTGTTCTCGGCTGGACACGACTTCGGCGACGTCGCCGCACGTGACCTCATGGGGGTGCGCGAGCTGCTAACCCTCTGCACGACGCTCATGCGGACGATGGAATCGGTGCCGCAGGTGGTGATCGCGCGGGTGCACGGACTGGCGACGGCCGCGGGGTGCCAGCTGGTGGCGTCCTGTGATTTGGCGGTCGCGGCGGAGTCTTCGGGGTTCGCGCTGCCGGGCGGCAAGGGTGGCTGGTTCTGCCACACACCCGCGGTGCCGGTGGCGCGCGCGATCGGGCGGAAACGCCTGATGGAGCTGGCTTTGACCGGTGACGTGGTCGACGCGGCAACGGCGTTGGACTGGGGTTTGGTCAACCGCGTCGTTCCGGACGACGCCCTGGACGAGGCGGTCGCGGAACTGCTCGGCCGCGCGACTCGCGGCAGCCGGGCCAGCAAGGCGATGGGGAAGCAGACGTTGTACGCCCAGCTGGACCGCCCGGAAGCCGACGCGTACGCGATCGCGGTCGAGGTGATGGCGTCGGCTTCGCAACTGCCGGGGGCGCGTGAGGGGATGGCGGCGTTCCTGGAGAAGCGCAAGCCCGACTGGACGGATTGATTCCGCGCCTTGGCCTCGGTTTCGTGCCGCCCCAATGTGGCATTGGGTGCGTCTGACGCGCCGAACGCCACATTGGGTGCGTGGGGTGCACCGAATGCCGCATTGGGTGCATCTGACGCACCCAATGCGGCATTGGGGCAGCAGCGGCGGAGCCGCCGGTGCCGCGAGGGCGGTCAGCAGCGTTCGTGCAGCAGCAACAACGTGTACGCCGCCACCGACTGCGCGTCCGAGATTTCCCCGGTGGAGATCATCTTCTCCACCTCGGGCCGGCTGAACCACGCCGTCCGCATGTCCTGTTCCTCCAGTTCCCGCTCCGGCGCGCCCTCCGTAAGGCCGGTCGCGAGATAGACATGCCCGCGTTGGCTGGTCAGACCGGGTGCGACGTCGAGCATTCCCAGTTCCGTGAACGCCGAAGCCCGCAACCCGGTCTCCTCCCGCAGTTCCCGCTGGGCCAGCTCGGCGGGCGGGGTCTCGGCGAGGTCGGGCGCGGTGCCCTGCGGGAATTCCCACCGCCGCATCCCGAGCGGGTACCGGAACTGCTCGACCAGGTGCATCCGGTCGCCGTCGAGCGGGACGACCAGTGCGTAGGTCGGTTTGTCGACGACGCCGTAGATGCCGTCGCTGCCGTCGGCGCGGCGGATGGCGTCCTCCCGCACCGTCATCCAGTTGTTCCGATACACCTCGCGGGTCGCGACACGCTGAATGGGGTCCACCTCGCCAGTATCACCGAGACTGTCCTACCCTCGGCGGGTGCGTCTCGTGCTCCCCTCTTCCCAGGCCGGTTTCGCCAGCCCGCTCCGTGCGGGGCGGATCCGATGAGGCTCGTCGTCGCCCGGTGCCAGGTCGACTACGTCGGCAGGCTGACCGCGCACCTCCCGATGGCCAACCGCGTCCTGATGGTGAAGGCCGACGGTTCGGTGCTCGTGCACTCCGACGGCGGCTCGTACAAGCCGCTGAACTGGATGTCGCCGCCGTGCTGGCTGATCGAGGACCCGGACGTCTGGACGGTCCAGAACAAGGCGGGCGAGAAACTCGTCATCACGCTCGCCGAGATCATGCACGATTCGAAGCACGAACTCGGCGTGGACCCGGGCCTGCAGAAGGACGGCGTGGAGGCGCACCTGCAGGAACTGCTCGCCGAGCACATCAAAACCCTCGGCGACGGCTACACCCTGGTCCGCCGCGAATACCCGACCGCGATCGGCCCGGTCGACATCATGGCCCGCGACGCCAACGGCGGTTCGGTCGCGGTGGAAATCAAACGCCGCGGCGAAATCGACGGTGTCGAGCAGTTGACCCGATACCTCGAACTCCTCAACCGCGACCCGCTGCTCGCCCCGGTGCAGGGCGTGTTCGCGGCGCAGGTGATCAAGCCGCAGGCGCGCGTCCTCGCCGAGGACCGCGGGATCCGCTGCCTGGTCTTGGACTACGACGCGTTGCGCGGCACGGATTCCGACGAGTTCCGACTGTTCTGACGGCGGTCAGGAAGCGATCGGCTGCTGATACCGCAGGGCCTGGGCCGCGACCCTCGCTCCGAGGTGGCGCGCCGTGGTGAGGTCCGCGGCGTGGACGGCGTCCGGGCCCTGGTCGTTCCACGTTTGCGCGCCCGCGCCGAGGTAGAAGCCGAGCCGGTTGTCGTCGTGTTCGCTGCTGGTGGTGGTGTTCCAGCCGGGCATCAGGCCGAGGCTGACCCAGTGCATGCCGTGCTGCGCGGCGAGCAGCGCGAGGTACTGCAGCGTGTGCAGTTTGTCGCCGCTCATCGATCCGGAGTTGGTGAACCCGGACGCGAGTTTGTCCAGCCAGCGCTGGGTCATCCAGCGCTTCGAGGTCGCCTCGGCGAACGCGTGGAACGCCCCGGACGCCGACCCCATGTAGGTCGGGGTGCCGAAGATGATCGCGTCGGCGGCGTCGAGGGTTTCCCACTTCGCGTCGGTCATTTCGGCTACGTCGACCAGGTCGACGCGAGTCCCGGGCACTGATTCGACACCGTCGCCGACGGCCTTCGCGATCTCGAGCGTGTGCCCGTATCCGGAGTAGTAGGCGATGGCGACGTGCACAGAAGACATGAGCGGATCCTTTCGGTGTTGACGCTGATAACGCTATTACCGTGACAGCGTCAGTGTCAACGTCAACAGGAATCTGTTATCGTCGGCACATGGCAGTGGAGGACCAGCGCGAGCGCATCCTGAGCGAAGCGGTGAAATTGCTGGCCGCGGCCGGACCGTCCGGGCTGTCCACCCGGGCCGTCGCGACGGCGGCCGGAGTGCAAACACCCACGCTGTACCGGCTTTTCGCGGACAAGGACGGGCTCCTCGACGCCGTGGCGACCTTCGGTTTCGAGAGCTACCTCGCGGAAAAACGCGCCTTCGAACCCGCCGACGACCCGATCGACGACCTGCGCCGCGGCTGGGACGTGCACGTCGCGTTCGGGCTGGCCAACCCCGCGATCTACACGCTGATGTACGGAAGCGTCCGGCCCGGCCGCCAACCCGCGGCGGCCGCGGAGAACCGGGCCATCCTGCGCGGCATGCTCGAACGCGCCAACGCGCAAGGCCTGCTCCGGGCCTCGGTCGAGGCGGCCGCGGTGGCCATCGAGGCGTCCACGACCGGCGCGGTTCTGCTCCTGCTGGCGCAGCCGGAAGAAGCGCGGGACGTCGAGTTGATCCGGCCGTTGCGCGACATCGTGCTCAACGCGTTGACCGAGCAGAACGCACCCGCCGAGAGTTCTCCGATCGCCGACCGCGCGCAGGCATTGCTCGGGATCGTCGCCCCCACCAAAGACGTCGACCCGGTGACCGACGCGGGCTTCAGCGGCTCCGAAGCCGGTCTGCTGCGCGAATGGCTCGCTCGGCTCAACGAGGCCAGCCGATAACGCCGGACGGGATGCGTCAGATCGTCGAACTCGCTCGGCGCTGAGCAGCCTTCGCCGCGAACCACGCCGTCACCGGTTCCCGGAACAGGGCCGTCACCACCAGCCCGGCCAGCACCAAACCCGCCGCTGCCGTCAGGCTGCCGCCCGCCAAACCGCCGATCGTGGACAGCGCTTCGAACGCCAGCAGCGACCAGCGACCCCAGTCGTAGCCGAACAGGATCGCGATCCAGGACACCATCAGGCCCGCGGCGAAGACGTACCACAAGCACGTCATCGCGTACAGGAGGGAGAACGGCTCCTCGCCGTCGCTTCGCTGGGTGGCGATCTGCAGTTGGGCGGACGCGGCTAACACGCCGTTCATGAGCACTTGCAGGAACGCGAGCGCGAGCGCGGCGCGGAGCCGTCCGGGCATGGGGATCGTGGGGCCGGTCATCGCGGCGAGTTCCTTTCCGGGGGCGCCGACGGTGCCCGGAGCTTAGGGGCAGTCCGGCGGGAACACTCCTGGATCGGGTGAATCTGTCCCCGTGGTGAGTGGTTGCCCGGCGAAGCGACAGGACTCAACACGGGTGCTTCCGGGCACGCGGAATGCACAGGTCAGCGGCAGGTTGGTGAAAAACCGCGGTGTCGGGGTGCCTGTTCGGAATCCATGCAGTACTGTGCCGGTCTGACAGGAACGATGGTGTTTTCTGTGTGAGAATGTTTGATTCGGAGGTGGCAGGGTGCCGTTCCTCGCCGACGCGAACTTGCGGCTCGACGCGAGTCCGATCGACTACATCGAGTTGGCGTTCTATTTCGTCCTGGTGCTCGGTATCGGCGCTCTCGCCCGAAGGCAGGTGTCGAGCAGTCTCGACTTCCTGCTTTCCGGCCGGTCGCTGCCCGCGTGGGTCACCGGCCTGGCGTTCATTTCCGCGAACCTCGGCGCGGTCGAGGTCATGGGGATGTCCGCCAACGGCGTCCTCTACGGCCTGCCGACGGTCCATTACTTCTGGATCGGCGCCATCCCGGCGATGCTGTTCCTCGGCCTGGTGATGATGCCGTTCTACTACGGCTCCAAGGTCCGCAGCGTGCCCGAGTTCATGCGCCGCCGGTTCGGGCCGACCGCGCACCTCGTCAACGGCATCAGTTTCGCCGCGGCGCAGATCCTCATCGCGGGCGCGAACCTGTTCCTGCTGGCCAGCGTCGTGAACCTGCTGCTGGGCTGGCCGCTGTGGCTGTCGATCGTCATCGCCGCCGCCATCGTGCTCGGGTACACCGCGCTGGGCGGGCTGTCCGCCGCGATCTACAACGAGGTGCTGCAGTTCTTCGTGATCGTCGTGGCGCTGCTGCCGCTCACCATCGTCGGCCTGGTCAAGGTCGGCGGCTGGCAGGGCCTGGTCGACAAGATCACGCACAGCCCCGGCGGCACCGCGCAGCTGCACTCCTGGCCGGGCGACAACCTGACCGGCTTCGGCAACAACTTCCTGTCCGTCCTCGGCATCGTGTTCGGCCTCGGGTTCGTGCTGTCCTTCGGGTACTGGACGACGAACTTCGTCGAGGTCCAGCGCGCGATGGCGTCGAAGAGCATGTCGGCCGCGCGGCGCACGCCGATCATCGGCGCGTTCCCGAAGATGCTGGTGCCGTTCATCGTCATCATCCCGGGCATGATCGCCGGCGTCGTGGTGCCGGAGTACTTGCAGGACAAGGGACTTCTGCTCGCGGACAAACCGGCCACGAGCGGGGTCACCGCGAACAACGCGCTCCTGCTGCTGATGCGCGACCTGCTGCCCAACGGCATCCTCGGCATCGCGATCGCCGGTCTGCTCGCGTCGTTCATGGCGGGCATGGCGGCGAACCTCAGCTCGTTCAACACCGTGTTCACGTACGACATCTGGCAGACGTACTTCAAGAAGGACAAGCCGGACGGCTACTACCTGAACCTGGGCCGCAAGACCACGGTCGTCGCGACGGTCCTGGCCATCGGCACCGCGTTCGTCGCGTCGCAGTCCGCGAACATCCTGACCTACCTGCAGGACCTGTTCTCGTTCTTCAACGCGCCGCTGTTCGCCACGTTCATCCTCGGCATGTTCTGGAAGCGGATGACCGCGGCCGCCGGGTGGATCGGCCTGGTGGCCGGTACCGCGTCGGCGATCACGATCTGGGCACTGTCGCAGGCGGACGTGCTTTCGCTCGCCGGGCAGGGCACCAGCTTCGTGGCCGCGGGCACCGCGTTCGTGGTCGACATCGTGGTGAGCGTCGGGGTTTCGCTGGCCACCCAGCCGAAACCGGAATCGCAGCTCGTCGGCCTGGTCTACTCGCTCACGCCGCGTGATTCGCTGAAGCACGACAACACCGGCGAGAACGCGGGCTGGTACCGCAAGCCGGGGCTGCTGGCCGGCATCGTCCTCGTGATCACCATCGCCCTCAACATCATCTTCTGAGGAGGCCCGCATGACCGAGAAAACCTCGCGGCCGCACAAGGCGGGCGCCTTCGACATCCGGCTGATCATCGCGCTGCTGCTCGGCGTCTACGGCGTGATCCTCACGATCATGGGCGCCGGGTTCACCAGCGACGCCGATCTGACGAAAGCCGCCGGCGTGAACATCAACCTCTGGTCGGGCATCGGCCTGCTGGTGGTGACCGCGTTGTTCGTGCTGTGGGCGGTGCTGCGGCCGCTGGTCGTGCCGCCGAGCACCGAAACGGCGGAAGAGTCACCCGCCGAATAACCGGGTTGTTCCCACGTCCGGCAACCTCGCAGGCTAGGTTGCCGGACGTGGTGCACGATCGCCGGTTCGGCCGGTTCCTGAAGTTGTCCGCCCTGGCAGCCGCGGGCGTGGTCGCGATGTCCGCGTGCGGCGGCCCGAATCTGGGCAAGGAGAACTTCGCGCGCACGACCGTCCCCGCCGCCGGGGACGGCGCCGCGACGTCCGGCCCCATCACCGATCCCGCGGTCGCCCCCGCCGTTCTGCGCGACCTGCTGCCGTGCCAGTTCGTGGACAAGACCGCGATGAGCCTGCTCGGCACGATGCAGGGCGAGGCGACCGCGTCGAGCACGCAGTTCGACTCCTGCGTCGCCAAGGCGAACGACCCGGGCGGCAAGGAGATCCGCGCGAGCGTCGAGGTCGGCGGCATCGTGACGTTCGCTTCGGACAAGACCACCGGTGCGGTCGGAGGGCTGCCGCAGGTCGAGGTGCCCGACCTCGGCGGCGGGACCGGCTGCGTGGTCAGCGCGCTCACCGCGCGGAACCCGTCCTTCGGGGTGTCCTTCCGCATCGACTACACCGGCGGCGACGCCTGCGCGGCCGGTCGCAAACTCGTCGCCACGGCGGTCGAGAAGCTGCACAACAACCCGCAGAAGTACACGCCAGGCCCGGGCACGCTGCTGGCCGTCGACCCGTGCTCGGTGCTCGATCAGACCGCAGTGGACGGTGTCGTGAAGGGCGGGACGCCGCGGGCGTCCGGGCTGCACTCGTGCGACTGGGGCCTCATCCCGAGCGTCCGGGTGACGATGTTCCCCGGCGTCGCGCCGAGCGAGGGCGACGGCTGGCTGAAGGCCGACGTCGGCACGCCGAACCAGGCGTACGCGAAGCAAGGCACCTCCGGGTCGAGCTGCCAGGTCAAATGGCAGCACCGGCAGTGGAAGGAAGACCACGTCGAGGTTGTCCAGCTGGAGTACACGAACCCCGACGCGCAGGCGGACAAGGACGACCCGTGCGGCAAGACCACCGGGCTGGCCAAGCAGCTGGCCGGGAAACTGCCCAAGGCGTGACCAGGGGGCGCTTTGCGGCGGGCCCGGCGACCTCATAGGTTGGGGCAGTCCACGACGCCGAGGTGCCGGAGGTCCGCCATGAAGAAGATCATCAACGATCCGGCGGCCGTTGTCGCCGAATCGCTGAGAGGGCTCGCGGTCGCGCACGCGGACCTGCTGCGCGTGCGGGACGATCCGGCGCTGGTCGTGCGCGCGGACGCGCCGGTGGCGGGCAAGGTCGCGGTGGTCTCCGGCGGCGGGTCCGGGCACGAACCGCTGCACGGCGGGTTCGTCGGACCGGGGATGCTCGACGCCGCGGTGCCCGGTCCGGTGTTCACCTCGCCGACCCCGGACGCGGTGCAGGGCGCGATCGCCGCCACCACCGGGCCGGCCGGGACGCTGCTGATCGTGAAGAACTACACCGGCGACGTGCTGAACTTCGAAACCGCCGCCGAACTGGCCGCGGCTGAGGACCTGGACGTGCGCAGCGTGGTGATCGACGACGACGTGGCGGTCAAGGACTCCACGTTCACCGCCGGGCGGCGCGGCGTCGGCGGAACCGTGCTGCTGGAGAAGATCACCGGCGCGGCGGCTGAGCGCGGCGATTCGCTGGACGCGGTGGAAGCGTTGGCGCGCAAGGTGATCGGGCAGGTCCGGTCGATCGGGGTGGCGCTGTCCGCGCCGACCGTGCCGCACGCGGGCGAGCCGAGTTTCGACCTCGGCCCGGACGAGATCGAGTTCGGCATCGGCATCCACGGCGAGCCCGGCCGCGAGCGGATCCCGGCCGAACCGGCCGACGCGCTGGTCGCCCGGATGGTCGAGGCGGTGGTGTCCGACCTGCCGTTCTCCTCCGGCGACAAGGTGCTGCTGTTCACCAACTCGATGGGCGGCACGCCGCAATTGGAGCTGTACCTCGCGCACGGCATCGCCGAGCGGCTGCTGGCCGAGCGCGGCATTCTGGTCGAGCGCAGGCTGGTCGGGCCGTACATCACGAGCCTGGAAATGCAGGGCATCAGCCTGACCCTGCTGAAATTGGACGACGAGCTTACGCAGCTGTGGGACGCGCCGGTGCGCACGCCCGCGCTGCGGTGGGGGATCTGATGGCCTGCACTGCCGAAGGGGTCGCGGCCGCGGTGCGCGCCGCCGCCGAAGTGATCGCCGAGCACCGCACCGAACTGGTGGACCTCGACCGTGCGATCGGCGACGCGGACCACGGCGAGAACCTGAGCCGGGGCTTCACCGCGATCGTCTCCGCGCTGGAGACCGCAGTGCCGGAAACGCCTGCCGGGGTGGTGAAACTCGCTGCCACCACACTGATTTCCAAGGTCGGCGGCGCGGCCGGACCGCTTTACGGCACGGCTTTCCTGCGCGCGTCGGCGAAGCTCGGCGACGCGGCGGAGCTCGACGTGCCGCTGCTGCTGGACGCGTTGCGCGCGGCCTTGGAGGGCGTGCAGGCGCGCGGCAAGGCGGTGGGCGGCGACGCGACGATGGTCGACGCGCTGATCCCGGCTATCTCCGCGGCTGAAGGCTCCGCCGACGGCACGATCGCCGACGTGCTCACCGCGGCGGCAGACGGGGCCGACCGCGGTGCGGAGTCCACTGTGGACTTGGTGCCGCGCAAGGGCCGCGCCTCGTACCTCGGGGAACGCGCGGTCGGACACATGGATCCGGGCGCTCGTTCGACAGCACTGCTGCTGCGCGCGTTCGCGGAGGCGGCCCGGTGACCGTCGGAATCGTTCTTGTGTCGCACAGCGCGAAACTGGCCGAAGGACTGGCCGAACTGGCCGCCCAGATGGCCCCGGACGTCCGGATCGTCCCGGCGGGCGGCCTGCCCGACGGCGGCGGCATCGGCACCGACTACGACGAGGTCGTGGCCGCCACCCAGCGCGCCGATTCCGGCGACGGCGTGGTGTTGCTGTACGACCTCGGCAGCGCGCAGATGACCGCCGAGCTGGCGGTGGAGTCGCTGGCCGACCCGTCCGCGGCGGTGGTCGTCGACGCACCGCTGGTGGAAGGCGCGGTGGCGGCGGCCGTCGCGGCGCAGGGCGGCGCGAACGCCAAGGCGGTGGGTGAGGCCGCGGCGAGTGCCGGGGTGGCGCCTGACCTGGCTTTTACTGAGGCTTCGGCGACCGGCGAGGAAGGCGTGGTGGAGAAGGAATTCACGCTGACCAACGACGTCGGCCTGCACGCGCGTCCGGCCGCGGTCGTGGTGCGCAGTCTCGCCGAATTCGAGGCCGAGGTGTCGGTCCGGCTGGGCGAGCAGGAGGCGGACGCGCACAGCGTGCTGGCGCTGATGTCGCTCGGCGCGCGGCAGGGCGACCGGATCGTGGTGCGGGCCCGCGGACTGCAGGCGAGCGAGGCGGTCGCGAAGGTGGCCGAGCTGGTGGAGGCGAACTTCGGGGAGTGACCTGCGGGTTTCCGACCGGGTGACTTCGGCTGGACTGACTCGATTCCGATGTGCTTTCGGGGGTCTCGCGTGGCACAGTGAGCGGCAATTACCAGCGGGTAACCTCTGGAGGCCTTGTGGCACGGGAAATCTCGACGGTCGGTGTGGTCGGTCTTGGCACGATGGGCGCGGGCATCGCGGAGGTGCTCGCCCGCAGCGGGCTCTACGTGGTCGCGGTGGAATTGGACGAGGCGGGCGTCGAACGCGGCCTCGGCCACCTGCGGCATTCGACCGAACGGGCGCTCGCGGGCGGGAAGCTCGACGAGGCGGGCCGGGAGGCGCTGCTGGGCCGGATCCGCGCCACCACCTCGCTCGCCGATCTGTCCGAAGTGGACCTGGTGATCGAGGCGATCCCGGAGAACCTCGCGGCGAAGGCCGAGGTGTTCACCCAGTTGGACCAGGTGACGCGGCCGGACGTGGTGTTCGCGTCCAACACGTCGTCGCTGTCGATCACCGAGATCGGCGTGCACACCGCGCGGCCGGGCAAGGTCGTCGGGATGCACTTCTTCAACCCGGCGCCGGTGTTGAAGCTGGTCGAGGTCGTGCGCACGGTGGTGACGGAGCCGGACGTGGTGTCCGACGTCGTGGAATTCGCGCAGCGGCTGGGCAAATCGCCGGTGGTGATGGGCGACCGGGCCGGGTTCATCGCGAACGCGCTGCTGTTCGGCTATCTCAACCACGCGGTGCGGATGTACGAGCAGCGCTACGCCACTCGCGAAGATCTTGACGCGGCAATGCGATTCGGCTGCGGCTACCCGATGGGCCCGCTCGCGCTGCTCGATTTGATCGGGCTGGACACCGCGTACGAAATCCTCGACACGATGTACCACCAATCCCGCAACCGGCTGCACGCCCCCGCGCCGTTGCTGAAGCAGATGATCACCGCGGGTCAGCTGGGCCGCAAGAGCGGGCACGGTTTTTACGCCTACGACGCGCCGGATTCGCCGGTGGTGGTGGATTCGGTCGCTTCGTCCGAAGTGGACTCTTCGACGGCTCGCGAAGTGCGTTCCGTCGGCGTGATCGGCACCGGGACGATGGCCACCGGCATCGCGGAAGTGTTCGCCAAGCGTGGGTTTGACGTCGTGCTGCGGGCGCGGAGCACGGAGAAGGCGCAAGCGTCGGTGGCGAAGGTGAAGAAGTCGCTCGACAAGGCCGTGGTGAAGGGCAAACTGTCCGAAGAGGACGCTGCCGCCGCGCTCGCCCGGATCCGTCCGGTGACGGAGTTCGAGGAACTGGCCGAGGTCGACCTGGTGGTCGAGGCCGTCGCCGAGGAGCTTTCCGTTAAGCAGGCGGTGTTTTCGGCTTTGGACGAGGTCGTCCGGCCGGGCGCGGTGCTCGCGACCACGACGTCCTCGCTGCCGGTCATCGAATGCGCGGCGGCGACCTCGCGGCCCGGCGACGTGGTCGGCCTGCACTTCTTCAACCCGGCACCAGTGATGAAACTGGTGGAAGTGGTGTCGACGATCGCGACTGCCCCGGACGTCACCGCCACCGCGACCGCGGTGTGCGCGGCGGTCGGCAAACACCCGGTGCAGTGCGGCGACCGAGCCGGATTCATTGTGAACGCATTGCTTTTCCCGTATCTCAACGACGCGGTGAAAATGCTGGAGGCGCATTACGCGTCGGCGGACGACATCGACACCGCGATGAAGGTCGGCTGCGGGTTGCCGATGGGCCCATTCGAATTGCTGGACGTGGTCGGGCTGGACGTGTCGCTGGCGATCGAGCGGACGCTGTTCAACGAGTTCCGCGAAGAAGGTTTCGCTCCGGCGCCGTTGCTGGAGCACCTGGTGACGGCTGGACGATTGGGCCGCAAGACCGGCAAGGGCTTCAAGGACTACTGACGTTTGTACGTGTAGAGAATGAAGCCGTCGTGGAATGTGCCCACCCGGTCGTAAAGCGCGCGGGCCGGGGCGTCCTCGAGCGTATTCCAGTAGAGCGACGGGAAACCGTGCTCCTCGGCGTCGCGGGCGACCCATTCGATCAACGCCGTCGCGACTCCCTTGCGCCGGACGGTCTCGGACACGAACAGGTCGGCGAGATAGCACTTTCCGGAGTACCAGATGCTGGCGTGGAACAGGTAGTGCGCGATGCCGGCCATCGCGCCGTCCAGCTTGGCGGCGACCCCGCGGATCCGGTCGTCGTCGAGCAGGCGGCGCCAGGTCCGGTCGTAGCTGTCGTCGGTGCGCTCGACGTCGAAGTAGGCGTCTTTGCCGCGGGCGAGAGTTTCCCAGTCGTCGCGGTCGGATTCGGTCAGGAAGCTGATCTGCACCCGTCCATCTTGCGCTGCCGCGCGTAATCAGTGCAGTGGCAAGCTTTCGAGGGTGAACACCGGGCTGGCCGGCGGGTCGCCGCGCAGGTACCCGTTCATCTGCGAGTTGCTCACCAGCAGCCGGTCCCCGCTCACGGCGACGCCGGTGGTGGTGTCGGCTCCCGGGTAGGTGCGTTCGCCGACGACGGTGGCCTGGGTGTAATCGCGGGACAGCCGCACAGTGGTGATCTCGTTGTTCACGGAGCGTGCGATGTCCAGCGTGTTTCCTCGCAGCACCATGCCGTCGGCGCTGGGCAGAGGCGGCGCGGTGATCTTGCGGATTTCGCCGGTCGCGAGGGTGAGCCGGTAGAGCGCGCCGCTGTACCAGTAGCCGATGATCAGCGACTTTCCGTCGGGGGTGGCGACGATGCCGTTGCCGTTGGACTGGCCGGCCGCGTAGTCCGGCAGGCGATAGGCCGCTTGCAGGGTTCGGTGGGCGCCGGTGACCGGGCCGTGCACCTCGGCGGCCGGGATCCGGTAGAGCACGGGGCGGAACGAGTCGGTGACGTAAACGTCGCCGTTGGATGCGATGGCTTCGTCGTTCACCAGGGTCTTCTCGTCCGAGTCGGGGACGCCGTAGCTGGCAACGAGTTTCCCGGTGCTGGTGTAGGTGAACAGGCGCCCGGTGAAGGCGCCGGCGACCACCAGGCGATTGCCACTGATCTTGATCCCGGCGACCTCGGTGCGGCCGTCGCGACCGCCGGGCAGGAAGGGATCGAGCGTCTTCGACCCGAGGCGCCCGCGGTAGACGGTGCCGTCGGCGATGCTGCCGGTGTAGACGTAGCGGTTGTCGGTCGCGACGCTTTCGGGATAGGCGTTGGCGCCGTTGATGGTGATCGTGGCGGGGCCGCCCTCACGGGTCGCGGCCGTGGAGGGAGACGTGAGGGCGGTCAGGGCGGTGGATATCGCGGTGAGAGCGAGCAGCGCGGTGCGGGGAGACATCGTGTGAGCACCTTTCCGGTGGTGGCAAGGACTTCCCGCCGCGGGCCTCCCGCGGCGTTGCGGTCCACGATGGCCTGGCCGCTTCCCATGGGGAAGTAGCCACTTTTTGGTAAGGTAGCCACCCATGGGAAAGCAGTGAGGTGAGCGCTGTGGCAACCGCCAAGGCCGTGACCGGGACGACATCCGCGTGGGATCCGTATGTGCGCGGATGCCCGTCCCGCGACCTGCTCGACCGGATCGGCGACAAGTGGTCGATCCTCGTGCTCGGCGAACTCGGCAAACAGGGGCCGTGCCGGTTCACCCAGCTGCGGAACCGGTTGGCGGGAGTGAGCGAGAAGATGCTCACCCAGACGCTGCGCGCCCTCGAACGCGACGGCATAGTCCGGCGAACGGTGTATCCGACCGTGCCGGTGCGCGTGGAGTACGCGCTGACTCCGCTGGGCGAGTCGCTGCGGGCGCCTCTGAAGGCGCTCACGGAGTGGTCGGTGCTGCACCTGAGCGAGGTCCTCGATGCCCGCGAGGAGTACGACAACCGCGCTTCGCAGTCCGGCTGAGCAGTCCGGCTGAGCAGTCCGAAGGCTCCGCGGCTACGTCCGACGCGCGTAATTCGAATACCCGCGCCTGCGCAGCTCATCGGTTGCGCTGGCGGATACGCGCGCCTTGGGCGGGTTCACCGTCCGGCGGCAGCAGCGGGCCGCCTTGCCATTGCTGGAACACGAGGTTCGTGTGCACGCGGGCGACCTCGTCGCGGGAGGTGAGCTCGTCCAGCACCAGCCGTTGCAACTCCGCGGCCGAGGTGGTGGCGACGTGCGCGAGGAAGTCGTCAGGCCCGGTCAAGTGGTAGACCGCGCGGATTTCCGGCAGTGCCAACAGGTGCTCCACGAACTGCTCCACCAGCGGCCGTCGATGCGGCCGGACCTGCACGAACAGGAACGCCTCCAGCGGACGCCCCACTTTCGCCGCGTCGACCTTGGCGTGCTGGCCGGTGATCACGCCGGTCTCCCGGAGCCGGGCCACCCGGTCCAGGCAGGTCGACGGCGCGAGCCCGACCGCGGCCGCGAGCTCCTTGTTCGACGTCCGGGCATCGTTCTGCAGCACCCGCAGAATCTCAAGATCAACCGGACTGAGTTCGACAGTCTCGCTCATCGCTGAATCTTATCCGAGATTGTTGCTTTGCCACCGTTGCTTGTCCGAACGTGACTGCCATGACTTCCGCCCTGCGCACCCGAGCCGTCCACGCCGGTCGCGACGATCTCGCCGACCTCGGCCTGCACGCCGCCCCGCTCGACTTCTCCACGACCTACCCCGCGCGCGACAGTGCCGAGGAGGCCCGCCGGATCGACGAGTTCGCCGCGGGCGGGAACGTCACCGGCATCTACGGCCGGATCGGCAACCCGACCGTCGAACGGTTCGAGCAGGCGCTCGCGGAACTCGAAGGCTTCGACCACGCCGTGGCTTTCGCCAGCGGCATGGCGGCGGTATCGGCGTGCCTGCTTTCCGCGGTGTCGCAAGGAAAACGCCACATCGTCGGCGTCCGCCCGCTGTACGGCTGCACTGATCACTTGCTGACCACCGGCCTCCTGGGCACCGAGGTCACCTGGACCGCCCCCGAAGATGTCGCCGAGGCATTGCGCCCCGACACCGGCCTGGTTTTCGTTGAAACGCCCGCGAACCCGACCTTGAGCGAACTGGACATCGCCACCCTGACTGAGGCGTGCGGCGACGTCCCGGTCCTGGTCGACAACACCTTCGCGACACCCGTCCTGCAACGCCCCGGCCGCCTAGGCGCCCGCATGGTGCTGCACAGCGCGACAAAGTTCTTGGGCGGCCACGGCGACGTCATGGGCGGCATCGTGGCCTGCGACGCGGAGGAAGCCGCGCGCCTGCGTTCCCTGCGCTTCGCCACTGGTGGCGTGCTGCACCCGCTCGCCGGATACCTGTTGCTGCGAGGCCTGTCGACGCTCCCGCTGCGCGTCAAGGCCGCTTCGGAGACCGCCGCCGACCTGGCCTCGCGGCTAGCCTCGCACCCGTCGGTCAGCGCCGTGCACTACCCGAAACTGGGCGGCCCGCTGGTGGCCTTCGAGGTGACTGGCGACCCGCACGCGGTGATCGGCGCTGTCCGGCTGATCACGCCCGCGGTAAGCCTGGGCAGCGTCGACACGCTGATCCAGCACCCGGCTTCGCTGACCCACCGAATCGTCGCCGAGGACGACCGCACCGGCTCCGGCATCACACACAGCTTGCTGCGGCTTTCGGCCGGGCTGGAGGATGTCGAGGACCTGTGGCTTGATCTGGATCAGGCTCTTAAGGGTTGTTGATCAGTCGCCGTCGCGGCGTCCGCCGTCGGGTTTGACGGCGGGTGCCGCGGCCTGACTCGGTGCCGATCAGCTGCAGCAACCGCCTCCGCAGCACCCTCCGCCAGTCGGGGCCGGAGCGGACGCCGAGCCCGTGAGCGCGACGGTCGTGAGCAGCTTGACCGTGTCCGTGTGCCCCTCGGGGCAGGGGGCAGGTGCGCTCGACTCGGCCATCGGGCGCTGGAGTTCGAACGTCTCGGTGCAGTCGCGGCAACGGTAGGCGTAGGTGGGCATGTCGTGATTATCGCTGGCGGGCCGCGTTGGTGGGAAGCTGTCCGGGTGGATGTGCCCCAGTACGCGGATGTTCCGCACCTAGGCCAGGTCGTTCCCGCCCTGCTCGGCGCGCTGGGCGTGCCGGGCGAAGACGGCGGCCTGGCGTTGCCCGAAGCCCGCAGCGCCTGCGTGCTCCTCATCGACGGTCTTGGCTGGGAACTGCTCGCCCAGCACGCCGCGGACGCTCCCGTCCTCACTGAATTGGCCAGCAGCCCCCTGCGAGTCGGCTTCCCGTCGACCACCGCCGCCGGCGTCGCCGCGATCGGCACCGGTCTGGCGTCCGGCGAGCACGGCATGGTCGGCTACACCTTCGAGGTCCCAGGCGCGGGTGTCATGAACGCCCTGCGCTGGCGCTCACACGAAGACGGCAGCGACCTGCGAGGCACCCTGCCGCCCCGCGAAGTCCAACCCCTGCCGACGACCTTCGAACGCGCCGCTGCCGCCGGGATCGAAGCCGCAGTGGTGTCCTCGGCGCATTTCGCCAACACGGCCCTGACTCAAGCGACCCAGAGCGGTGCCCGATACGCCGGTGTCCACGCACTGGGCGACCTGGCCGCGCGGACCTTGGACGTGCTGTCTTCCCGGTCGTTTTGCTATGCCTACCACAGTGAATTGGACCTGCTTGGTCACCTCTACGGCCCCGGCTCGACCGCGTGGCGCATGCAACTCCGCCACGTCGACCGCTTAGTTGAGTCCATTGTGGACGGACTGCCCGCCGGTGCGGTGCTGGCGGTGGTGGCGGACCACGGAATGGTGACCGTCGAGGAGAAACTGAACCTGGAGGACACCCCGGAACTGCTGGCGGGCGTCCGCACTTTCGGCGGCGAAGTCCGCGCGCGGCACGTCTACACGGAACCCGGCGCGACGGCGGATGTCGTGGCCGCGTGGCGTTCGGTGCTGGGTTCGCGGGCTTGGGTCCTGCCGCGCGAAGAGGCAATCGCGGCAGGCTGGTTCGGTGCCGCGGTGAGCGATCGGGTACGCCCGCGGATCGGCGACGTCGTCGCGGCGGCGACCGGAACGTTCGGGATGGTGCGCGAACTGGCCGAAGCGGTGGAGTCGAACCTGGTGGGCCAACATGGCTCGCTGACGTCGGCGGAGCAGCTGGTTCCGCTGGCGATCGCGCGCGGCTGATTTCGCTCGGCGGCTTGGCTTGGCTTGGCGTGCGGCCGTGCGGGTGATCGCGGAGTTGACGCCCGTGACGGCCAGTGCGGTCACCTGGTGGTCCGGACGCGCCGCTCACCAGGAACTATGTGATCCGGACGCGCCGCTCACCAGGAACTGTTCATTCGGGACCGCGCAGGTCCCACCTGGTGAGCCGCCCCGCCGACCCCCGGTTACCGTGGCTGCGTGCCCAGACGCAACCGACCCGGCCGAGGCCGTCCCGCTTCCGGCGAGCGGCCGGACGCCGGTGCGGTCAGCGGCTGGGCCCGCGGCGAATCCGGTCCCGACGGGGACTGGCTGGTGCGCACCGTTCCCGGCTCGCAAGCCGCCAAGACCTACCGCTGCCCCGGCTGCGACCACGAGATCCGACCCGGTGTCCCGCACCTGGTCGTCTGGCCCGCGGACGAGACCGGCGGCGTCGCGGATCGTCGGCATTGGCATCGCCCCTGCTGGGAGGCTCGGGCCCGGCGTCGGCCGAACCGGCGTTGGTGAGGAGAAGCCGTTACCGCGAACGAGCTTCCTTCCGCCGCGCCCGGCACCGCCGGACCGCATCGCGGTTGACGCGGGCGGCCGAACGCCCATCACCGCCGAACGCCCGCTGCGGCCAAGCGTCCGTAACGGCCGAACACTCGTCACCGCGGAGACCTGCCATCTCCGAACATCCGCGCCACCGCTGAGATCCCGTCACCACCGAACCTCGATGCGGCCTCATACCCGCCACCGCGAAAATCCCGTCACGGCCGAACGCTAGTCCCGCCGAACCCCTCCACCTCCCGAAACCCCGTCACCGTCGAAAATGTCGTGAGACCGCCCCGTCGTAGTCCTCCTCCACGTACTCCGTGAACCCCAGCTTCTCCACCACCCGCAACGACGGCGCATTGGTCACCGCCACACTGATCAGCACCGGAATCGCCGGGATCTCCCGTTCCGCCCACTCCACCGACGCCCGCGCCGCCTCCGCGGCGTAACCCTTTCCCCACGCCGACGGCCGGAAGCGGTACGCCAGGTTCAGCACCTTCTCGCCCCGGAACTCCCGGTTGCGCACTCCGGCCATGCCGATCACGTCCGACCCGTCGGCGGATTCCGGCCTGCCCCGCTCCCGGACCGCCAGGTATCCGTAGCCGAACTCCGCCCAGTGCTCGAGCCAGCTGTCGAACATCACCAGGGTGGTCGCGGTGTCCGGCGGACGCGGGTTGTACCGGTTCGTCTCCGGGTCGCTCTGGATCTCCACCACTGCCTGCCGATCGGTCTCCACGAAGTGCCGCAGCACCAGCCTTTCCGTCACGATCTCTGTCACGCCCCCGACCATAACTACGGGGTACGACAAAAACCGAAGCAATAAAGACGACAATCTCCGCCATGACCGAACTGCCGTTGGTGCTCCTGCACGCCTTCCCGCTCGACGCCCGCATGTGGGACCCGGTCCGCGCGCCGCTCGCGGAACGCTTCCGGGTCATCACGCCCGACCAGCGCGGGCTCGGCCGGAGCCCGTTGCCGGAGACCGAAGCCGAACCGGATCTCGCCGACGCGGCTCGGGATGTCGTCGCGCTGCTCGACAAGCTCGAACTCGACCAGGTGGTTCTCGGCGGCTGTTCGATGGGCGGCTACCTCGCGCTGGCTGTCCTGCGGCTGGCTCCCGAGCGCGTCGGGGGACTGGTCCTCATCGACACCAAAGCCACCGCGGACACTCCCGAAGCCGCGCAGACCAGGCTCGACGTCGCGAACCGCGCGGAGGCCGAGGGCGTCAAAGACTGGCTGGCCGACGCGAACCTGCCGAACCTTCTCGCCGACACCGCGTCCGCCGGCGTCCGCGCGCGCGTGCGCGAGTTGATCGACGCGCAGCCGCCGTCCGGAGTCGCCTGGGCCGCGCGGGCGATGCGCAACCGGCCCGATTCTGTTGACCTGCTGCGCGAAACCGACGTACCGGCGCTCGTCATCGTGGGGGAGCGCGACGCGATCACGCCGCTCGCCGCCGCCAACACCATGGTCGAAGCGCTGCCTGACGCGACTCTCGCGGTCCTGCCCGACGTCGGGCACCTAACGCCGCTGGAGGACCCGGCTGGCGTGGTCGAAGCGATCCTCGGCTGGGTCAGCTGAAGTACTCGACCGCTGCGGCGCGCGCTTCGGCGAGGCGGTGTGGGAAACGCTGTGGGAAACGCTGTGCGATCAAGAAGCGCCACGCCACCGCGAAGAGCGAGCGAAGCTGCGTACACGTCGCGAGAACGGCTTCGTCCGCTTCGCCCGGGTACGCGGCGAGGAACTCCGGCCCGCCTTGCCGAGCGAGGATCGCCAGGTCCCATTCGAGTGGTCCGCGCCAGGTGTCCTCGAAGTCGAGCCAGCACGGGCCGTCGGCGGTCTCGATGAGGTTGCCGGGGTGCGCGTCGCCGTGCAGGGCCTGGACCTGGCCGGACGGAAGCAGCTCCGCGAGTCGTTCGGTCTCCGCGCGGATCCGGTCGGCGAAGCCGTCCAGCAGCGAACCGTTGCGGGTGACGGTGTCCAGTAGCTCGTCGACCGGGCCGCGGGAGGGCAGTTCGCCTGGGTAATCGCGCAAGGCGGCGTGGACCCGGGCGAGCGATCCGGCGGTCTCGTCCGGCCCGTGCCGATGGTCCGGATCGTGCGGGGTCCAGTGCCAGAGCGTGACCGGCAGACCCTCGGCGAAATGCGGTCCGGCCGGGGGATCCGCGGCCGGTGAGACGACGCGCACACCACGTTCGGTGAGGTAGGCCGAAAGGGCGACGTCCCGCTCGAGCCAGGCGGTCGCGTCCGGCCG
The DNA here is from genome assembly GCF_040610415.1 of Amycolatopsis sp. NPDC004079. NCBI lineage: Bacteria > Bacillati > Actinomycetota > Actinomycetes > Pseudonocardiales > Pseudonocardiaceae > Amycolatopsis > Amycolatopsis sp. NPDC004079. Next base: position 57,517 of record NZ_JBEXMH010000049.1, on the reverse strand, counting down.
CAGCAACCGGGTGGTGGCCGGGACTCTCGCCACGACCGGACCCATCCTCACCAGCACGTTCGAGCGCTCGTGCAGCACCTCGGCGGCATCGGCCGGGAGGCCGAACCGGCGGCCGACTACGAGCGCGGAAGAGACCGCCGCGGCGCGGTACGGGTCGGTCATGCGGTGATCTAACCAGCCGGTGCGAGCGACTGTCGGTACCGAGGGCTACGATCCCCTTGACCGCCCGGAATCAGGTCCGCCTGAGCCCGAGCGCCCCGAAGTTGACCACCACAAGGTTGCAGTGTTGGAGGCAGGAGTGACGGCCGTAGCCCCCAAGCCGATCGCGACGCGCCCGTATCCCGCGCGCGAGACGGCAAAGGGTTCGTACCTGCTGCGGTTGTTCCGCACGACGGACCACAAGCAGATCGGGATCATGTATCTCGTCGCGTCTTTCGCCTTCTTCATGGTCGGCGGCGCGATGGCGATGCTCATGCGCACGGAGCTGGCCCAGCCGGGTCAGCAGTTCCTGTCGCAGGAGCAGTACAACCAGCTGTTCACCATGCACGGCACGGTGATGCTGCTGCTGTACGCGACGCCGAGCCTGTTCGGATTCGCGAACTTCATCCTGCCGCTGCAGATCGGTTCGCCGGACGTGGCGTTCCCGCGGCTGAACGCGTTTTCGTTCTGGCTGTTCCTCTTCGGCAGCCTGATCGTGCTGTCCGGCTTCCTCACCCCGGGCGGCGCCGCCGACTTCGGCTGGTTCGCCTACACGCCGTTGTCCGACGCGATCCATTCGCCAGGCGTGGGAGCCGACCTGTGGATCGCCGGTCTAGCGGTCTCCGGTCTAGGCACGATTCTCGGCGGCGTCAACATGATCACCACGGTGGTCTGCCTGCGCGCGCCCGGCATGACGATGTACCGGATGCCGATCTTCACCTGGAACATCCTGGTCACGAGCATCCTGATCCTGCTCGCCTTCCCGATCCTCACCGCGGCGCTGTTCGGCCTGCTGGCGGACCGGCACCTCGGAGCCCACGTCTTCGACCCGGCCAACGGCGGGGTGATCCTGTGGCAGCACCTGTTCTGGTTCTTCGGCCATCCAGAGGTCTATATCGTCGCGCTGCCGTTCTTCGGGATCGTGTCGGAGATCTTCCCGGTCTTCAGCCGCAAGCCGGTGTTCGGCTACAAGGGCCTGGTCTTCGCGACGCTGGCGATCGCGGCGCTGTCGGTGGCGGTGTGGGCGCACCACATGTACGCGACCGGCGCGGTCCTGCTGCCGTTCTTCTCCTTCATGACGTTCCTCATCGCGGTCCCGACCGGCGTGAAGTTCTTCAACTGGATCGGCACGATGTGGAAGGGCCAGCTGTCCTTCGAGACGCCGATGATCTTCTCGATGGGCTTCATCGTCACGTTCCTCTTCGGCGGTCTGACCGGCATCATGCTGGCCGCCCCGGCGATCGACTTCCACGTGTCGGACAGCTACTTCGTGGTGGCGCACTTCCACTACGTCCTCTACGGCACGATCGTGTTCGCGACCTTCGCCGGGATCTACTTCTGGTTCCCGAAGATCACCGGCCGGATGATGGACGAGAAGCTCGGGAAGTGGCACTTCTGGACCACGTTCATCGGCTTCCACACCACGTTCCTGGTGCAGCACTGGCTGGGCGCGGAAGGCATGCCGCGGCGTTACGCGGACTACCTGGCCAGCGACGGGTTCACCACGCTGAACACGATCTCCACGATCGGCGCGTACATCCTCGGGGCGTCCACGCTGCCGTTCATCTGGAACGTGTTCAAGAGCTACCGGTACGGCGAAATCGTCACGGTCGACGACCCGTGGGGCTACGGCAACTCGCTCGAGTGGGCCACGTCCTGCCCGCCGCCGCGGCACAACTTCACCGAACTGCCCCGGATCCGCTCCGAGCGGCCCGCGTTCGAGCTGCACTACCCGCACATGGTCGAACGCCTGCACGCGGAAGGCGAGATCGGCTTCTTCGGCAAGGCCAAGCACGTCGCGGCCCCGTCGCAGAAGCTCGTGGACGCCACCATGCCGGGCGACCACAGCAAGGACAACGCGAGCGAGCAGTAACGGCGCTCGGAACAGCTGCACGGCGCGTGCCCGGTCGAGGATTCTCTCGGCCGGGCACGCGCCGTTTTTCGTGCCGGAGAGGGGCTGCCGAGGCGTGCGGGCTGGGGCCTCGTGAGTGTTCGTGCCGGTTAGAACCGGCTTAGCCACGACACCTACCCGGGGCGACGTGACCGCTGCGGACCTGCCCTCTGCTGGGGCGTCGTGAGTGCATGCGGCCCGTGCGTGGCCGACGCGTCGCCCATACGCGCCTCGCTGTTCGCTGCGCCGCCCCGCCACCTCGCGCTGCGCCGCCCGCCCCACCCCGTGCCGCTGGGCCTCACCCTGGGACGGCCCGCCCGCTCCGCGGCGTTCGCCAAGACCGCCATCCGCAGCCGCGGTGCATCGGTCCTCGGCTCCGACCCGCACGGCAGCGCACGCCTTAACCTGGTCCACCGCCCCTCTCGTCGCCCGTTAGTGGCGCCCGCGGTGTGAAGCGCGGCACGGGGGCGTTCTGCCCGCCGCCGCTGGAGGCCAGACTGTGCGTGCCGACTCGCCGTGGCCTAAGCGTCGGTGCCGAGACGAACGAGGGATACCGAACCAGTGAGCCAGACTCCCGTCCTCATCACCACGACCGGTCCGGACAAGCCCGGGGTCTCGTCCGTGCTGTTCGCCGTGCTCACGCGGCACGACGTGGACGTGCTCGACATCGAGCAGGTGGTCATCCGCGGGCAGCTCGTGCTCGGCGTGCTCGCCGGCGTCTACCGCGACCCGGAGGGGCTCCAGGAGTCCGTCGAGCAGGCGATGGCGACCGTCGGCATGGAGGTCGAGGTCCGGATCGGCGACGCGATCGGCGCGGATCCGTTCGCGCTCGGGCGGCGCGATTCGTCGCACGTGCTCGTCTTGCTCGGGCGTCCGGTGACCGCGCGGGCGTTCTCCGAGATCGCGCGGCGGCTGGCGGGCATCGGGACGAACATCGACTCGATTCGCAGCGTCGCCGACTATCCGGTCACCGGGCTCGAGCTGTACGTCTCGGTGCGCGAGGACAACGAAGAGGCCGACGCCGAGCTCCGGTCCATGCTGGCCGACGCGGCGTCCGAGGCCAACGTTGACGTCGCCGTCGAGCGCGCGGGCATCACACGCCGGGCGAAGCGGCTGGTGGTCTTCGACGTCGATTCCACGCTCGTGCAGGGCGAGGTCATCGAGATGCTCGGCGCGTACGCCGGGGTCGAGGAGCAGGTCCGCGAGATCACCGAGGCCGCGATGCGCGGCGAGCTGAACTTCGCGGAGTCGCTGGAACGGCGCGTCTCGCTGCTGGCCGGGCTGCCCGCCAGCGTGATGGACGAGGTCGCGGCGAAGCTCGAGCTGACCCCGGGGGCCCGCACGACCGTCCGCACCTTGAAGCGGATGGGCTTTCGCTGCGGCGTCGTGTCCGGCGGATTTACCCAGGTCATCGACCATCTCGTGGACGACCTCGGCCTCGACTTCGCGGCGGCCAACGAGCTGGAGGTCGTCGACGGCAAGCTCACCGGCCGCGTGGTCGGCGACATCGTGGACCGCGCCGGCAAGGCGACCGCGCTGCGCCGGTTCGCCGGTGAGTACGGGATTCCGCTCGGTGCCTGTGTCGCGGTCGGCGACGGGGCCAACGACATCGACATGCTCGCCGCGGCCGGCATGGGCGTCGCGTTCAACGCCAAGCCCGCGCTGCGCGAGGTCGCCGACACCGCGCTCTCGCACCCGTACCTCGACGCGGTGCTGTTCGTCCTCGGCGTCACGCGCGCCGAGGTCGAGGCGGCGGACGCGGCCGACGGACTCGAATTGGCCCGCCCGTGAACCCTCTGCTCGAACCGCTGCGCAGCCGCTACGCCTCGTGGCTCGGCCTCCCCGCCGAGGACACCGCGGACACCTCCTACGAGGACCCGGACGAGGTCCGCGCGATGCCGATCATCCTGCGGATCGAACGCGCCGAACCGTCCGGCCGGACGGCTCTGCTCGAAGCGGCGGCCGCGGCGGCGCTGGCGGTGTGCCTGGACGAACGCGTCGAACCCGGCGGCGAGTGGGCCGAGCCGGTGCAGGCGTGGCTCGACAACCGGATCCGCAAGGTCGCGCGCCGGGCTCGCGGCGCGCACTGGCAAGCGGTGCTGGACCAGCCGGGAATCACCATCGAGGTCGACGGCGCGGAGGCGCGGGCGCTCGTGCCCGGGCTCGTGAAGGAGGCCCCGAAAGAGGTCTCGCGGCTGCAGATCTCCGGCAGCGAACTGCCCGCCGACATGCCCGGTCCGGCCCCGGCCGACGTCCCGCTGCTGATGCTGAACCCGGACGTCCCGATGACCGTCGGCAAGGCGTCCGCGCAGGTCGGGCACGCCACGATGATCCTCGCGTCGCTGCTGCCGGACGACGAGTTGGCGGCGTGGGCGGCGAAGGACTACCGAGTCGCGGTCCGGACGCCCAGCCCGGCGCGGTGGAAAGAGCTGTGCCCGGTCGAGGACCCGGAGGCGGGCTGGCGCGACAACCGCGTGATCGCTGTCCGGGATGCGGGATTCACCGAGGTCGACCCCGGCACGATTACCGTGCTGGCGCAGCATCCCGGAACATCGGCGTGACCCGCTCGGTTGCGCCAATGCAGTGATTCGACGGGTGGAAAGGCGTCTCCGATGACCTTGGAAGTACAGCGCGAAGGCACGCACAGCTTCGTCGGCCGCAACGAGCGCGGCGCGGAGGTGCGGTTGGGCCGGGCTGGCGCGGAGGGTGCCTTCTCCCCGGCGGAACTGCTGCAGATCGCCGCGGCGGGCTGCTCCGCGGTGACGGCGGAGCAGCTGATCACGCGGCGCGTGGGCGAGGACTCGAAGTTCAGCGTCGCGGTGACGGCCGATCGGCGAGAGGGAGCGTCGGAACTGGACGCGGTGCACGTCGCGTTCGACGTCGACGTGTCGGGCCTGGACGAAGCCCAGCGGGAAGCGCTGGCGGGCGCGGTGGACCGGGCGATCGAGCGGCTGTGCACGGTGAGCCGGACGCTCAAGAAGGCCATTCCGGTGACGGAGACTTTTCCGACCGCTTGAGCTGCAGCGGTACTTGCGGTGGGTTGGTGAGCCGGAGCGGCGGGCGGGGGTTGCTGAGCTGACGCGGTGGGCGGTTCGCGCGGTCGTCAGACTCCGTTGAGCAGGCCGGTCGGTTTGCTGGTGCCGATCGTGCCCAGCCGGGGCGGTCGTCGAGCTGCGATGGCGGCACCGGTCGTGCGGTGTGGTCGCTGAGTCGCAGTGACGGCCGGGTTCTCGCGGTGTGGAGCGTCGACCCGTCGTGGCGGACAGTTGTCGCAACGGTCGCCGAGTCGGATGGCGGGCAGTTCGCGCAGTGTGGTCACCGCGGCGGCAGTCGCAATACGGCTCGTCGAACTGCTGTGGCTAAGCCCCTCGAAGCCGCAGCTCGTCAACCCCTTACCCGGCAAGCGTTTCCGGTCGAGCCGAGGTCAGCGGAAGCCGCAGTAGCCCGGAGCGGGCTTCAGCGAGCCCGAATCAGCTTTGCCACACCACGTACGCCTGGTCGGCGTCCGTGGTCATCGCCTCGATGAACTTCTCGTTGTCGAAGCCGGGCAAGGTCTGCAGGCGTTCGATGAGGGCGTCCGCGGCCGGGTCGCCGCTCGGGACCGCCGTGCCTTTGCCGTCGTTGCCGACCAGCATGAAGAAGACGTCTTCGTTCCAGGGGCCGTCCGGGATGACTCTCACCATGACGGAGCTCAGTTCTGACCACGTCACAGCTTCTTCGCTGCCATCGGCGAGCCGGCGCCGCACCCCGGTGTCGTCAACACTGACGGTCCGGGATTGTGCGCTGGACGAATCCTGGGTCAACGGTGCTCCCTGTCGTGTTCGTTCCACTCACCGTACCCGCCTGGCCCGTGCGCTCGGTCAGGCGGGCGCGGCCGCGTCGAGTCGCTTCAGTGCGTCCCGTGCGACCTGCGGATCTGTTGTCGGCCAGAACGGCGGCAGCGACGCGCGCAGGAAACCGCCGTAGCGCGCGGTGGCCAGCCGGGAGTCCAGCACTGCCACCACGCCGCGGTCGGTGACCGAGCGGTGCAGCCGTCCGGTGCCCTGCGCCAGCAGCAGCGCGGCGTGCGTGGCGGCGACGGTGAGGAATCCGTTGCCGCCCCGGGCTTCCACCGCGCGTTGGCGTGCGGACGACACCGGATCGTCCGGGCGGGGGAACGGGATCCGGTCCACCACCACGAGCTGCAGCGACGGCCCCGGCACGTCCACGCCCTGCCACAGTGTCAGCGTGCCGAACAGGCAGGTTCGCGCGTCTTCGGAAAACTGCCGCACCAGCAACGGCGTGGCGTCGTCGCCCTGGCAGAGGATCGGGTGGTCGAGCCGTTCCCGCATCGCCTCCGCGGCCTGTTTCGCCGCGCGCATCGAGGAGAACAGGCCCAGCGTACGGCCGCCCGCGGCTTCGACCAGTGCGGCCAGTTCGTCCATTGTGGACTCGGCGAGCCCGTCGCGGCCCGGCGGCGGCAGGTGCTTGGCGAGGTAGAGGATGCCGTTGCGGCGGTGGTCGAACGGCGATCCGACGTCCAGCCCGGTCCACTTCGGGCCGTTGTCCTCGTCGGACGGCGCCTCCTTGTCGGTGGCCGTGCCCGGCGACTTCACTACGCGCGCGCCGCTCGGCGGAAGACCCCATTGCCGTGCCATGGTGTCGAATTCGCCGCCGAGGGTGAGCGTCGCCGAGGTCAGCACGGTGGTGTGCTGGTTGAACACGCGCTCCCGCAACAAGCCTGCGACGCCGAGCGGCGCGACCTTCAACGCCGGGGGGCGCGGATTCGCGGAGTACTTGTCGCCGGTCAGCCAGACGACGTCCCGTTGGTGCGCCAGATCCTCGTCGTACGCGTCGAGCAGCCGCACTGCTGTGTCGTGCACTTCTTCGAGCAGCGACCGGGCCAGCTTGCGCGCGGTGGCCTCGCCGACGTCTTCCTTGCGATCCGAACCCAGCGCGGTGAGGCATTCCTTCGCCGCGTCGCGCACCGCCGGGATCGCGCCCTGCAACGGCTTCGGCAGCGCGTCGAGCCTTCCGGACGGGATGTCGTCGAGGATCAGCGCGAGCCCGTCCGACGACTCCAGCAGCCGGTCCGCGATTCCCGCGTCCATCAGCTTTCCGCAGCGGCGCGCGGCGGCCGAGACCATGGCGCTGGTGAGTTCGCCGGTCGCGACCGACGTGACCCGGTCGACCAGGTCGTGCGCCTCGTCGATGATCACCAGGTCGTGGTCCGGCAGGACCTGGTAGCCCTGCAGCGCGTCGATGGCTAGCAGCGCGTGGTTGGTGACCACGACATCGGCGCGGCCCGCCTCGGCTCGCGCGCGTTCGGCGAAGCAATCGGTGCCGACCGGGCACTTCGCGGCGCCGAGGCATTCCCTCGCGGTGACGGAAACCTGCCGCCACGCCTGGTCGGACACGCCGGGCACCAGCTCGTCGCGGTCGCCGGTTTCGGTGTCTGACGTCCACTCGTGCAGCCGGGTGACTTCTTTGCCGAGCCGGGACACCGCGAACGGGTCGAACAGCTGCGCGTCCTCGGGCTCGTCGGACGGACCGGTGTCGAGCCGGTGCAGGCACAGATAGTTGCGGCGGCCCTTGAGGATCGCGAAGGTCGGTTCGCGCCCGAGCGGCTTCTTGAGCGCCTTGGCGAGACGCGGGAGATCACGGTCGACCAGCTGGCGCTGCAACGCGATGGTGGCCGTGGAGACGACGACGGTGGTGTCTTTCTCCACCGCGTGCCGGATCGCGGGCACCAGGTACGCCAGCGATTTGCCGGTGCCCGTTCCCGCTTGCACGGCGAGGTGTTCGCCGGTGCGGATGGCGTGGCCGACGGCATCGGCCATCTTCACCTGGCCGGGGCGTTCAGCGCCGCCGACAGACTCCACCGCGTGGGTGAGGAGTTCGAGGACGCCGGGGAAATCGGTTCGGGCGGGCACAGCGAGACACGATAGCCGCCAGGTCCGACAGGATCTTCGATCCGGCGCGAACGGACCCCTCGCGCCGGACCGAAGCTCCCGGGATTACGGCTCAGTCTTCCTTGCGGAACCGCGAAACCGCGGCCCACGCGAGCGGCAGCACACCCGCCGCGACCACGGTCTTCAGCACGTCGCCCACGAGAAACGGCGTGACGCCCTTGTCGAAAGCGGTGGCGAGATCGAATCCGGTGGCGGCCATCAGCCACGGCACGCCGAACGCGTAGATCACGACGTTGCCGAGCACCATGGTCCCCGCCGTGCGCAGCGGAGTGCGGTCGCCGCCGCGGCGGGCGAGCGCGCCCACGAGCGCACCGGCGAACACGAAGCCGACGATGTACCCGGCCGAGGCTCCGGACAGCCCGGAGGTCCCGCCCTGGAACCACGGCACACCGGCCGCGCCGACGAGCAAGTACAGCAGCATCGAGGCCGCGCCGCGGCGCATGCCGAGCGTCGCGCCGACGAGCAGCGCGGCGAAGGTCTGGCCGGTCATCGGCACCGGCGTGCCCGGGAGCGGGATGACCAGCTGCGCGGCGGCTCCGGTGAGCACGGCTCCGCCGGCGACCAGTGCCAGGTCGCGCACCAGGGTGCCGGGCACGAGGTCGGCCAGCACCTGACGGCGGGCCGGGAGAGACAGTGACGACACGGGACCTCCAACCACGGAAAACGGACGTCCGGGCAGGTTATCGTCGAGTGACCGGACGGAACGAGACAAGTTGCGTTCCTCACCACCCCTGTCTTCCGCCACACGTACGGGTGAGCTGCCCCGGTCGACGTTTGGGACCCCTGCCGCGCTGCCGATGTCGAAGCACGGGCGAAGGGAGACAGGTCGAATGCGCGGACGGATCCTGCTGGTCACCGGGGTTCTGCTGGCTGCGGCGCCGGCGGTGGCACACGCCGATCCGCCGGTCACGTCCACCGGCTGGGGTTCCGCGGGCAGCCTCGACGTGCTGGTGGACCACGAGCACGTGGTCACCGGAGAATTAGCGCGCTGCGACGCCGACGGGCCGGCGTCCGCGCGCACTCCCGGCGGCGCGGCGGGCGAGGTCGCGGTGTTCGGGTTCGGCGGCACCAGCTGCGAGCGGAAGGGCTCGGTCGCACAGGTGAAGGCTGGCGGGCAGCGGTTCGAGTCCGGCCTGCTGACCCGGTACGGCGGGCCCGAGCTGAAAGTCCGCACGTACTCGGTCGGCTGCGCCACCACGACGGATTCGGGCAGCACCGGGTCGATGTCGATCGGCGAGGTCTCCGGGTTCACCATTCCGTCGTCGATCCCGGCGAACTACCGGATCACGATCCCCGGCGGCGCGGCGGGCACGGCGCTGGCCACGATCACGCTGAACGAGACCGTGACGCCGACGCCCGCCGACGGCAGCCTGGTCACGCACGCGGTGCACGTGAAGCTGTTCCCGCAGGGCGGTCCGGCGAGCGGGGACATCTACCTCGGCACCGCGGCGTGCAATCCGTACGGCAAGGGCGGCGCACCAGCCTCGTGAGCGGCAATGCCGAATCCCCGCCCCCCGCCTGACCATATTTCGCGTCCGTGAGGGGAACCCTGAGGGACTCAGAGTCCCTCAGGGTTCCCCTCACGGACCGCAAACTCCGCTTTCGCCACCGTCACGGCCCGGGCAGGCCGTGGCACCGCGGCGGGCAATCCGTACGGCAAGGGCGACGCGCCCAAGCCGTAACCGGTCAGGCTGGCGGCAAAGCGGGCGTGCCGGTGTAGCGCACGCCTGCCTCGTCGAAGTCCTTCAGCGTCGCGTCCACCGTCGGCTGCGAACCGCCGACGGTCAGGTCCAGCAGCACCTGCACGTTGAACCCGGCCTGAGCGGCGTCGAGCGCGGTGGCGCGCACGCAGAAGTCGGTCGCGATGCCGACGACCTCGACGTCGGTCACCTCGTGCGCGCGCAGCCATTCCTCGAGCGTCTTGCCGTCGCCGGACTTGCCCTCGAAACCGGAGTACGCGGCGGTGTACTCGCCCTTCGAGAACACCGCTTCGACCGGCACCACGTCCAGCGCCGAGTGGAACGACGCGCCCGCCGTGCCCGCGACGCAGTGCCGCGGCCAGCTGGTGTTGAAGTCGGGCGTGTCGCTGAAGTGGTCGCCCGGATCGATGTGGTGGTCGCGAGTGGCGACGATGTGGGTGTAGCCGCCATCGGCCATCCGCCGCGAGATGGCCGCCGCGGCGGCCGCCCCGCCCGGCAGGCCGAGCGAGCCTCCCTCGCAGAAGTCGTTCTGCACATCCACCACGATCAGTGCGGTTCCCATGGTCGGCTCCCTACAGAAAAGTCGTCGGTATCGCGGGCTCGCCGTGCGAGAGCTTGAGGCCCTCCCACGGCAGGCTCACCTGCGCGCGCCGCAGGCGGGCACGCGCGTCGTCCAGCGTGGGCAGATCATCCACCGGCGCGCCCTCTCGCACCAGGGGTATCTGCAGGTCGAGATCGTTCTCGCCGGGCTCCGGGCGTCCGCTGGCGGCGGTCCAGACCACTTCCTCGACCGCCGTCCCGGTGCTGCGGTGCCGGCGCAGCGCGTGCTTCCGCCCGCCCCGGGATTCCTTGTGCGCACTGCGTTTCGCGACCGGGCGGCCGTCGACCTCGACCAGCTTGTACACCATCCCGGCGGTCGGCGCGCCGGATCCGGTGACCACCGAGGTGCCCACGCCGTACGCGTCGACCGGTTCCGCGCGCAGTGCCGCGATCGCGTGCTCGTCGAGGTCTCCGGACACCACGATCCGGGTGTCTTTCGCACCGAGCGAGTCGAGCTGGTCGCGGGCCTTGCGGGCAAGCGGGCCGACGTCGCCGGAATCGATCCGGATCGCGCCCAGCTCCGCACCGGCGACGCGCACGGCCGCTTCGATGCCTGCGGTGATGTCGTAGGTGTCCACCAGAAGTGTGGTGTCCGCGCCCATCTTGCTGACCTGTGCGCGGAACGCCGCTTCCTCGCTGTCGTGCAGCAGCATGAAGGCGTGCGCGACGGTGCCGCGCGTCGGAATCCCGTAGCGGCGGCCCGCTTCGAGGTTCGACGTGGTGGCGAATCCGGCCAGGTAGGAGGCGCGCGCGGCGGCGACGGCGGCGTACTCGTGCGTGCGCCGTCCGCCCATCTCGATGATCGGCCTGCCGTGCGCCGCGCCGGACATCCGCGCCGCCGCGGACGCGATCGCGCTGTCGTGGTTGAGGATCGACAGCACCACCGTCTCCAGCACCACGGCCTCGGCGAAACTGCCGGTCACGGTGAGGATCGGCGAACCGGGGAAGTACAGATCGCCTTCGCGGTAGCCGTCGATGTCGCCGCGGAACTCGTAGTCCGCCAGCCATGCCAGCGTTTCCGGGTCGACGACCGCGGTCTGCTCCAGCATGGTCAGTTCGGCGTCGGTGAAGCGGAAGTCGGCGATCGCGTCGAGCACGCGCGCGGTGCCCGCGACGACGCCGTAGCGGCGCCCGTCGGGAAGCCGCCGCGCGAAGACTTCGAACACGCACGGCCGGTCGGCCGTCCCGTCCGCGAGCGCGCTCGCCAGCATGGTCAGCTCGTAGTGGTCGGTGAGCAGCGCCGTGCTGGCGCTGGTGACCGGCTCGGGGGAACCCATGGGAGCAGCCTATTCACTCACATGGACGGACCTGGCGCGGCGTACCGGGATGGCCCCGTGACACCATGGTGTGCATGTCCACGCCTGTCGCATCCGAACAGACGCAGGTCGATCCACTCGGGGCCGAGCTGGCCGAATCCGACCAGCCCTGGCGGACGATCGTCTGGAACGACCCGGTGAACCTGATGTCGTACGTGACGTACGTCCTGCAGAAGCTGTTCGGCTACAGCCGGGACCACGCCACGAAGCTGATGCTCGACGTGCACAACAAGGGCAGGGCGATCGTGTCGTCCGGTTCGAAGGAGAAGGTGGAGACCGACGTGGCGAAGCTGCACGCGGCGGGCCTGTGGGCGACCATGGAACAGCCCTCGTGAAGGCCTGGCGGCGCAAGGGGGACGCCATCCTCGCCGGGTTCGAACAGCAGGAAGCCGCCGTGCTGCGCGGGCTCGTCGGGCAGCTCGAGGACATGCTCACCGCCCGGGCCGAGGAGGCCCCGCAGGACGAACTCGCCGAGCTGACCGGGATCCGCACCGGCCCCGCCGAATCGCCGGACGACCCGGTGCTGTCGCGGCTGCTGCCGGACTTCCACCGGCTCGACCCGGACAACCCGAGCCGCGAGGACCTCGATTCGGCGGCGGCGATGCGGTCGCTGCACGAGCCGGAGCTGCTGGAGAAGAAGGTCGGCGTCGCGAAGATCGTGCTCGACACGCTCCCGCGCGACGGCGGTTCGGTGAAGCTGACCTTCGAGCAGGCCGACGCCTGGCTCGGCGCGCTGAACGACGTCCGGCTGGCGCTGGGCACGGCGCTCGACGTCACCGAGGACATGCCGGACGAGCTGCCCGACGACGACCCCCGCGCACCCCATCTCGGCGTCTACCATTGGCTGACATGGGTGCAGGAGACGCTGATCCAGGCGCTGACCGGCTGACCGGCGGGAAAATCACCGATGTTCCGGGCGTGCTCGTAGGCCAGCACGAGAGGCTCGGCGACGGCTGGGCCACCGGAACCACTGTCGTGCTCGTGCCGGACGGCGCGACCGGCGCGGTCGATCAGCGCGGCGGCGCTCCCGGAACCCGCGAAACCAACCTGCTGGAGCCGGAAAACCTGGTGCAGCAGGTGAACGCGGTCTGTCTCTCCGGCGGAAGCGCGTACGGCCTCGCGGCGGCGGACGGCGTGATGCGGTGGCTGTCCGAGCGGAACCACGGGTTTCCCGTTGGCGCGCAGCCGTATGAGGTGGTGCCGATCGTGCCCGCGGCGGTGCTGTTCGACCTGCCGCGCAGCGAGTGGGGCAATCGGCCGGACGCCGATTTCGGTTACGCCGCTTGCGAAGCCGCCGGGGAAGCCGTCGCGATGGGCACCGCGGGCGCGGGCTCCGGTGCGGTGGTCGGCTCGCTCAAGGGCGGCATCGGGACGGCGAGCGAGGTCGTCGGCGAGGTGACTGTCGGCGCGATCGTCGCGGTGAACGCGGCGGGCCAGGCAGTGGATTTCGCGACTGGGCGGGCCTTCGCCGGGGATCACGAGGTGGACGGCGAGTTCGGCGTCCGCTGGCCGGATCGGCCGGGCGAGGCGCCGGGTCAGCGGACGGATCTGAACACCACGATCGGTGTGGTGGCTTGCGATGCGGCGTTGACGAAAGCCGAGGCACGCCGGTTGACGGTCGCCGCGCAGGACGGGCTGGCGCGCGCGGTGCGTCCGGCGCATTCGATGTTCGACGGCGACACCGTTTTCGCGCTGGCGACCGGCGCGCGGGAGCTGCCGGGGGAGCCCGGGTCGTTCGCGGCGGCCGCGCGAGCGGGCGCGTTGGACGCGTTGTGCGCGGCGTCGGCACGGGTGTTCGCGCGGGCGATGGTGCACGGGCTGCTGTCGGCGACCTCCGCGGCCGGGATCCCGGCGTATCGGGACGTGTGGCCGGAAGCGCTGGGCTGAGGTCAGAACGGGTCCCGCGGGAGGGCGTCCTCGTCACGTTCGAGGTCGGCGGCGCGCACGGTGGCCACGTACTCCTCGTCGATCTCCAGCACCAGGCCGCCGAACGACACGGTCGGCCCGAGCGAGGGATGCACGTCCACCGGGCCCAGCTCGGTCGAGCGCGGCAGCTGTTCCCACACGGAAACCGGCTTCCACCGGCGGAAAGTGCTGCAAGCGAGCACTGTCACGTGCCGATCGGTGACCACGATGACGAAGTTCCGGTGCGCGGCCATCATCGACACCATCAGCGATGTGGCGGGGAACACGTACTGGACGACGTCCCCTTCGGCCAGCAGGCCACGGCAGCGTTGGCGGACCTTCGAGGACACCGGCATCCCGTTATTGTGCCCTGACCTGCGGATGAGCGGTAGCTCTCACAGTGTGGACTCGTTCGGTCCACGAACTAAGATGTCCGTGTGCTCCGGATCCGCCGTGAACTCGTCGACGAGATCGTCGCCCACGCCCGCCGTGACCACCCCGACGAAGCGTGCGGGGTGGTGGCCGGTCCTGTGGGCTCGGACCGCCCCGAGCGGTTCATCCCGATGCTGAACGCGGCGCGCTCGCCGACGTTCTACGAGTTCGACTCGGGCGACCTGCTCAAGCTCTACCGCGAGATGGACGCGAACGACGAGGTCCCGGTGGTCATCTACCACTCGCACACGGCGACCGAGGCCTATCCGTCGCGCACCGACGCGAACATCGCCGCCGAACCCGACGCGCACTACGTGCTCGTCTCGACAAGAGAGCCCGATTCGCACGAGTTCCGCTCGTACCGGATCGTGGACGCCGAGATCACCGAGGAGCCGGTCGAGATCCTCGACTGAACTCGCGGAATAAAGCGCGGCGTCCGATGCGTCAGCGTGTAGGAACCCACCGGAGGTAAGAACCATGGCCGTCACCGTGTCCATCCCGACCATCCTGCGCACCCACACCGGCGGCGAGAAGTCCGTCGAGGCGGCGGGCAAGACCGTCCTCGAGATCATCGACGACGTCGAGTCGCGGCACGCCGGGCTGAAGGCGCGCCTGGTCAAGGAGGAGAAGCTGCACCGCTTCATCAACGTCTACGTCAACGACGAGGACGTGCGCTTCTCCGGCGGGCTCGCCGCCGAGGTCAAGGACGGCGACACCCTCACCATCCTGCCCGCCGTCGCGGGCGGCGCGCGCTGAGTCGATGACTCGCTACGAGTCCCTCCTCGACGCGCTGGGCGGCACCCCGCTGGTCGGCCTGCCCCGGCTTTCGCCGACCGACGAGGTGCGGCTGTGGGCGAAGCTCGAGGACCGCAACCCGACCGGCTCGATCAAGGACCGGCCCGCGCTGGCCATGATCGAGGCGGCGGAGCGGGACGGCATCCTGCGGCGCGGGTCCACGATCCTCGAACCGACCTCGGGCAACACCGGGATTTCGCTGGCCATGGCCGCGAAGCTCAAGGGCTACGGCCTGGTGTGCGTGATGCCGGAGAACACGTCCACCGAACGCAAGCAGCTGCTGCAGGCGTACGGCGCGCGGATCGTGTTCTCCCCGGCCGCGGGCGGTTCGAACGAGGCGGTGCGGCGGGCCAAGGAGCTGGCGAAGCAGAACCCGGACTGGGTGATGCTGTACCAGTACGGCAACCCGGCCAACGCGGACGCGCACTATCGCGGGACCGGGCCGGAGCTGCTGAAGGACCTGCCGACGCTGACCCATTTCGTCGGCGGGCTCGGCACGACCGGGACGCTGGTGGGGGTCGGGCGGTACCTGCACGAGCACAAGCCGGACGTCCAGGTCATCGCGGCCGAACCGCGGTACGGCGAGCTGGTGTACGGCCTGCGCAACCTCGACGAGGGGTTCGTGCCGGAGCTCTACGACGAGAGTGTGCTCAACGGACGCTATTCGGTGGGGGCGTACGACGCTCTCCGGCGAACGCGGGAGTTGCTGGAGCACGAGGGCATTTTCGCCGGGATCTCCACGGGCGCGGTGCTGCACGCGGCGCTCGGGGTCGCGGAGAAGGCCGCCGCTCGCGGCGAGAAGGCGGACGTGGCCTTCGTGGTCGCGGACGCCGGCTGGAAGTACCTGTCGACCGGCGCGTATTCCGGGTCGCTGGACGAAGCGGCAGAACGGCTTGACGGTCAGCTCTGGGCCTGACCGTCCGTGAGGGGAACCCTGATTTCCCGCGGGGTTCCCCTCACGGCAGTAATCCCACGACGAGTGCGCGTACGCCTCGTTCGTAACTGTCTTGTGCGGTAAGGGTTTCCCAGCGCGGCCCGATCTCGGCGAGCGTCGGGAATTCCGTCGCGTCCAATTCCGCGAAGACGCGCTCGCGGTAGGTGTCGCCGCCCCGGTCCCGTCGTCGCGCGGCGGCCGCGCGGGAGCTGATCTCGCCCAGCGTGTAGTGCCACACCGCTCGGTAGACCTCCACCGCCGCATCAGTCGGCAGGCCCGCTTTTACCGCCGCCGCAACGATTTTCTCCGGGTACCACAGCCCTCCGACTGACAGCAGGTCGTCGGAGCGCAGGACGTCCACGATCCACGGGCAACTCGCCAGCCCGTCCCGCATCGCCTTCGCGACCGCCACGATCCGCTCCGCCGGTTCCTCCGGGAGGTTCTCCGGCCGAGGCATCTTGCCGTGCGCGTAGTCGTCCAGCAGCAGGAGAAGCAGGCCCTCTTTGTCGCGCACGTGGTGGTACAGCGCCATTGCCGTGCTGCCGACCTCGCGGGCGACGCGCCGCATGGTCAACGCGTCGACGCCGTCCTCCTCGATGACCCGGTGAGCGGCGGCCACGATGTCGGCCTTGGAGATCTTCGGCGGTCGGCCGGTGCGCGCTGGCATGCCGCCATGCTACTTTTTATACATGTATAAAAAGTACTGGGGGACGGTCGCCGCGCTGGCGTTCGCGGTGGCGGTGGCGGTCGGGACTTTGCAGATGACCGTCGTGGTGCCGTTGCTGCCGCGGCTGCAGCTCAAGCTGGGGGTGCCGCTGAGTTCGGTGTCGTGGGCGCTGACCGCCGGGCTGCTGGCGGGCGCGGTCGCGATTCCGCTGGTCGCGCAGCTTGGTGACCTGTACGGCAGGCGCACGATGTCGTTGGTCGTGCTCGCGTTGCTGGTCGGGGGATCGGTGCTGGGCGCGGTGGCGGGCTCGCTGCCGCTGCTGGTCGTCGGCCGGATCCTGCAGGGGGCGGCCGCGCCGTTGCTTCCGCTGGCGATCGGCCAGGTCAGGACCGTTTTGCCCGCCCGATCGCTGCCGACCGCGATCGGCGTTCTGAGCGCGACCATCGGCGCGGGCAGTGGCGGCGGGATGATCCTCGCCGGGCTCGCCGGTGGCGATCACCAGCTGGTGTTCTGGGTGCTGGCGGCGCTCGGCGTGGTGGCGTTCGCGCTGGTCGCCGCGGTTAAGGAGGACCGGACGGCCGCGGTACGGAGCGGTTCGCCGGACCTGCTGGGCGCGGTGCTGGTGTCGGGGTGGCTGATCTGCCTGCTGCTGGCGATCAGCAAAGGTTCCGAATGGGGCTGGGGGACCGTCGGGCTGCTGGTCGCGGCCGTGGTGCTGGCGTCGGTGTGGGTGGTGACGGCGCGGCGCACGAAGACGCCGTTGATCGAGATTCCCATGCTGCTGCACCGAAAAACGGTGGGCGCGACGGTGGCGTCATTCCTGCTCGGCTTCGCCTTGTTCGCCACGATCATGACGCTTTCGGCCTACGCGCAAGGCGTGCTCCGGGCGTCGGTGTTGCAGGTGGGGCTTTATCTGTTGCCGACGACGATCTTGATGCTGGTGGTTTCCGTGCTGGCCGGTTCGTTGATGCGGCGGTTCAGCGCGCCCGCGCTGGTCGCTGGCGGCTCGGCGGTGGTGCTGGTGGCCGCGTTGTGGCTGACCACGTTGCCGGGGGACGGGCTTGGGCTTTATGCCGTCGCGGCGGTGCTGGGGCTGGGGATCGGGCTCGGTTACGCCGCGTTGGGGACGATGGCGGTCGAGCACGTCGAGCCCGCGAAAACGGCCGCCGCCGGTGGGATCAACGCGCTGGTTCGGGTGGTGGGCAGCAGCCTCGCCGGAGCGGTCGGCGCGGTGGTGCTGTCGGCTGGCGGTCCGGGATGGAGCTTCGCGGTGGCGGCGGTGGCCGCGCTGCTTTCCGCCTTGTTCGCTGCCGCCTATGGAAACTTGCTCCGGAAGCCAGCAATGGTGTGACGCGCGGTCCGTGAGGGCCACCTTCACGGACTCTGAGTCCCTCAGGGTTCCCCTCACGACCCGCGCGACCCCGCGCGGCCGGGCGGTCCGTGAAGGGCCCCTTGCCGGAATCTGATTCCCTCAAGGAGTCCTTCACCGCAGGTCACCCAGGGGCCAAGTTCAGGGATTTCTCCCGAGGCCGTCCGCCCGTCCCCGACGTAGCCTGAGGGCGTGAGCACACTGCCTCCCCTCCCGCCGACGTCACCGCCGCCCGCACCAGGCGGCGGCAAGCCGGTCGACGTCGCGAAGCGCATCCTGCCGCCCAATCCCAAGGCCGCGGCGTTCGTCGCGCTGGGGTTCGTCGGGGTGCTGTACCTCGTGGAACTGCTCGACGTGATCCTGCCGGGCAAGTTCACCGACGGCGGGATCCTGGCGCGGCACGCGTCCAGCCTCGACGGCATTCTCTGGGCGCCGCTGCTGCACGCCAACTGGTCGCACCTGTTCTCCAACACGGTGCCGGTGCTGGTCTTCTCCTTCCTCGCGATGGCGGCGGGCATCGGCCGGTTCGCCGTGGTCACGGCGATCATCTGGGCGGTGTCCGGGATCGGGGTGTGGCTCGTCGGGCCCTCGGACGCCTACACCGTCGGCGCGTCCGGGCTGGCCTTCGGCTGGCTCGCGTACCTGCTGGTGCGCGGCCTGTTCCACCGGTCGCTCGCGCAGATCGCGGTCGCGGTCGTGCTGCTCGGCGTCTGGAGCGGGATGCTCTGGGGCCTGCTGCCCGGCAATCCCGGCATCTCCTGGCAGGGCCACCTCTTCGGCGCGCTGGCCGGCATCCTCGCCGCGTGGCTGACTTCACGCGGCGAACGCGTCAAATCCCCGAAGATCGAGCCGACGACGCCGGGTAACCTCGGGGGGTGAGTTCTCCCGGCGCGCCCATCGGTGTTTTCGACTCCGGCGTCGGCGGGCTCACCGTCGCACGCTCGATTCTCGAACTGCTGCCTGCCGAACAGCTTCGCTACGTCGGCGATACCGCGCGCAACCCGTACGGCCCGCTGCCCATCGCCACTGCTCGCGAGTACGCGTTGGCCGCTCTCGACGACATGGTCGAGAGCGGCGTGAAGGCGTTGGTGATCGCGTGCAACACAGCGTCCGCGGCCTGCCTTCGCGACGCGCGCGAACGCTACGACGTACCAGTTATCGAAGTGGTCCTTCCCGCCGCGCGCCGGGCCGCGGTCGCCACACACAGCGGACGCGTCGGTCTTATCGGCACCGAGGGCACTGTGCGTTCGAGGGCGTACGACGACGCCTTCGCCGCTGCGCCGGACGTACGTCTCACTAGTGTCGCCTGTCCGCGCTTCGTGGACTTCGTGGAGCGCGGCATCACTACTGGCCGACAGATTCTCGGGCTGGCACAGGGTTATCTGCAGCCGTTGCTCGAAGCCGAGGTGGACACGCTGATCCTCGGCTGCACGCACTATCCGCTGCTGTCCGGCGTGCTGCAGATCGTGATGGGACAGGACGTCACGCTCGTCTCCAGTGCCGACGAAACCGCCAAAGACCTCTACCGCGTGCTGACCGAACTCGACCTGCTCGCTGAACGCGACGAGTCGCCGAAGCACGAGTTCCTCGCCACCGGTTCGCCGGAGCCGTTCGCCCGCTTGGCGCAGCGGTTCATGGGCTTTGCGCCGGGTGCGCTGGACCCGGTCAGCGCGTGACGCTGCGACGCCGCTGGGCGGAGTTAGGGTGACGAGGTGCGACTGACGATCCTCGGGTGTTCGGGCAGTATCCCCGGGCCGGACGCCGCCGCTTCCGGGTACCTCCTGGAGGCGGAGGGCTACCGGCTCGGTCTCGAGCTGGGCACCGGCACGTTCGCCCAATTGCAGACCGTGCTCGACCCGTTCGACCTGGACGCGCTCGTCCTTTCGCACCTGCACGCCGACCACTGCGCCGACGTCAACTCTCTGACAGTGCTTCGCCGCTATCACCCCGCGCCGCCGTACCCAGCGCGGCCGCGACGGTTGCCGCTGTACGCGCCAGCGGACGCGCCTTCGCGCCTCGCGCACGCGTACGCGGCCGACGCAGCTGAGCGCGCTGCTGCGGATCTGTCGGACGTGTACGAGTTCCACGAGTTGCGCGAAGAGCGGATCGAGATCGGTCCCTTCGACGTGACCGCTGTTGCCGTGTACCACCCGACGCCCGCTTTCGGCCTGCGCATCGCGTACGGCGGCACCATCCTCGCGTACACCGGCGATACCGGACTGTGTCGCGGCCTCGGCGAACTGGCCGACGGTGTTGATGTCCTGCTCTCCGAAGCGTCCTGGACCGATGCCGCCGACCGTCCGCAAGGCGTGCACCTCTCCGGAAAAGAAGCCGGTGAATTGGCCAAGGAAGCCGGTGTCGGCCGTCTGCTGCTGACCCACGTCGCCCCGTGGACCGACCGGAATGCCGTCCTGGCCGAGGCCAAAGCCGTGTTCCCGGATGCCGAGTTGGTGACGCAGGGCGCGGTCTACGACCTCTGACGCGAAACTGTCAGGGGTACGTCCTAGAGTGCTCCCCGTGGCTAGAAAAGATGGCAGGAACGACGACCAGCTCCGCGAAGTGAAGCTCACCCGCGGGTTCCAGAAGTGGCCTGCCGGGTCGGTGCTCGTCGAGTTCGGCAACACCAGGGTGCTGTGCGCGGCGAGCGTGACCGAGGGCGTGCCGCGCTGGCGCGCCGGGTCCGGTCTCGGCTGGGTCACCGCCGAGTACGCGATGCTTCCGTCCGCGACCAACACCCGCAGCGACCGCGAAGCCGTGAAGGGCCGGATCGGCGGCCGGACGCACGAGATCTCCCGGTTGATCGGCCGCTCCCTGCGTGCCTGCATCGACCTGGCCGCGCTCGGCGAGAACACCATCGTCATCGACTGCGACGTGATCCAGGCCGACGGCGGCACCCGCACCGCGGCGGTCACCGGCGGCTACGTGGCCTTGGCGGACGCGATCACCTGGCTGGGCGCGGCGAACCGGCTCAACGACCCGCAGCCGCTGTCGTCCTCGGTGGCCGCGGTGAGCGTCGGCGTCGTGGACGGCCGGGTGCGGCTCGACCTGCCGTACGAGGAGGACTCGCGCGCCGAGGTCGACATGAACGTGGTCGCCACCGACGCCGGAACCCTCATCGAGGTGCAGGGGACCGGCGAGGGAGCCACCTTCGCGAGGTCCACTTTGGACACCATGCTGGACCTGGCGCTGGCCGGCTGCGAGGAACTGGCGCGCCTGCAGAACGAAGCGCTGGCGCTGCCGTACCCGGGCGAGCTGCCGGAACCGCGGCCGGACAAGAAGAAGGGCCAGAAGTGACCAAGCTGCTGCTGGCCACCCGGAACGCGAAGAAGCTGGGCGAACTGCGCCGGATCCTGGAAGCGGAAGGCATCCAGGGCGTCGAGGTGCTCGGCCTGAACGACGTCGAGGAGTTCCCGGAAGCCCCGGAAACCGCACCCGACTTCGAAGGCAACGCGGCGGCCAAAGCGCGGGACGCGGTAGCCGCCACCGGTTTGCCCGCCGTCGCGGACGACTCGGGCCTGACCGTCGACGCCCTCAACGGCATGCCCGGAGTCCTCTCCGCGCGCTGGTCCGGCAAACACGGTGACGACGAAGCGAACCTGAACCTGGTTCTGGCGCAGCTGACGGACACCCCGGACGAGCGCCGGGGCGCGGCCTTCGTCTGCGCGGCGGTGCTGGCCCTTCCGTCCGGCGAGGCCACGACGGTCCGTGCCGAATGGCGAGGCACGCTGACGAGGGAAAAGCACGGAACCAACGGTTTCGGCTACGACCCGATCTTCGTGCCGGAAAACGAAACGAAAACCAGCGCGGAACTGTCCCCGGCGGAAAAAGACGCCGCTTCCCACCGGGGCAAAGCCCTGCGCGCACTTCTGCCGGCTTTGCGAAAACTGGCCGACGCATAACCGCCGGGTCCGCCCGGGAGCCGCGCTGGTGGCTCCGGGGCGGGGCTCGGGCTAGTCTCGGCAAGCATGTGCGCCAATATCGTCCTTGCCGAAGACGATCCCAAACAAGCGGAACTGGTCCGCCGCTATCTGGAACACGAGCAGCACACCGTCACCGTCGCGCCCACCGGCGAAGCCGCACTGGCGGAAATCCGCACGGCGGAACCCGATCTCCTGATCCTGGACGTCATGCTCCCCGGCATGAACGGCCTGACCGTCTGCCGGACCATCCGGGCGTCCTCCGACCTGCCGATCCTCATGCTCACGGCCCGCTCGACCGAGGACGACCTGCTCCAGGGCCTTGACCTGGGCGCGGACGACTACGTCACCAAGCCCTACAGCCCGCGCGAACTCATGGCGAGGGTCCGCACCCTTCTCCGGCGAACGAACGCGGCGAAAGACGGTCCCATCAAAGTGGGCACGCTGACCGTCGACAAAGACAAACACGAGGTCGCGGTAAGCGGAAACCCGATCGAAACCACTCTGGGGGAATTCCGGATCCTGGAGGTCATGGCCGCCCGCCCGGACCAGGTTTTCACCAGGGCGCAACTCCTGGAACATCTGCACGGTTTCGACCGCTACATCACCCAGCGCGCTATTGACGTGCACATCATGAACCTCAGAAAGAAAATCGAACCCAACCCGAGAAAACCGGCGAAACTCCTCACGGTCTACGGCGTGGGCTACAAACTGACCGCCAAGTCCGATGCCCCGTAGCCTCCTCTTCCGCCTCTTCGCGGTCACCGCGGCCATCGCGGTGTGCGCGATCGCGTCCACCGCCTGGCTGGCTTCCCGGACCACTTCCGGTGCCATCGAACGAGAACAAGGCCAGCTCTTCGCCGACGACGGCACCATCTACCAGGCCCTGCTTTCGTACGCGGCAACCCATCCCACGTGGTCCGGCGCGACCAAAACCATCAACGACTACGCGGACAAAACCGGTCGCAAAATCGTCCTGACCACCCCGCAGGGCAAGCTCATCGCCAGCTCGGAACAGAACCCGGGCACACTCCCGCCCCAGCCGTCCGCGGTCATCGACCCCTTGGCCGTCGACACCCGCCTCGGCATCAAATCCACTCCCGACCGGATCGACCCCGACGCGGTCGGCCCCTACAAACTCCCCGCGGACGAACGCGACGATCTCCAGGAGGTCGCCGAAAAAGTCCTGTCCTGCACCCAGCGCCGAACCGGCCTAGGCAGCCTGGAAATCTCGCCGAGCGGCCACCCGAGGGTGATCGCCCCGGCCGGCACCGCCCAATGCGGCACCGCTCTGCTGGAACGCCCCACCGAGACCGAGCGAGCCGCCCTGAGCAAACTGTCCGGCCTGATCGACGCCTGTCTCGGCCGGAACGACAGCACGATCCCGGTGGCCAAACTGGGCTTGTTGTGGACCTTCGACGGCCCGGTCGTCCAAGCCACCGACCAGACCATCACCAACTGCGTGACCTCGGCCCGCAAAGAGCAGCTGACCCCCTACGTCGCTCCCGCGGCCTGGCTCTACATCACCGAAAAAGGCACCGACCAGCCCCCGACCGGCTTCACCCTCTCGCCGGAAAACCGCACGAAGCTCATCGCCGTCACCGCCGCGATCCTCCTGCTGACGGTCATCGTCACCGCACTGGCGTCGATCCGCCTGATCCGCCCCCTCCGCGCGCTGACCGGCGCGGCCCAACGCCTGAAAGCCGGCGAGACGGGCGCCAGGGTCCGCGTCAAAGGCAAGGACGAGATCGCCCGCCTGGCCACCGCGTTCAACGACATGGCGCGGGCGCGGGAAGAGCTGGAGAACGCCCGCAAAGCGATGGTCAGCGACGTCGCGCACGAGCTCCGCACCCCGCTGGCCACCATCAGAGGCTGGCTGGAGGCAACCCAGGACGGCATCAGCCAACTGGACGACGAACTGGTCGTCTCCCTGCTGGAAGAGGCAGTTCATCTGCAGCACATCGTGGACGACCTGCAAGACCTGGCCCTGGCCGACGCCGGAGCGCTGCGCGTCCACCCGGAACCCATCGACGCGAACACCGTCCTGGCCCACCTCGCCGCCGCCCACGCCCCGCGCGCCGAAACCGCGGGCGTCCACCTGTCCGTCCCGCCCATGGAAAACCCGGCCATCACTGCGGACCCAGTACGCCTGCGCCAAGCCCTCGACAATCTGGTCTCGAACGCAATCCGCCACACCCCGTCCGGCGGCTCGGTAACTGTCACCGCAAGCCAACGCGACAATGACGCGATTTTCGAAGTAACCGACACTGGTACGGGAATCTCTCCAGAAGATCTGCCCCGCGTTTTCGACCGTTTCTGGCGTGCAGACCCTTCGCGAAGCCGAATCTCCGGAGGCAGCGGCTTAGGCCTGGCAATCGTCCGCAAATTGACCGAAGCCCACGGCGGCGAAGTCACCGCCACCAGCACTCCCGGCGAAGGCACGACTTTCACTTTGCGCTTCCCGGCAAATTTCCGCGGGTAGCGCTTGCCTGCAGGCGTCGGCAATGCTGTGGGCGTGGAGTACGTGTCCAGAATGCCGAGACCGCCGCTGGACGGGCTGATCGACGACCTCTACTACCTGGAGGGCGCGCCGCCGTATGCCCGCCTGACGCTGCCACCGGCACCCGCCGCGCTGTTCATCGTCAACCTGGGCGCGCCGTTCCGCATCCGCGCTGGCACCGAGATCGAGACGGCCGAGTACGCCGACGGTTGCGTGATCACCATGCCGACCCGTGCGTACGAGTTCGGCTACCCGCCCCGGACCCGATCCGTCGGCGTGCACTTCAAACCGTGGGGCCTGGCCCCGTTCCTGCCGATGCCCGCGACGGACCTGTGCGACCGCCCGGTGACGATAGAACAGGTCTGGGGCCGACCCGCCAGCACCGAACTGCGAGACCGCCTGGCCACGGCAAACAACCCGCACCAGATGCTGACACTGCTGGAAGACGAGCTGATGCGTCGGCTATCCGAGACCGCCGGTCTAGGCCTGGTCCGCCACACGAGCAACATCATCGCGGCAACTCGCGGGACGATGCCGATCTGCGACCTGAGCACGGCAGCCGGAGTCAGCAGCACCCACCTGGCACAACGGTTCAAGGCACTCATCGGCGTCACCCCGAAGCGACTGGCCCGCACCCACCGCTTCACCGCCACCGTGTTCGCGCTAGACCCCACCGGCCCGATCGACTGGAGCGACCTGGCCGGTCGCGCGGGCTACTTCGACCAGGCCCACTTCGGCCACGAGTTCCGCGCCTTCACCGGCCTCACCCCGACCCAGTACGTCGAAGTCCGGCGGCGGTTTCTCCGCGAACACCCCGGCCACACGCTGAACAACTGGCCGCTGCCGACCGATTGATTTCTTACAAGAGCGACCGCTCGCAACCCGCTAATTTGGGGCCACCCCAATGCGAAGGAGACCCCGTGGGCAAGGTCGTCATGTACAGCTCGGTGTCGGCCGACGGCTTCATCGCCGACGAAAACGACCAGCCCGGCCCGCTGTTCGACTGGTTGACCAGCGGCGACGTCCCGCTGGACGACAGCGGCGCGCTAAAAGTGTCGCAGCAGTCCTACGACTACACGCGCCAGTACTGGGACCAGATCGGGGTGACAATCGTCGGCCGTCACGTCTTCGACCTGACGGACGGCTGGGACGGAAAGCCGCCAAGTGGAATCGACCACGTAGTCGTCGTGACGCACCGCCCAGCCCCCGAAGGCTGGAACCCCGAGGCCCCGTTCCACTTCGTCGACGGCGTCAAGGCGGCGGTAACCAAAGCACAAGAGCTAGCAGGCGACCGCGTAGTCGAAGTCGCCGCTGGCGACGTAGGCGGTCAGGTCCTCGCGGCAGGCTTGGTGGACGAGGTACGCATGGACGTAGTCCCGGCCGTCTTCGGCTCCGGCAAACGCTGCTTCGGCTCAGTCAACGCACAGCACCTGCTGGAGAACCCCGACGTGGTTCAAGGCGACCGGGTGCTTCACCTGCGCTATCAGGTGCGTCGCTGACCAAGCGCGGAGAGGCTTGGCCGGCCTCCCCGCGCTCCGGGAAACAATTCAGGAAGCAATCCCCAAGTCCCGGATCAACTTGGCCACATGTCCAGTAGCCCGCACGTTATAAGCGGCCTTGGCAAGCTTCCCCTCCGCGTCCACGATAAACGTAGACCGGATGACCCCCTGGTAAACCCTCCCGTAATTCTTCTTCTCCCCAAACGCGCCCCACGCGGACAGCACTTCCTTGTCCACATCGGACAGCAGCGGGAACGTCAGCCCCTCCGCTTCCACGAACTTGGCCAGCTTTTCCGGCTTGTCCGGCGAAATCCCCAGCACCTGATATCCCGCGTCGTTCAACTCCGCGAGATTGTCCCGGAAATCGCAAGCCTGTTTGGTGCACCCCGGCGTCCCCGCCGCCGGGTAGAAGTACACCACCACGGCCTGGCCGCGGAAGTCGCTGAGCGAGACGTTCTTGCCGGTGCTGTCCGGCAGGGTGAATCCGGGCGCTTCGTCGCCCTCGGCAAGTCGCTGGTCGGTCATGGAGACGAGGGTAATTCAGGCGTCTCCGCAATATGTGACGACGGCGGGCTCGCCCGTGCTGGGCCGCACCTGCACCGCCATCCGCGCGCTCTCGGAGGGCACCGCGAAAGCAAGCGTGACCTGCGTAGACCGGCCCGGCAGCAAATCCTTGCCCGCGTCGGAAACGCCGCCGAGACCCTGCGTGGCGTCCACAACCTGCTTCGCGGGCTTCCCTGCGACAGTCGCGGTGACCGAAAGCGCGGACACCCGATACGGGTCCGTGCCGTTGTTCGTGACCTGGATGTAGAACGCCGCCGCACGGGCACTGCGCGGATACGCTGCCGGGCTCGGCTGGAACGACTGCGGGGCCGACAGCGAGACCGTGATCCCGCTGGCGAACCGGTGGTTGGCGCCGAACTGCAGGTCGCCGGAGGCTTGCGCGGCCGCGGGCTGCGCCGCCGGGTTGCCGACGCCCATCGCGGCGGAGCCTTCCCGAGCGTTGACGCCGCCGCAGGCTGCCACGGAAAACAGCAGGCAGGCGGTCAACAGCAGTTTCGGGGTGCGCGGGGGCGCCATCGCGGGGGTACTCCAGTCGGGGTGGGGCGGTGTGCCGTTCGGCGTAGTTGCCGAGCGGACCCGCTCCACTCTGGCGGCACTAATGCCGTCACGGTGCGGAAGACGCGGACCTGGTGTACAGCCGTGGCCGATCCGTGATCGAAAGAGCACTCCGGGTGACAGTCATCACCCCGATGTCAACAGCCGCGAGTCGGGATTCAGACCGCGAACGCGAACAACAGGATGAACACCGCGACGCCGGCGCCCCAGGCGACCATGAGCCAGCCGAAGTCGCGCACCGGGTCGACCGCGCGGCTTTCCTCGCCGGGGATGTACACGCCGCGGTTTTCGAACCAGTCCGCGCATTTGCGCAGGACCCGCAGCGGATTGCGTCCCGGCACGGCCCACACCTCCCCGATCTCCGGGCCCAGCCTACGGGTTCGCGGGCGTTTCGCGGCGGTCGAGCCCGGCGATGCGCACGGCGAGTTCGACGAACGAGCGGACCAGCGGCGGCGTCGAATCCTCGCGCCACGCGACCACGAGCCGGCTCGGCGGATAGTCCGCCAACGGGACTGTCGCGACGCCTTCGGGAAACGAGTGCGCGAGCGGGGCGAGCCCGACGGTTCCGTTCCACAGCACGGCTTGCAGGCATTCGTGCACCGTCCGCACGACCGGCCCGCCCGCGCCGCCGCCGCTCCAGAACGCCTGCCACTGCGGGTCGGTGCCGTCCGGGAACCGGAACCACGCCCGGTCGGCGAGTTCCTCCCGGCGCACCTCGTCGCGTCCGGCCAGCGGATCGTCCGCGCGCAGGACGACGCCCATCGGGTCGGAACGCAGCACGTGCGTGCGGATTCCGGTGGTGTCGAAGGGAATCCGGGTGAGCGCGACGTCCACGAGCCCGGCGCGCAGCCCGGTGGTCGGATCGGTGAGATCGGCTTCGCGGACGCTGATCCGCACGCCCGGATGCCGTTCGCGGAACTCGCCGGCGAGCCGGATTCCGACCGGTTCCGAGCTGTCGGCGAGGGTGCCGAGCGTGAGCGTCCCCGGTCCGGCCGCCGCGGCGACCTTCGCGCGGGCTTGGTCCGCTGCCTCGAGCAGGGTGCGAGCCTCGTCGTAGAGCGCGGTTCCGGCGGCGGTGAGCGCGACCCCGGACGGCGAACGATCCAGCAGGGCCGCGCCGAGGTCGGTTTCGAGCTGTTTGATCGCGCGGCTCAGCGGCGGCTGGGTCATGTGCAGCCGCGCCGCCGCCCGGCCGAAGTGGCGCTCCTCGGCGACCGCGACGAAGTACCGGAGCGAACGGAGATCCACAACCAGCGACAATACCCGTGCGGTATCGGGAAAAGCGGATCGGTCTTGGACACCGCGCGGGCGCGGCGCTGGACTGGAACGGTCACTGATCCCGCGTTCCTTAAGGAGCATCCGGCGATGGCCGACTACCCGTATCCCGATCCCGTCGTGCAGACCTCGCAGGTGCGCGAACTCGCCCGCGACCTGGTCGTGGTCCCGAACCAGGGCGTGCAGCTGGTGCCGAACGTCGGCGTCGTCGGCGGGACGCATTCCGTGCTCGTCGTCGAGACCGGCATGGGGCCGCGCAACGCGGAAACCGTGCTGAAGTTCGCGACCGAGTACGCGCGCGGCCGCCGGATTTACCTCACCACCACGCATTTCCACCCCGAGCACGCGTTCGGCGCGCAGACCTTCGCCGGGGCCGCGACCTACCTGGTCAACCGCGCGCAGGCGACTGACCTCGCCAATAAAGGCCCCGGCTACCTGCAGATGTTCAGCGGCCTGGGAGAGCCGGTCGCGCGGCAGCTGGAGGGCGTCGAACTGCCGACCCCGGACGTCGTCTACGACTTGTCGCACGACCTCGACCTCGGCGGTCGCGTGGTGCAGCTGCGCGCCACCGGCCGCGCGCACAGCAAGGGCGACCAGGTCGTCACGGTCCCGGACGCGGGCGTCCTGTTCACCGGCGACCTCGCCGAGACCGGCCAGTTCGCGATCTTCCCGTGGTTCCCGCCGCACGACACCGACGTGTCCGGCATCCGCTGGATCGAGGTCATGCGGAAACTTTCCGCGCAGCGGCCGGAAATCGTGGTCCCCGGCCACGGCGACATCAGCGGTCCGGAACTGCTCGACGACCTGCGCGCCTACCTCGAACTGCTGCGCGACGAGACCTGGCGTCGCCGCGATTCGGCGATGGCCGAGGCGACCGTGATCGCGGAGGTGCGGGAGGAGCTGATCAAGCGGCATCCGGAGTGGGAGGGCCGCGAGTGGATCGACACCGCGGTGGCGTGCCTGTGCGCGGAGCACGTCAGTCGCGGCTAAGCAGGGGCCCGAGTGTCTTCACGATGGCCTGGCGGGTCGCTTGGGTTCGCTGCTCGGCGGTGAGGTCGCCGGGGCGGTCCAGCATGGCTTGCGACGCTCCGCGCACCGCGCCGGCGAACGCGCCGGTCAACGCGCGGGCGGTGACGTCGTCGAGTTCGCCGGGAAAGGCTTCGGCGAGGATTCCGGCGATCCGGCGCTCGGCGTTGAACTGGATTTGCAGGGCACGGCCCTGGACCGCGGGCACGGTCTGGAGCAGCCGCATCCGCAACGGGGTCAGCTTGCCGATGATGTCGTCGCTGACCTCGCCGCCGTCGGAAAGGACCCGGACCAGCAGGTCGATCGGCCGGTCGTCCGGGGCGCGGTTCGCGAGGGCGTCGAGCAACGCCTGCACCCGGCTCTCGGCGTCCGGGAACACCAGTTCTTCCTTGCTGGCGAAGTAGCTGAAGAACGTGCGCGTGCCGATCTCCGCGGCTGCGGCGATGTCGGCGATGGTCGTCTCGTCGTAGCCGTTGCGCTCGAAGAGGTCCGTCGCCGCGTCGATCAGGGCTTGGCGGGTGCGGGCGCGCTTGCGATCACGGAGAGACACTCCGGCAGCTTATGACACTAGGTGCAAATCTGCACTCATTGCAGAAATGCACTGAGTGCGGTTATCTTCGAGGACGTGACTCGTGACGTCCTCGTGTGCGGTGCCGGGATCGCTGGCTCAACCCTCGCGTTCTGGCTGGCGCGCAACGGTTTCCGGCCGACCGTCGTAGAACGGGCAGTTGGCCAGCGCAGCAGCGGCAACCCGGTGGACGTCCGCGGCGGCGCGATGGAGGTGGCCGACGCGATGGGTGTCGTGCCGCGGTTGCGCGAGGTCGCGACGCACGCGCAGCGGTTGCGGCTGCTCAACGCGCGCGGGCGTTCGGTGACCACTGTGCGGATGGCGGCGAGCAAAGAGATCGAGGTCCCGCGAGCCGATCTGGCGGACGTGCTTTACGAAGCGGCGCGCGACGACGCCGAATTCCTCTTCGGCGACACCATCACCGCGCTGGAGCAGGACGAGGGCGGGGTTGACGTCGCCTTCGAGCACGCTGCCCCGCGCCGGTTCGACCTGGTGATCGGCGCGGACGGGGTGCACTCGGCGGTGCGGCGGCTCGCGTTCGGCCCGGAGCGGGAATTCGTCCGGCACGCCGGGATGTACGTCGGGACCGTGACGCTCGGCGAACCGTCCGACTATCCGCGGGACGTCGTCATGCTCAACACCCCGGGCCGCCTCGTCGCGGTCCATCCGGGGCGGGGAAACGCCAGGGTCGCGTTCATCTTCCGCGCGCCGAATCCCGGTCAGGGCAAGGAGATCCTGTCCATCGCCTACCGGGGTCTCGGCTGGCGGGTCCCGGAGTTGCTGGCTCGCTTCGAGGCGACGGACGACGTCTTCTTCGACGCGGTCGCCGTGGTCGATCCGCCTCGCTGGTCGCATGGCCGGGTCGCGCTGGTCGGCGATGCCGCTTCCTGCGTCTCGCTGCTCGGCGACGGTTCGAGCCTCGCGATCGTCGGGGCGCACACCTTGGCCACCGCGCTCGCTGACGCCACCTACGCCGAGGCGTTCGCGCACTACGAGACGGCCCATCGAGCGCGCGTGAAGCCCAAGCAGCGCGGGGTCCGGACGGCGGCATCGATGCTGGTCCCGCGCACGAAACGGGGTCTGGCGGCCCGGAACCTCGCCGCCCGGCTGCTGCCCGGCTGAGATCGGCGAAAAGAATTCCTTGACACGAATATTCGACGTAGTGAATACTTCAGTGCATGGACGGGATCGCCGCAGCGCTCGCAGACACCACCAGGTGGCAGCTGGTCGAACTGCTCGCTGAACGGCCCCGGTCGGTCGGCGAACTGGCCGAGCTGACCGGGCTGCGGCAGCCGCAGACGACCAAGCACCTGCAGACCCTCGCCCGCGCCGGCCTGGTCACCATGGCCCC
This sequence comes from Amycolatopsis sp. NPDC004079, assembly GCF_040610415.1. Classification (NCBI taxonomy): domain Bacteria; kingdom Bacillati; phylum Actinomycetota; class Actinomycetes; order Pseudonocardiales; family Pseudonocardiaceae; genus Amycolatopsis; species Amycolatopsis sp. NPDC004079. The sequence continues at coordinate 26,504 of NZ_JBEXMH010000049.1, read as the reverse complement.
GCTCGGGCAGCGCCGGGTCTACGCGGCCGAAGCGGCTCCGCTGCGGGAATTCGCGGACCAGCTCCAGAAGCTGGCCGCGACGATCGAGGCGCACACGGGAGAGCGCGACATGCTCGACCGCTACCGCGCGGCGGTCGAAGCCGACACCGCCGCCGCGGACCGGGATCGCTGGGCCGACGGTCGCGCGTTCTCCTTCGAGCGCGTGCTGCCGGTGCCGCCGGAAACGGTCTGGCGGTATTGGACGGACGCCGGGCTGCTGGCGTCGTGGTGGGTCCCGCCGTCCCTGACTGTCACCGAGTGTGTCCTCGAACCGAAGCCGGGCGGGCGCGTCGTTCTCGCCTACCGCGACGCCGAAGGCACCTACCGCTCGGAAGGACGGGTCCGGACCGCTCGCGAAACCGAGCAGCTCGTGTTCGACCTGTCGGTGCTGGACGCGGCCGGAGCCGTCGCGTTCAGCGGCCACTACGACCTCGCCCTCGCCCCTTCGGCGAACGGCGGCACCCAGCTGCGGCTGGGCCTGGGAATCAGCGCAACGACCGTCGAGGCCGTGCCCGCCATCGCCGGAATCGAAACCGGCTGGGGACAGGTCCTCGACCACCTCACCGAAGTCATCACCCGAAAGGAAACCCAGTCATGACCGAGCGTCGTGTCACCGCCAACCTCGCCCTGACCCTCGACGGCCGCTACCACGGCCCGGAAGGCCCCGGCGACATGAGCGCGATCATCCCGTACATGACCACCGAGACCGCCCGCAACCAGATGACCCGCATCTGGGAGAACGCGACGACCGCCCTGCTCGGCCGCCGCAACGCGGAAGGCTTCCTCGGCTTCTGGCCGACCGTCGCCGCCGACGAAAACGCCGACCCGCGCGACCGCGGTTACGCGAAGTGGTTGGTGGACACGGAAAAGGTGGTCCTGTCGAGCACGCTCACCGAGTCGCCGTGGGAGCGCACGCGCATCGTGAACGCGCCCGCCGCCGAGGTCGTCGCCTCGCTCAAGGCCGACGGCGAGGGCGACATCCTGGTCAACAGCAGCGTCAGCGTGATCAAGGCGCTGCTGGCCGAGGACCTCATCGACACGCTGTACCTGACCATCTGCCCGCAAATCGCCGGCGGCGGCCCGCGCCTGTTCGACGACGGCCTGCCGGGTACTAAGTGGACAGTCGTGCACCAGGAGACCGGCGATCTCGGCGAAGTGGCCCTGGTTTACCAGCGCGTGCGCTGAGCGGCTTGACCTTCACGCATACGGCAATGTTTAGCGTCGATTGTCATGAGTGAAGGACAGTTTGAAGGCAAAGCCGTGATCGTCACCGGCGGCGGAACGGGCATCGGACAGGTCACCGCACGCGAGTTCGCAAGGCAGGGCGCGAACGTCCTCGTCGTCGGCCGGACCGCCGTGCGGCTGGCCGAAACCGCGGAGGGCTTCGCGCGGATCCGCCCGTTCGCCGCCGACATCACCGAGGCAGGCGCCGCAGAGGAGATTGTCGCTGCGGCACTTGCCGAATTCGGCCGGCTCGACGTGCTGGTGAACAACGCCGGGATCGTCGACCCGGCCGCGCTGGGCGAAATCAAGCCCGGCGCGTTCGACGAAGTAGTCGCGACGAACCTGCTCGCGCCGGTCTACCTCGTGCAAGCCGCGCTGCCGCACCTGAGCGATGGCGTCGTCGTCAACGTGACAACCGCGATCGGCCAACGCGGCTGGCCGATGGCGGGCCGGGAGTTCTACGCGGCGACGAAAGCCGCCCTTGAGTCGCTGACCCGAAGCTGGGCAGTGCAACTCGCCCCGCAAGGCATCCGCGTCACCGCGGTCGCACCCGGTCCGGTCGCCACCGAGATCTACGCCCGCGAAGGCCTCACCGCCGAGCAAGCCCAAGCGCAACACGCGTCCCTGCAGGCGATGGTGCCCTTGCGACGCCTGGCCCAGCCGGAAGAAGTCGCCCACTGGATCGTCCAACTCGCCAGCCCCGCCGCGGCGTACCTGACCGGCGTGGTCCTGCCCGTCGACGGCGGCGCAGTGATCGCTTAGCGGCGTACGCTCGGGTCGGTGCGGATCGGAGAGCTGGCGAAGGCCACCGGAGTCACCACCAGAGCACTGCGGTTCTACGAGGAGCAGGGCTTGCTGACCGCCGCCCGCTCCCACAACGGGTACCGGCAGTACGACGAGTCCGCGATCGAGCGGGTGGCGAACATCCGCTACCTGCTCGACTCGGGGCTCGCCATGGAAGACATCCGCCCGCTGGGCTCGTGCCTGCAGGGAGACCTGCCCTCGCGACGCCTGTCCTCGAGCGCCATCGCTTTGGTGGACCGCAGACTGGCCGTGCTGGACGAACGCATCGCCGCCTTGACCCGGGCCCGGGAGCAACTGTCCTCGCGAGCGACCGCGTCCCGCGGCGGCGACGTTGCTTGCGGTTGATGCGGTTTTTAGCCGCTGCTTAATTCCTTGTCCGGCACTCTGCGGCGTTCCTAGTCTGAATGGTGCGTGACCGGTTTTCGCATTCCCGCGAAGCCCGGGTTTTGTCACCACAAAGGGGGGCGCAATGAGAATATTGCGAGGTGTCGGGGCGGTCGTCGCCTGCGGTTTGCTGGTCGGCCCGATGGCGGTGTCTGCCAGTGCGCAGCCGCGGTCTGCTGGTCAGAACGCCGTGGCCCGCTTGCATGACTGCAGCTGGTGCGGGTTCCAGCCGAAGATCAACATGAGCGTGCGGCAGTGGCCGCGGCTGGAGAATTCGCCGTGGGTCGACGACGTGGAAGAATGGACGATCTACCCGGACTACTGCTGGACTGACTGGGGCGAAGGAAAGTGGGACAAGGTCTCCGGCAAAAACCAGAATGTGGGTTTCGTGCCGGAGAGCAACATCGCGTTCTGGGTCGGCTCGCCGTCGCCCTGCTGACGGTGTGGGTTTCCGGACGGGGATGAGCTGAACCCTTCGGCCCCGGCAGGCCGTTCGGACTGGCTGCCGGGGCCGAAGGGCAGGGTGGGGCCAGAAGAAGCGGATCCGTGCCGCCGACTCGCGATCCGGCGGATTGTCGTGACGAGCGGATGATCCGCCATTCCCCTCACCGCCGAGGCGGAAGGCCTCAACGGCGGTGGGTTGTGGCATACCGTGCGGCACGCGGCCGACGCGGACCGCTGGAACGCTCTGCCGTATCGCTGCCCAGCAGCCTGAGTGTGGGGCCGGAGAGACTCGAACTCTCACTGGCACGGACCTAAACCGTGTGCCTCTGCCAATTGGGCTACGGCCCCCAGGAACCAGGTGTGATCGTAGCGCGCGCCACGTTCGGGTCGGCTCGGCGTGGCCAGTCGCCGTCTCGCGGGGGTTGTCCTCTACCGTGGACCGCCTACAGTCCGACTGCGGCGAGGAGGGCACGTGGCTCGCGACCCCGAGACCATCGAGCGTGAGATCGAGCAGGCGAGGACCGCTTTGGCGGCGACCCTCGACCAGCTGGGCACGAAGGCCAATCCGCAGAAACTCGCCGAACAGGCGAAGGACGGCGTGCGCGCGAAGCTCGACAATCCGAAGGTCAAGTACCCGTTGATCGGGGCCGGCGTGCTGGTGGCCGTGCTGCTGGTGCGGAAGCTGTTCCGCTGACGGTTCGCCTCCCGCGCTGACTCCGGGCCCTCGCTGGCTCGGAGCATCGGCGCGGGCATTGTGGGCATCCGGTTGCGACCCGCCGGAGCGGCCTGAGCGGCTTGCCCTGGCTTTCCAGGGGGCGACCGGTGGCTGAAGCCTGTACGAGACACGGCTCAAGGCGGATCCCGTGATTACCCGGCGTCGCCTCTCGGGCGGGACTGCTCGGCGGCGCGTGATCTGCCGAATACGGGCTGTTTCATCCCTGGATGGCGGATCGACAGCCTTGATCGTCACGGCGGGTTAACTTCGTGAGAAGTGCCACTGAACCAGAGGTCACTCATTCGGCGGTCGCCCGGCTGGGTCGGTTTGGCGGAGCACGTTCGCCGTATTGGGCTACCCCGCCTGGGTGACGCGCCGGTTTTATCCCGCTGTACTGGGCATAGCCGACTGTTTGCGGGTCAGGTCCGCGCAGGGATGCCGAGACCGTCTCAGGGCGTCGTAGAGCCCGTGAGCACCGGCCCGCAGGCAGGCGTGAAGCGGGCATCGGCCAGCACGAAAGCGGCCTACCCCGACGGAGGCTGACCCCAAAACCCCAGCTTCGTAGGGGACCAGTCAGCGCACGTCAAACAAGCCCGCGAAAAACGCGAGCCGTGTGAGCGAAACAGTGCAGGTCAGGCGCGCGCGACCGGCGGAGTGGCCGACGCGCCGGCTGTCACGCCGGGGCGGCTCGCTTCGTCGGGCTTGCGGTCTTCGACCTCTTTCGGGAGCTGCTTGCTCGGCGGCAGCGCCGGTTTGGCGGGCTGCTCGGGAGCCTTCTCCGCAGCGGGCTTCGCAACAGCAGTGGCGGCAACGGCAGGAGCAGCCGAGGCCGCAGCAGGAGCAGCCGAGGCTGTGGTGGAGGCCGGAGCTTCGGTCTTGCCGGAATCCGCAGCAGCAGCCTTCGCTCCGCCTGACGGCGGGATTTCCAGCGGCTCGATCTCCGGCAGGGTCAGGCGGGCGGCCATGTACGTGCTGGTGAACTCCAGTGCGTTGCCGTTCAGCAGGTGCACGACCGTGGGACGCTCGTTCGGGGCGAGCTTCTCCACGAGCTGGTCGGCCCGGTCGCGGGCGGCGATGATGCCCGGCGCCTTGCCGGTCAGCTCCTTGCCGCGGCCGCTCACGGTGATCGTCCAGTCGTCGTTGTCGTGCTTGTAAGTCGCCGTGATCGTTTCCACCACTGCCTCACCCCTCTCGTCATCAGCATGCGTCACAGGTCGAGACCCGGCCACCGCAAACTCATGACGCGATTCCTGCTTGCCGGCCGCTGGCGCGACACCCAGTGTGTCTTTCTACCGTGTCATCGATACCGCAAGAAAACTCTGTGTCACAAGTAACGGGACGAGATGTGCGCTGAGTGACGACCGAATGGCCTAATGCACGGTCATCTTCACGTGCACATCAAATCGCACGCTGTGACAACCCGGCCCACAGCAGATCCATGGCGTACTCGGTGGCCTTCTCCGGGGTCACCTCCGGGAAGCGCTCGCACCAGATCGCCAGCCGCTCGCAGGCTCCGACGACGAACTCGGCCGAGGCCTCCGCGCGCAGGGTGTCCGCGCTGTCGAAGTAGCCGCTCATCAACGCGGTGATCAGGTCAGTCTGCTGGCGGCGGGTTTCTTCGATCTCGTCCGCGGCGGGGGTGCCGATCAGGGCCATCTCGTGGCGCAGCAGCGACCAGGCCTGGCGGCGCTCCCGGATGAAGACGAAGAACGCCAGCAAGCCGCGCCGCAGCGCGTCCTGCGCGGAGTCCGCGCCGACGATCGACTGCTCGGTGGCCTCTTGCAGCGCCGCCCGCGACTGCCGGATGCAGGCCAGCAGCAGGCCCTCTTTCGAGTTGAAGTACTCGTACAGCATCGGCTTGGACACGCCGACCAGTTCCGCGATCTCGTCCATCGACGCCATCGCGTAGCCGCGCTCGCCGAAGACCTGCTCGGCGACCTCGATCATCTGCCGTTCCCGCTCGGCTCGGGGCATGCGCTTGCGCTTGGCGGTGGTCATGGCGCACACTCTACCGCCAGTAACCTACTCCGAGTAAGCTGGACTTCGGGTAACAGTTAACGGGAGGACGCATGGGCAACCGCACCGAGACCGGCGTGATCGTGGTCGGCACCGGGTTCTCCGGGCTCGGCATGGCGATTCAGCTGCGCAAGGACGGCCGCGACGACTTCGTGGTTCTCGAGAAGGCCGAGGACGTCGGCGGGACCTGGCGGGACAACAGCTACCCCGGTTGCGCGTGCGACATCCCGTCGCACATGTACTCCTTCTCCTTCGAGCAGAACCCCGGCTGGTCGCGCGCGTACTCGCCGCAGCCGGAGATCTACGAGTACATGCGCGGCGTCGCCGACAAGTACGACCTGCGCCGCTTCATCCGCTTCGGCCAGGAGATGACCGGCGCGCGCTGGGACGCCGAGGAGAAGCGCTGGCACGTCAGCACCCGCGGCGGCGACGAGTTCGTGGCTCCGGCGCTGGTCGCGGGCGTCGGCGCGCTGCACCGGCCGATGATCCCGGACCTGCCGGGCATCGAGCGGTTCCAGGGCCGCGCGTTCCACTCCGCCGAGTGGGAGCACGACTTCGACTTCGCGGGCAAACGCGTCGCGGTGGTCGGCACCGGGGCGAGCGCGGTCCAGTTCGTGCCGAAGATCGCGCCGGAGGCGGCCGAGCTGACGCTGTTCCAGCGCACGCCGCCGTGGGTGATGCCGAAGGCCGACCGCGACATGCCGGGCTGGCTGCGCGGGCTGTTCCGCGCGGTGCCGCCGGTGCAGCGGCTGTACCGGAATTTCCTTTACTGGACGCTGGAAGCGCGCGCGATCGGCTTCAACGGCCAGCCGTGGATCATGAAGGTCGGGCAGCGGCTCGCGAAGAGCAACATCGACCGCGCGGTCTCGGATCCGGAGCTGCGCGCCAAGCTGACCCCGGACTACACCATGGGCTGCAAACGCGTGCTCATCTCGAACGACTACTACCCGGCGCTGGCCCGCGACAACGTCGACGTGGTCACCGACGGCGTGGCCGAGGTGCGCGAGCACAGCGTCGTCGACAACTCGGGCGTCGAGCACGAGGTGGACGCGATCGTCTACGGCACCGGGTTCCACGTGACCGACGCGTTCGACAGTCTGGAGATCGTCGGCCGCGACGGGCGGAACCTCGCGAAGGAGTGGGCGAGCGAGGGGATGCGGACGCACCTCGGGATCACCGTCAACGGCTTCCCGAACCTGTTCTTCCTGCTCGGCCCCAACACCGGGCTGGGCCACAACTCGGTGGTCTTCATGATCGAGGCGCAGATTTCCTATATCGCGCAGGCGTTGCGGCTGGCGGGCGACCGGGCGCTGGACCCGCGCGAGGACGTGCAGGAGCGGTTCAACGCCGAGATGCAACGGAAACTCGGCAAGGGGATCTGGACCCAGGGCGGCTGCAAGAGCTGGTATCTGGACGCGAAGGGCGTGAACCGGACGCTGTGGCCGGGATTCACCTGGCGGTACTGGCTGGACACCCGGACGGTGCGGCGGGAGGACTACGAACTGCTCGGGTGATGTGGCACGAGGGGGACTTTCGCGACGGGGGATGGAGTCGCGAGGGTCCCCCTCGTGGTCTCCGCTGCAGTCCACAGTGGACTAGCAGGGGTACGAGGGGAACCTTCGCGGCAGGGGAGGAGTCGCGAAAGTTCCCCTCGTAGTTCTGGGGGCGGCATTGAGCAGGGAGCGGGCGCTCCACAGTGGACGCGGGCAAGGCGGCGTTGTCGTTGAGCGGGAAAGAATTCGCGCGGACGAGTGTGCGCGGAGGTTGAGCAGAACGAGGGGGACTTTCGCGGCAGGGGAGGAGTCGCGAAGGGTCCCCCTCGTGGTCTGTGGTCAGGCAGGAGCGAGCTTGCGCAGGTGCGAAACCAGCTCAGCCGTCGGAAGGCCGCAGAGTTCGGCCATGCGTTCCAGCGCGGCGAAGTCGAACGACACCTCGTCGGTCGAGGCGCTCGCCGAAGCGGGCTGGCTCGAAGCGGCGGGAGCGGAAGAGGTTGGCGTGCTTGAGGATCCGGGTACCGCGGCGGGAGGCCGGGAGGCGGTGTTCGCGCGCGCGGGCGACCCCGGCATCGCGACTCCGTTCTGCCGCAACCGTCCTTCGGCCCAGCGTCGCAGCGGAGTCAGCTCCGGACCGGCCTCCGCGACGACCCGGCGCAGGTCCACGCGGACCCGTCCCGGTTCCTCGGTGAAGACCCGGCTGTGCACCTTCGCCAGCAAATCCTGCGGAAGCTCGTCCATCGCCACGCACAGTTCGACCAGGCGCACCACGGAACACTGCCGGGTGCCCAGTTCGTACGTCGCCAGTGTCTGCAGCGAGATTTCGCTCTGCAGATGCGCGTTCAGCTCTTTGCGCGTCCATCCCCGGCCACGCCTGAGCTTGCGCAGCTCGTCTCCCAGCACCCGCTGGTAGTGCTCAGCGTCGATCACGGCCCCTGCCCCTCAACCAACTTCGCGGACGCGGGCTTGCGTCCCGATGGTGAAAGTGCCGAAGCGGCCGCTCATTACGCGGGTTTCGGGAAGATTTTCGACTTTCCCCGAATGGAGCAACGCGTCAGTTGACGCAGGGCACTCCGTCGGCGGTGATCGGCTGGTCGTCGCTGCCCGGACCCGAGGGCGTCGCCGGGGGCGCGGCCTGCTGCGCCGGAGGCGCTTGCGCCGCACCGGTTCCGCTCGAAGCGCCGGCGGAAGGCTGGTAGTCCGAACCGAGGAACACCTTTACGTGGCCCTTGGGCACGCTCTTGTCTTCCTGCACCGTCGCCTTGGTGCCAAGTGCGTCGGCGACCGCCTGCCCGGCTGCTTCGCCGCCGCTTGGGACCCAGATCACAGTCGTCTTCCGCGAGGACGCGTTGTCCGTGTCGCCCGCGGTGAAGCCCTTGTCCACCAGTTGCTTCGACACGGTCGCCGCGAGACCGGTGCGGTCCGAGGCGTTGCGCACGTCGACCGTCGTGTCCTTATGCGACTGATCCGGTTTCTGCGGCTGCTGTGCCGGAGCGCCGTCGGCTCCGGCCTGCGGGCCGGTCAGGCCCTGCACGAAGGCCTTCACCTTCGCCGGGTCGACCTTCACCGCGACGCCGTCGTTCGGCGTCCGGTACTCGACGTTGTCGACCGGGATGGTGCGGAACTCGAGCTGCCCGCCGGTGAGGCCCTTCATCTGCTGGGCGAAGCTGAAGATGTCCCAGTTCTGGTTCAGCACCACGGACTTCTTGATGGCGTCGACCAGCGAGTTGAGCTTGCCCGGGTCGGTCAGCGTTCCCGCGGACAGGATCTTGCGCGCCATGCCCGCCATGAACACCTGCTGGCGCACGACCCGGTCGAGGTCGCCGCGCGGCAGGCCGTGCCGCTGCCGGACGAATTCCAGCGCCTGCACCCCGTCGATGGTGTGCTGGCCCTTGGTGAACTTCGCGCCGGAGTAGTCGTCGTCGACGTTGTCCTTCAGGCACACGTCCACGCCGCCGATGGCCTTCGTGATGTCGCTGAAGCCGAGCAGGTTGATCGCCGCGTAGTTGTCGATCGTGGACCCGGTCAGCTGCTGGATCGTCGCGATCAGCAGCTTCGCCCCGGCCTGGTTGGCCTTGACGTCGAGTTCCTTCGGATCGGTGACGCCTTGGGCCTGCAGGTCCTTGCGCGCCTGCAGCATCGCCCGCGCGTACGCCGAGTTGATCTTGTGCTTGCCGTAGCCGGGGATGTCCACGTACGAGTCGCGCGGCAGCGACATCGCGACGGCTTTGCTGCCGTCGTTCGGGATGTGCACCATGATCAGCGTGTCGGTGTTCAGCTCGCCGTCCGACTCGCCCGCGTTGAGCTGGGCCAGCAGGTCCGCGGGCAGCGGGTTGCCCTGCGCGTCGGTGCGGCTGTCGAGGCCGACCAGGAGGATGTCACGGGCGCCGTCGGCTGGCTTGTCGCCGCCCGCGCCGTCGCCGATCACGTCGGAGTAGCTCAGCCCGTTGACCAGGCCCTGCAGCGACGCCCACGCGTATCCGGTGAGCCCCATGACCAGCAGCGACACCACCGCGAGAGCGATTTTCGCGCCGCGCATCCCGCCGCGGCGGGACCGTCCGGTGCTGCGGCGCGGCGGCGGTCCGGGACGACGAGCCGGACCCTGCGGGTCGCGTCGCGAGCGGGGCGGTGGCCCGGGCCGCCGCGCCGGTTCCCGGCCGGGCTGGTCCTGCCACGAGCGGGCGGGGCGGCGATCGCCTTGCCCGTTCCGAGGCGGGTAGTCCACGCGGTCGGCTCCTTCTCGTCGTTCTGGTCGTCCGCTTCTGAAGACGCATGGTGCCCGGCGGGGGTTGCGAAGGATTCGCACCTCCCCCGGACGGTGTGGCGCGCACCACCCATCGTCCGGTATCCGAAGCATTTTCGCCCGGTCGGCGGTACGCGTGTCGCGGGTCAGGGCGCGGCGGCGGCCGTCCTTCTTGTCGGAACCATGCACGAACCCGCTCCGACCAGCGCGAATACCGCGGTGAGGATGTGCAGGACGACGACCGCCGAACCGTGCGTCTCGCCGCCGGCGGCGGCCACGAGGGACGGCACACAGGTCAGTGCGGCGGCGAACCAGGTCGCGGGCGAGGTCGCCGCTCCGCCGGTCCGGACCGCGTGCAGGAGCAGGACGCCGAGGAGCAGATGCACGAGGCTTTGGACCGGGTCGAGACGCAGGCCGAGCACGTCGGCGTCCGCGGCCTCAGCGCCGAACCGGGCCAGCGCGAGACCAAACACGCCGAGCGTCGCGTATCCGATGCCCAGCGTGGCGGCGGCGCGAGTGAGCAGCACTGGACGACGGCCGGTCGGGGTGTACGGAAGTGGCGCGGCCGGTGCCTCGGTGCTGGGCTTGCCCGGGTGTCGCTCGAACCACCAGAAGACCAGCGCCGCGGGCACGAGCAGCAGCGCCACCGCGGCGAGCATGCGCGGACGCAGCAGCCAGCTCAGGCCGTTCGCGATCGGTCCTGGCAGATAGACCACGGCGACGAGCAGCAGCATCGCGGCGAGGAATGCCAGGTACAGGCTCATCGGGGCACGCAGCATGAGCGCGGCGGTGCGGGTGACGCGGTCGCGTGCGGCCCAGCGCCGCAGCGGTGTCGCGAGGAGCCCGATGAGGCCGAGTTGCGACACGCCCAGCAGCAGCACGGTCCACGGCCTCGCGGACAACGCGGCAGGCGCGCCCGGGTTGCCGAGCAGCACCGGCGAAGCGTCGAAGGCGAACACTGCGACCGCGAGGGCTGCGACGCCGCTTACGGCCGCGACGCCGAGCACTGGGCGGCGAAGCCGGACGCCCTCTGCGTACGCGAACGCCACTTGTTGCGCGAGGAGCGCTAAGGCGAGCGTGGCGGCGTAGCGCGGCCAGGAGACGTCCGTCCAGCTCGCGGCGAGTTCTCCGGCTATGACGACAGCGGTCAGCGCCGCGACCGACCACAGCCGCGTACGGCGGTAGAGCGCGAGCAGCATCGGCGCGCCGACGACGGTCAGCAGGTAGACACCGAGGAGCCATAGCGGGTGCAGGGCGATCCGCATGACCGTGGCGTTGGTCCCGGCCGGGATGCCCAGCAGTTCCAGCGCCAGCGGCACGATCAGGGCGACCACGGCGAAGATCAACGCCGGGCGCAGCAGCGGGCTGGACCGCTCGGCCAGGTAATGCCGGTAGCCGCGGTCGCGCTCGGCCCGCCAGCCCGCCGCGTTGGCGAGCCCGCCCGCGAAGAAGAGCAGCGGGGTGAGCTGCGCGAGCCAGGTCAGCGGCCACCAGGTCGCCTCCGGCGCGCCCGCCCAATCAGCGAGCGCGGTCGCCGATTCGCCGACCATCAGCAGCACGGCGCCGGCGATTCCGAGCACCGCCCATGGCCGGGGGACGCCGCGGGGCAGGCGCGGACGCGGGGTCGTGCGGCGGGCGGTGTGCCAGCCGCGCAGGCGCATCACGAGCAGGCAGCCGATCACCAGGACGCCGGCGACCATCGGGCCGATCGGGTCGCCGACCGGCGGGCCCCAGCGCTGGTGCCACGAGTTGACCACCAGCCCGCCGGTGAACACCGACGCGACCAGCTGGCAGGTGCGCTCGGAGTTCATCGGGTTCAGCTCGCAGGTGCGGTGCATGTCCTGCTCCAGCCGGTCGTCGAGCGACGCCCGGGCGGACTGGTCGAGCGGGTGGCCCTTGTCGTTGGCGTAGCGGAGCAGGTCGTAGCCGAGGTCGTGCGCCTTGCACGGGACGGAGAAGTCCCACTTGGTGTTGTCGTCGCCCCACGGGGCCGAGCAGCCGCCGTCGAGGTGCGCGGCGCGGACGGTGCCGTCGCGAGCGGGCAGCGGGCCGGGCTTCACGCCGGTGACCGCGGTGAAGTCCTTGGGCAGGAGCGCCAGCGCGGTGGCCTGGCCGTCGGGGTGGGCGAGCGCGTCGACCGCGTTCCGCGCCGCGAGCACGCCGCCGGTCGGCGGGCCCTGGTCGGGCGGGGACGCGGGCCGCGAGGCGATCAGGCCGAACCCGAACACCACGAGCAGGACGAGCAGCAGCCAGCCGGACGTCGACCAGGGTCGGCGAACGCGAACGGCGGCCGGGGCACGGTCGTCGGTGGCTGGCATGCGCTCCAGGGTGCCAGCCCGGCCCGCGACGCGGGAGGCGGCTGTCCCCCTCACCCGCGCGGGGGGTAACCCCCGGGGTGCGGCGGATTGCGCTGGGCGCACCGGATGCCACGGTGGGTGCGGGCGAGAAGCTTCGTGAGGTGGGTGCGCGGCTCCCGCGGAGGTCCGTGAAGGACTCCTCGAAGGACTCCTCGAAGGAATCAGATTCCCTCAAGGAGTCCTTCACGGACCTCCGCGGGGAGGCGGGAGCTACGCGGCCCAGCCAGTGCGCCGCAGCGGGGCTGCTGAGAGAAGCCCAATGCCTCATCGGGTGCATGCGACGCGCTTTCTCAGTAGCGGCGGGAGGTCTCGCCCCGTGTCGACGGGCTCGGCACACGAGGCCCGCGGTGCCGAGGTCCGTGAGGGGAACCCTGGGGGAATCAGAGTCCGTCAGGGTTCCCCTCACGGACCGTCGCGGGTGCGCAGCCGCACACTGCACTGCTGAGAGAACCCCAATGCCGCATCGGGGCGGTCCGCGACCGGGATGAGGCGCGTGGGGCGCGGGGTGCGCTCGGGAGGTTCGGTCCGGGATGGACGCCAGCAGCGGCTGGGCGGGGTGCGAGTCGGGGGTTGCCGGAGCGCGGTTGAGTCCGATGCGGCCGCGAGGGATTTTCGGTCCTCGGCCAACCGGGTTCGCCCGACCCCGGCGGCTTTCGTTCCTTCCCGAAAACCGGGTGTCGCGGTTAGCGGTCCGGCGGGCAATTAACCCGGCGGCCCAATCCGGCGGCGGAACGGGGTGCGCGCCGTTGCGCACAGTTGCTGAATCGGTTTCGCGATTAATCGAAAACAGTGCCGGTGATCGGAATTGTTGATCACTCCGAAGGCGGATTCGCATCCGCGAAGCGCACCTGGTTCCGGCCGCCTTCCTTCGCGGTGTAGACGGCCGCGTCGGCGGCTTGCAGCAACTGTTCCAGTGTTGTTCCGTTCACCCCGAGCAATGCGACGCCGATCGACCCGGTGCGGCCGGTGATCAATGCCGAACCGCCGCGTTTGTCGGTCGTCACGATGCGCTGATCGGCGATTGCGGTACGGATCCGTTCCGCGGTCACCTTCGCCGCCGTGGTGTCCGCATCGGGCAGCAGGATCAGGAACTCCTCGCCGCCGAAGCGGCCGATGATGTCCTTGGGACGCGTTATCTCGTCGAGAGTTTGCGCCACCGTGCGGAGCACGTCGTCGCCCGCCGGATGGCCGTACGTGTCGTTGATCCACTTGAAATGGTCGAGGTCGATCATCAGCAGCGCAAGGGTTTCCCCGCCGCGCGCGGCCCGCGCCAGCGCGCGCTCCGCGGACTCCGACCACCCGCGCACGTTGAAGATCCCGGTTTTCGGATCGGTGCGCGCCTCGGACTGCAGTTGGTTGATTTCCGCCAGCCGGTTGCCCAGCACTGTGATGAGCACGAGGATCACGATCGCGGGCGGGATGTTCACGAGCAGGATCGTCGCGATGGTGCCGAGGCTGATCGTCGACAGCTCCAGCAGGTTGTCGTCCTTGGTGCCCAATACGTTGCGCAGCGTGGGCGCGGACGTGCCGCCGAGCGCGAGCAGGCCGCCGATCACGATCGCCTGCAGCGCCGCGTAACTGAACCCGACGAGCATCAGGATCCCGAAGACCTGCAACGAGTTCGCGGGCGAGAGCCGGGCCAGTTCGGCGGACGCGAAAGTCTGGTACAGGTGGTGCGCCAGCAGTGCCGACACCGCATGCGTGAACGAGGTGAACACGAACTTGTGCGGCGGCCGCCGGGAGTTGAACCACCGCTGGACGCGCAGGAGCGCGATCAGCAGCAGCGTCAGCGGGATCGGCAGCAGCAGCGCGGCCGGGAACACCCAGATGCCGGTCAGGTCGATGTGGACGGCGGTGACCCGGTTGCGCCGCCGTTCCTCTTGCCTGCGGGTGAGTTGGATGTGCACTGTCGCGCAGCCCGCGAGGATCGCGAACCGGCCCCAGTCCACGAGATCCGGGCTCGGCGACGTGACGACGCCGAAGGTCAGCAGCGCCACCGCGATCGCGTCCCAGGCGAGCAGGAAAGCGATCATCCGGCGCGGTTTCGTCCAGAGATCCCAGGAGTGAACGGGGTTCCCGGCGATCAATGCGCGCAGCCTTCCCGCGCCGCCGTTGGCGGCGGGCGGTTCCTCCCCGGGGCCGCGGCCTTCACCGCGCGCCGGTTCGGTTCCGGGCATCGGGCCGTGCCTCCTCAGGTGTCGGATGCGGTTCCCGGACGGTTCCCGGTTCTGCGCCGTTATCAGTTGCCGGTATCATCTCACTCACCGACTTCGAACGCTGTATTCGGTCGTAGTCTCCGAACCCGGAGACGCCTTCCGCGACAACTGCTGCATCCATGAAGTAAATTGCGGAGGAGCGTCCCCGCCGTCCCCCCGAGTGAGGTGTTTTCCCATGCGCGACCGCGAAGCGTGAATCGAGCTGTTGTCATTTTCCGGTGAATTGTCAGCGAGCGGAGGTGAGCAGCTGTGCGTGACCGTGAAGCGTGAGTTCCGTGACCGATCCACGACGGATTCGTGACAATGCGAACGGAGGTGTGTTCCGTGCGTGACCGTGAAGCGTGAAACGACTTCCCGTCCGGCGTACCCGGACCCATTCGGCCGGTGCCTCGACCCCGGCCACAGATTCGTCCAGCGATCCACGATTCAGGCCCCGGCCGCGACCGCGTGCCGCACCCGGGTCCACGAGAACGCGGTGGGGATCGCCAGAGCCACGCCGGCGAGCCCGGCCAGCGCGATGGCGGTAACGGCAGAGCCGGTCGCCTGTGCGACCACCCCGCCGAGAGCCACCCCGATGCCTTGCGCCACGCGCAGCCCCGTGCGGTACAGCCCGCCGGCCCCGCCGCGCAGTTCGTTCGGCACCCAGGTGGAGAACGTCGCGGTCACGGTGATGATGTAGGCGCCCATCGCACCGGCGAGCGCGAGCAGCACCAGCGCGACCACCAGATTCGGCTGCAGCAGGAACAGCGCGAGCAAGGCCAGCGACGTCGTCGCCAGCACTCCGAGCAGCCGCTGCCGGACCTCGGCGGACGCGAATTTCGACAGCAGGTAGGCCCCGGCGACGAAGCCGAGCGGGTCGGCGGCGAGCAGCCAGCCGACCGCCGCGGACGGCGCGTTCAGCTGCTGGGCCAGCGGCGCGGCCAGCCCTTCGGGCACCACGGCCAGCCCCACGAGCCAGGACAAAGCGATCAGCACCCGCAGTTTGCGCTGCCCGAACACCCAGCGCGTCGCGGAGAACCACGTGCTGTGGTCGCCTCCGGCAGCGGGCCGGTTGTGCACCCACACCCGCACGATCACCGCGGCCACCGCGAAACTCACCGCGTCGATCGCCAGCGCCCACGACGTGCCCACGGCCGTCACCAGCACACCGCCGCCGGCCAGGCCGAGCAGCTGCACCGTGTTGGTGGTGATCCCGCGCAGGTCTTGGCTGCGCAGGTACAGATGGTCGTCGGTGAACACCTCGCGGGTGATCGCGTTCTGCGCCGCGTTCGCGGGCGACGCGGCGAGCTGCACCGCGACGAGCAGCAGGCACAGAGCGACCAGCGGCATTCCGGGCAGGCTCATCAACCCCACGAGCACGGCCTGCGCGGCGGCACTCACGCTCAGCACGGCCCGCCGCGGATGACGGTCGGCGAGGAAGGACAGCCCGAGCCCGCCGGCGAGCGCGGGCAGGAAGGTCAGCGCGTAGACGACCGCGGCCCACAGCGCGGAACCGGTGCGGTGGTAGACGAGGATGGACAGCGCCACCTTCGCCAGCTGGTCGCCCGCGCTCGAGATGGCCTCCGCTGCCCAGAGCACGCGATACTCGACATTCCGCAGCGGTGCCGTCAGCCGAGAGGTCGCTTCGGTCGTCACGAGATGACCCCTGCCCCCTCCCCGATCGAGTGAATGCGAGTGCCCCGCATTCTGCCTTCGCCTGTTTCGCTCCTGGCCAGGAGTGTCACTGCTCCGGCCGGGGCATGCACCCTCAGTATGCCGCCGATCACACCAGGGTGAACAGTCGGGAAGAATCCGGTGGCCGGAACGCGGAGCCGTTCGGACTGACCTGCCGCGGGGTACCCGTAGAACTGATCAGCTTTCCTCGTTCGGCGCAGCGCGACCACCGTTCGTCGCGATCGTCCGGTGCGACTGGGCCGAACGGCCCAACACTGGGAGAGACCCGGCGGAGCGAACGTCCTCGCGTCGGGCGCACCAGCGGGGAGTGAGCGTGGACAGACTGTTGCAGGACAAGGCCGTGGTGGTGACCGGGGCCGGGCGCGGGCTCGGGGAGGCGTTCGCCGTACATGTCGCGCGCGCGGGCGGGGCCGTGGTGGTCAACGACGTGGACGCCGAACTGGCCGAGCGCACCGCGGCGACGATCCGCGACCACGGCGGCCGCGCGGTCGCGAACGGGCACAGCGTGGCCGATCCGGCGCAGGCGCAGGCGATCGTCGACCAGTGCGTCGCCGAGTTCGGCCGGATCGACGGGCTGGTCAACAACGCTGGCCTCAACTACGAGGCGCTGCCGTGGGAGGACGACGCGGAACAGGCCCGCCAGCTGGTCGAGGTCAACGTGCTCGGCGTGATGTACACCGGGCTCGCCGCGATCCGCGCGATGGTCGGCGCGGGCGGCGGGTCGATCGTGAACATCTCCTCCGGCGCGTCGCTCGGGCAGCGCAAGCTCGGCGTGTACTCGGCGAGCAAGGGCGCGGTCGCGTCGCTGACCTATTCCTGGGCGCTGGACCTCGACGATTCCGGGATCCGGGTGAACGCGGTGTGCCCGGTGGCGCACACCCGGATGGTCTGGAAATCCGAGCGGGCGCTGCGCGCGTGCCCGCCGGAACGGACGCCGGCGAAGATCGCGCCGCTCGTGCTGTTCCTGCTCGGCGAGGGCTCGCACGGCATCACCGGGCAGATGATCCGGTGCAACGGCCCGCAGCTGCACGTGATGGGGCAGCCGTATCTGAAGCAGCCGATCCTGGAGCGCCCGGACTGGGACACCGAGACCGTGCAGCAGGCGTTCGACGAGGTGTTCTCCGCCCATCTGGAGAACTACGGGCTGGAAAAGCGCGTGCCGCCGCGGCTGCGCAAGTGGTCCCGGCAGGCCTCGTGAGTGGCGTTGCCGGTTCTAGCCGGCTGTTCTAACCGGCACAGCCACTCACGAGGAGTAGAGCGAAGCGATGTCGGAGCCGTAGCGGTCGTTGATCACCCGGCGCTTGAGCTTGAGCGTCGGGGTCAGTTCGCCGGTTTCGGGCGTCCACGCCGTGGTGATGACGTGGTACTTCTTGATCTGCTCGGCCCGCGCGAGCCTGCTGTTCGCCGATTCGACGGCCCGCGCGATCTCCGCTTGGACCGCCTCGTGCGCGGCGAGCGCGTCGATCCCGGCCGCTTCGACGCCGTTGGCCGCCGCCCAGCCAGGGGCGATCTCGTCGTCGAGCACGATCAACGCGGTCACGTACGGCCGCGCGTCGCCGATCGCGACCGCCTGGCCGATCAGCGGGTGCTCCTTCAGCAGGCCCTCGATCCGGGTCGGCGCGATGTTCTTGCCGCTCGAGGTGATGATCAGTTCCTTCTTGCGGTCGGTGATCGTGACGTACCCGTCGTCGTCGATCGTGCCGATGTCGCCGGTGGCGAACCAGCCGTCGGCGTCGGTGGCCGGTTCGATCGTGCCGTCCGGCTGCAGGTAGCCGAGGAAGACGATCGGGCCGCGGACGAGCAGTTCGCCGTCCTCGCCGGTCTTCACCTCGACACCGTCGATCGGACGGCCGACGGTGCCCGCGCGGAACGCGTCGGCGCTGTTCGCGGTCGCCGCGCCGGTGGTCTCGGACAGGCCCCAGACCTCGCGGATCTCGACACCCAGCCCGGCGAGGAAGTACAGCACCTCCAGCGGCAGCGCGGCCGCGCCGCTGGACGCGATGTGCAGCTGGTCGAGCCCGAGCAGCCCGCGCACCGGCGCGAGCACGGTCTCGTCGGTCTTCGCGATGCGCTCGGCGAGATCGGCGGGCAGTTCCTCGCCCGCGCTGCGGAGTTTGTAGCCCTCTTGCAGGAGTTCGTTCGCCGAAATGAGCGCCTCGCGCCGGTCCTCGGGCACGCCGGCGAGCATGTTCTTCAGGCCCGCCACCATCTTTTCCCACACCCGCGGTACGCCGAAGAAGCTCTGCGGGTGCACCTGGCCGAGCGCCGCGACCACGCCGGACGGATCGCCGACGGTGTGCACGTGGCCCGCCGCGACGATCGGCAGATAAATCGACAGCTCTCGTTCGGCGATGTGCGCGAGCGGCAGGTACGCGATGTTCGTCGGGTGCATCGGAGCTTTGTGCAGCGTGTGCACGGCAATGCCCTCGTGGATCGCGTTGCGGTGCGACAGCACGACGCCCTTGGGGTCGCCGGTGGTGCCGGAGGTGTAGATCATCGCGAGCGGGTCGTCCGGGCGGATCGCCTGCCAGGCTTGCTCGAACGCCTCGGGGTCGGCGGCGAGCGCGGCGCGGCCGGCTTCGCGCACGGCGGAGTACGCGACGAACCGGTCGTCGCCGTCCGGGATCGCGGATTCGTCGATGACGACCACGCGGCGCAGCGCGGGCAGATCGTCGAGGACCGGCAGCCAGCGGGACAGCTCGTCGGCGCCGGCGAGGACGACGACCGGGGCGGCGCTGTGCCGGGCGACGTAGCGGATCTGGTCTGGGCTGAGCGTCGCGTACGCCGTGCAAGGGATGGCCGCCAGGTGCACCGCGGCGAGGTCGGCGACCAGGTGGTCCGGCGAACTCGGGGCCATGATCAGCATCCGGTCGCCCGCGGCCAGGCCGAGCCCGGCGAGCCCGCGCGACACCTCGGCGATCGCGGTCCGGAACTCGCTCCAGGTGAGCGTCGGACGGCCTTCGAGATCGAGCGAGGTGAGCGCGGGCCGGTCCCCGTACTCGACGGCATTGCGCCGCAGCAGCGACGGGATGGTGCGGCCCTCGGCTTGTTCGGCGATCGACTGGGTCAACGCTGACCTCCTCCGGTGGTGCCTGGTCAGGTCACTGTAGGTCGTCGAAGCGGCGGCCGATAGAGAATCCCGGCCAGCCTCGGCGCTCGATAGGCGGGCCCGCCTCCTGTTAGAAAGAGGGCGAACCGGGACCCCGAGGAGCGTCGATGACCGAATCCGCTGTGCGCGGCCAGAGCCTTGCCGACGAGGCGGCCGCGCTCGATGCCGCCGACCCGCTCGCCGCGAAACGCGCGGAGTTCGACCTTGACCCGGAAGTCGCGTACTTCGACGGGAATTCTCTTGGCGCGCCGCCGAAACACGTCGCGGAGCGGTTGACCGAGGTCGTCCGGCACCAGTGGGGGCGGCGGCTGATCCGGTCGTGGACCGAGGGCTGGTGGGAGGCCCCGCAGCGGGTCGGCGAGCGGATCGCGCCGTTGGTCGGGGCCGCCGCCGGACAGGTCGTGGTGGCGGATTCGACGAGCGTGGACCTGTTCAAGACGCTCGTCGCGGCGGTGCGGGCGAACCCCGGCCGCGACGAGGTGCTGGTCGACGCGGCGACTTTCCCGACCGACGGCTACGTGGCCGACCAGGCGGCCCGGCTCACCGGGCACACCGTGCGGCGCGTGCCGGTGGCGGAACTGCCCGGCGCGGTGAGTGAGCGGACAGCCGCGGTGCTCGTGAATCACGTCGATTACGTCAGCGGGCGGCTGCACGACATGCCGTCGGTCACCGAGGCCGTGCACGCGGCGGGCGCGCTCGCGGTGTGGGATCTTTGCCACAGCGTCGGCGCGATTCCGGTTCGGCTCGACGCGTGCGAGGTTGATTTCGCGGTGGGCTGTACGTACAAATTCCTCAACGGCGGACCGGGTTCGCCCGCGTTCATCTATGTGGCGCAGCGGCATCAGGCGGAATTCGATCAGCCGCTCGCCGGATGGGCCGGGCACGCGGATCCGTTCGGAATGGAAGCGGGATATCGCGGCAGCGCGGGGATCGCGCGCGCCCGCGCCGGCACGCCGGACATCCTGTCGATGCTGGCGCTCGACGCGGCACTGGACGTGTGGGACGGCGTCGACCTTTCCGTGCTGCGCGCGAAAGGCTTGGCACTGGGCGATTTCTTCTTCCGGTGTGCGGACGAACTGCTGCCGGGAGCCGACATTCCGACGCCGCGCGAACACGTTCGGGGACACCAGGTTTCGGTGCGCGACGCGGGCGGGCAGCAGACGATGGACGCACTCCACGAACGCGGCGTGCTGGGCGATTTCCGGCCGCCGGACGTGCTGCGGTTCGGGCTGGCCCCGCTGTACACGACTTACGCCGAGGTGCTGCGGGCGGTGACCGTGCTGCGCGAGGTGCGCTGAAAAGAATTCGCGCAATATCCGCGCGGATTCGCGTGGATCCGGCCGGATTTGCGCGTCCTGGGTGAACAATCGGTGTCCGGCTCGCCCCTTCGGGTGATCGACGGGCGCGCCGCGTGCTGCCCGGCGGGTATGCTCAGCCCCTGTTTTTTCGCGGGCCGGAGCCGATCGGGGAGCGGCGCCGCCGGGCGAATCCGGGGCGGAAGGGGCCGAAATGATCGAGACCCGCGGTCGGGAAGTGCCGCTCTCGTACGTCGTGACCCTGCTCGTCGGCGTGGCCCTCGGCTTCGTGCTCGCGCGTTTCGGCGACTTCATCGGGCGCTATCCGGTCGAATCGACGCTGGTAGCGGTGCTGATCGCGTCCGTGGCGGTGCTGGCGTGGGCATGCCGGGAGATGTTGCACGATCTGCTCCGGCGCGACCGTCCGGTCGCGCCGGAAACGGAACCGGCTCCCGGGCCGCGGCTTTCCGCGCACCGGCCGCCGAATGGTGTCCGGCGCTGAATTCCGGAAATTGATCTCGGGTTTCCGTTCGATTCCGCCGTTGATGCGGAAATGCGCATAAGTTTCCGGTTAGTTTTCGCGGATGCCGGGCCGTGATCGACCTCACGCGCGGGCGCCCGGCGGGCAGCGGCGTGGCCGGTGCGACCAAGGTCACGTCCGGTGGTGATCAGTTTTCCAAGCACCGCAGTGGGTTACTAGCAGGTAACAAGAGGATGACGGCAACGCGGGTCCGGACTTGACTCGCCCGTCCGGGTTGCTTACCGTCGTCGCGGGCAACGCAGACCACGGTGAACTGTGATCCGGCTGGTCGGACCGGTGCAACGAAAACACCGCGGACCCGAATACCACAGCAGTGCCGGAAGGAAAACGGATCACGGTGAAGCAGAATTCCGGGCGAAAGGGCCGCGGCTCCTCGATTCGCTCTCGCGTGCTCGCGATCGCGTTGATTCCTAGCGTGGCGTTGCTGGTCGTCGGTATCGCGCTCGCCGGATACCTGATTTTCGACGCGACGCAGGCGCGTAGTTACGCGCAGAAGATTCGCGGTTCGGAAGGCCCGGGCATTCCGTTCCTGCTCGCCGCGGAACAGGAACGCCAGCTGTCGATGAGCGTGCTGGCCGGACAGGACGCCGCGCGCGCCGCGCTGCTGGCCACCCGGCCGAAGACGGACGCGTCGGCCGCGCAGATCACCTCGGTGCTGCAGGGCAACTTCGCGAGCGACTCGAACGTGCCCGCGAGCGTCAAGCAGAACATCGCCACGTTCGCCGCGCTGGAAGCGAAACTGCCGCAGCTGCGTCAGCAGGTCGACTCCGGCCAGGTGCCGCGGCTCGAGGTTTTCTCCTTCTACAACCAGATCATCGACCAGTTCACCCAGGGCGTCGCCGGACTCGCGCAGGCCGCGCGCGGCGCGGACAACGCGTACGCCCGGCTGTCCGCGATCCCGATTTTCAACGCCGCCGAGGAAATGCAGCGCAGCGACGCGCTGGCGTCGGCCGGGCTCGCCGCGGGCGGGTTGTCCGGCGACGAGCAGCGCGCGTACCTCGGCCAGATCGGCGCGTACCACGCGCAGCTCGAACAGTCGGTGCCGCAGATGGTGCCCGAGGTGCGGGCGAACTACGACAAGCTCGTCTCGAGTCCCGCGTGGACGACCGTGACCCAGGCCGAGAACGCCTTGCTGTCCGGCGCGAAACAGCTTCCGGTGCCGCTGGAGCAGTGGCGGACCGACGCCAAGCAGGTCGCCACCACGCTGATGACGATGTTCGCCGCGCAGAGCGCGCACGCGACCAACGCGGCGATCACCGACGCGGACGACACGCTGCGGAACTCGATCATCGCGGGCGCGGCGGCGGTGCTCTTCGCGCTCGTCGTGGTGCTGATCGCGCTTCGGCTGTCGAACCGCTTCATCTCCCGGCTCGCCCGGCTGCGCGAGGACACCCTCGACGCGGCCGAGGTGCGGCTGCCGGAACTCATCGACCGCGTCCGGGCGGGCGAGCCGGTCGACCTCGACGAGGGCGGGCATCTGCTCGACCACGGCACGGACGAGATCGGCGAGGTGGCCGAGGCGTTCAACCTGGCGCAGCAGTCCGCGCTCGCCGCCGCGGTCGAGGAGGCCAAGACCCGGCAGGGCACCAAGGCGGTGTTCCTCAACATCGCGCACCGCAGCCAGGTCATCGTGCACCGGCAGCTGAAGGTGCTGGACGCCGCCGAGCGCAAGCAGGAGGACCCGGACCAGCTGGACACGCTGTTCCGGCTCGACCACCTCTCCACCCGCGCGCGGCGCAACGCGGAGAACCTGATCATCCTCGGCGGCGGCCAGCCCGGACGGCAGTGGCGCAATCCGGTGTCGCTGGTGGAACTCGTCCGCGGCGCGGCGGCGGAGACCGAGCACTTCGCGCGGGTGAAGACGGCGAAGCTGCCCGACGTCGCGGTGCGCGGACCGGTCGTCGGCGACCTCGTGCACCTGCTCGCCGAGCTGATCGACAACGCGACGTCGTTCTCGCCGCCGGAATCGCGCGTCGAACTGCGCGGCAACGTCGTCGGCAAGGGCGTCGTGATCGAGGTCGAGGACCAGGGCCTCGGCATCGAGCAGGACCAGGCCGACGAGTTCAACGCGATGCTCGCCGACCCGCCGGACTTCGGGATCATGGCGCTGTCCGACGAGCCGCGGCTGGGCCTGTTCGTGGTCGCGCGGCTGGCGTCGCGGCACGGGATCTCGGTGCACCTGCGCGAATCCGCGTACGGCGGGACCCGGGCGATCGTGTTGGTGCGCAAGGATTTGCTCGCGCCGATCAGCGAGACGGAGCCTTCGGACACCGAGGCTGACGCGTCTTCGGAAGAGGATGGGACGCCGGAGCTTTCCCGGCTCGCGGTGGAGCCGTCGCGGCCCGCACTGGAACCGCAGCGCGCTGAGCCGCAGCGACCGGAACTGCCGCAACGGAAAGCGTCTCGCCCGGAACCAGTGCAAGCAGAACAGCCGCAGCCGTCGCGGGTCGCGCCGGAACCTCGGGTCGCACCTGAGCCTCGGGTGGCACCGGAACAGCAGCGGCCGGAGTTGCCTACGCGTCGCGCCATGCGTCCGGTCGCCGAGGCACCGCCGGTCCGTCCGCCGCAAACCCGCCCGCAGCACGAGCAGCGTCCGCCCGCGGACAACGGCCGGGCGCCGCGTCCGGCGGTCGAAAACGGCCGCGCCGCGCCGCCGCGTCCGCCTGGTCGTCCGCCGCTTCCGCAGCGGCGGCGGCAGCAGAACCTGGTTCCGCAGTTGCGCAGTGACCGGCCGGCCCCGGAATCCGACGACGTCCGCGAGGATTCGCCGGAGCAGGCCCGCTCCCGGCTCAGCGCGTTCCAGCAGGGCACCCGGCGGGCCCGCGAGGCCGATCCCGGGCACGACAACAGGTACGGAGATCGCGACTGATGGCGAACAACGGAGTCAACGAGCTCGACTGGCTGCTCGACGACCTCGTGCAGCGGGTCGCCGGCGCGGACCGCGCGGTGGTGCTGTCCGCGGACGGGCTGCTGATCGGCCGGTCGGGCACACTGTCCGAGGCGGACGCGGAGCACCTGTCCGCGGTCGCGTCGGCGTTCCAGAGCCTTGCCCGCGGCACCGGACGGCACTTCGGCGGCGGCAACGTGCGGCAGACGATGGTCGAGATGGACCACGCGTTCCTGTTCGTCACCGCAGCGGGCCGGGGCGCCTGCCTCGCGCTGTTGGCCGGGGTTGACGCGGACATGGGGCTCGTCGCCTACGAGATGAACCTGATGATCAAGCGGGTCGGCGCGGTGCTCACCGCGGCGCCGCGGGCCGGAGCGGTCCAGCGGACCTCGCCATGATGGCGCGGGACCGCGAGTCCTGGTATGAGGACGAGGCCGGTCCGCTGGTGCGGTCCTACGCCGTCACCGGCGGGCGGACCCGGTCCGACACGCGCGGGCTCGACCTCATCACGCTCGTCGTCGCGCTGCGCACCGCGAACGAGACGCCCGGCCTCGAACCGGAGTACTCGCGCATTCTTTCCCTGTGCCAGCGCCCGGTTTCGGTCGCCGAGGTGGCGGCTCGCGTCGACCTGCCGCTGCCCGTGGTGAAGGTGCTGCTGAGCGATTTGATAGAACGCAACCTCGTGCTCTTCCGCACCGCGACGCCGGTGACCGACGCCCCCAGCCCCCACGTACTCCAGGCGGTTCTCGATGGCATCCGGAAACTCTGAGCCCCGCCGGTCCCTCACCGCGCAAGCGGTGAAGGTGCTCGTCGCCGGCGGCTTCGGGGTCGGCAAGACGACCCTGGTCGGCTCGGTCAGCGAGGTGCCGCCGCTGCGCACCGAAGAGGTGATCACCGCCGCGTCCGAGGGCGTGGACGACCTGTCCGGCGTCGAGGGCAAGACCACCACGACGGTCGCGCTCGACTTCGGCCGGATCACCATCAATCCCGAGCTGATCCTGTACTTGTTCGGCACGCCGGGGCAGGACCGGTTCTGGTTCATGTGGGACGAACTGGCCGACGGTGCGTTGGGCGCGGTGGTGCTGGCGGATACGCGTCGGCTTGAATCCTGCTTTCCCGCAGTGGATTTCTTCGAGCAGCGCGGGTTGCCGTTCGTGGTCGGGGTGAACTGCTTCGACGACGCCTACCGGTATGGGACTGAGGAAGTCCGCGGGGCGTTGGATCTTGATCCGCAGGTGCCGTTGTTGTTGTGCGACGCGCGGGAGCGGGACTCGACCAAGCAGGTGCTGACTGTGTTGATGGAGCATGTGCTGGGGCGGGCAATGCTCGTGAGCGGCAACCCCGGTTAGAACCGGGATTGCCGCTCTGTCGCGGGTTTCAGCGACGGCGCAGATTGTCCAGTGTGGCCGCCCCCGGCCCCACCACGGCGATGGTGAGGAAGATCCAGGCGAACAGGGCGGCGGGTTCGCCCATGTTGTGCAGGGGGAGAAGGCCTTCCGGGGCGTGCACGGTGAAGTAGGCGTAGGCCATTACGCCGGAGAGCACCGTTGCGGAGATTCGGGTGAAAAGGCCGGCGAAGACCAGGATCGCGCCGACTACCTCGATCAGGCTGGCCCACCATCCCGGCCACTGGCCCAACGGGAGCGCGCCGCCTGCGTTGTCGATGCCGCCGAAGAGGCCGAAGCCCATCAGGCCGTGGCAGAGGAAGAGGAACGACACCACGGCGCGGAAGAGGGCCAGGACGGTGGGGCGGGCTCGGTCTGCCAGGGACTGCTTGCCTTCGGCGGCGGGGGCGGTCTCGGCGGCCTTGGTGGTCTTCGGGGCGGTGGTGGTGGTCATCGTGGGGTCCTTCCCAGGTGGCTGTTGGGCGCCTTCTGCCTCTGCGTCGAACTGGGTTGGCTTGGATCGACACAGTGCCGGGAAGTTTTTTCTGCGGGGGTGTTTGGGCTGGTCAGGTGGGGGCTGGCAGGGTGGGGGGATGGTTGTCAGGCGTAGTGCTGGGGTGTTGGTTTTTCGGCGGGGCGCGGCGGGGATCGAGGTGTTGCTCGCGCATATGGGCGGGCCGTTCTGGGCTAAGAAGGATCTGGCTGCTTGGTCGTTGCCTAAGGGGGAGGTTGAGGACGGGGAGTCGGTCGAGGTGGCTGCTCGGCGGGAGTTCGCTGAGGAACTGGGGGTTCCGGTTCCCGAGGGGGCTTGGGTTGAGTTGGGGGAGGTTCGGCAGTCCGGGAAGGTCGTGACTGCCTGGGCGGTGGAGGGGGAGCTTGATCCGGCTCAGGTGGTGCCGGGGGTTTTTGAGATGGAGTGGCCGCCTCGGTCTGGGCGGATGCGGGAGTTTCCTGAGGTGGATCGGGTGGAGTGGTTTTCTCTCGAGGTGGCTCGGGAGAAGTTGGTCAAGGGGCAGCGGGGGTTTTTGGATCGGCTTGTCGAGTTGGGGTGACTGCTCGTCGCCTGGCGGCGACATTGCAGGCGTTGGTTGCGTGGGGCACCCCGAAGGTTGATTGTGCTGACGGTCTGGGGGTGCTTGTCAAGGCGGGAAAGATGCCTTGACAAGCACCCCCAGACC